>NZ_JBEEAC010000007.1:0-273294 GCF_040120695.1 Plantactinospora sp. B6F1 | reverse complement strand
CTCGGTGATGGCCGGGAGCCATCGGTTGACGAAAGTCATGATGGTCGCCTTCCATTCCGGGGGTACGACACCACCCGACAGACGGGCAGGTCGAAAGGAAAGAAACCCGAAGAAACTCGGGGGGAAAACCAAAGCCCCACAGCACAACACCCCTGCGGGCGGCCCCGCCGGGGCGTGCTGCTGCGGACGTACGCCGGGTATAACCATGGCCGGCGGCCCGGTGTTCCGCGATCCGGCCCCGCCACCGACGGCGATCATGACCAAAAACCGGACACCCGGCGTCGGACGGGACGCCGGGCCCCGGAGTCCGGTCCGGGAAGGCAGCAGGGCGGCGAACTCGCCGTCCCGGATCGGCCCGACCGCGACGGTCGTCCCGAATTACGGTGGTTGCCGGCCGGTGCGAAGGAGGCCGTGGCCTGCCAGACTTCCTGGTGCGGGACCGAGATCTTGAGGAGGCAGCGTGAGCCAGGAAGTGCGCGGGGTCATTGCCAGGGCCAAGGGTGCGCCGGTCGAGGTCACCACCATCGTCGTACCGGATCCCGGCCCCGGCGAGGCCGTGGTGCGGGTGCAGGCCTGCGGCGTGTGCCACACCGACCTGCACTACCGCGAGGGTGGCATCAACGACGACTTCCCGTTCCTGCTCGGGCACGAGGCCGCCGGAATCGTCGAGCAGGTTGGTGCCGGGGTGACCGACGTCGAGCCGGGCGACTTCGTGGTGCTCAACTGGCGGGCGGTCTGCGGCACCTGCCGGGCGTGCCGGCGCGGCAGGCCGTGGTACTGCTTTGCCACCCACAACGCCGGGCAGAAGATGACCCTGACCGACGGCACCGAACTCTCCCCGGCGCTCGGGATCGGCGCCTTCGTGGAGAAGACCCTGGTACACGCCGGGCAGTGCACCAGGGTCGACCCGGCCGCCCGGCCAGCCGCCGTCGGGCTGCTCGGCTGCGGTGTGATGGCCGGCCTCGGCGCGGCGGTGAACACCGGCGGCGTGACCCGGGGCGACTCGGTCGCGGTCATCGGCTGCGGCGGAGTCGGCGACGGCGCCGTGGCCGGCGCGGCGCTGGCCGGCGCGACCACGATCATCGCGGTCGACACCGACCCGCGAAAGCTGGACTGGGCCAGGGGATTCGGCGCGACGCACACCGTCAACGCCAGCGAGACCGACCCGGTGGCGGCGATCCGGGAGCTGACCGGCGGATTCGGCGCGGACGTGGTGATCGAGGCGGTCGGGCGGCCGGAGACCTGGAAGCAGGCGTTCTACGCCCGCGACCTGGCCGGCACGGTCGTGCTGGTCGGGGTGCCCACCCCGGAGATGAAGGTTCCCGACCTGCCGTTGCTCGACGTCTTCGGCCGGGGCGGCGCGCTCAAGTCGAGCTGGTACGGCGACTGCCTGCCGGACCGGGACTTCCCGATGCTGACCTCGCTCTACCTTCAGGGCCGGCTCGACCTGGACGCGTTCGTCACCGAGGAGATCGCCCTCGACCAGGTGGAGGCCGCGTTCGACAAGATGGGCCAGGGCGACGTGCTGCGATCGGTGGTGATCCTCTGATGGCGGTCCGCATCGACCACGCGGTCACCTCGGGTACCTTCTCGCTCGACGGCCAGACCTTCGAGGTGGACAACAATCTCTGGGTGGTCGGCGACGACGCCGAGTGCGTGGTGATCGACGCGCCGCACGACGTGGGCGCGATCCTGGCCGCGGTCGGCGACCGGCGGGTACTCGCCATCCTGGCCACGCACGCCCACGACGACCACGTGCGGGTCGCGCCGGAGCTGGCCGAGGCGACCGGTGCGCGGGTACTGCTGCACCCGGCGGACCGGGTGCTCTGGGACATGGTGCACCCGGGGGTGCCGCCCGGCGGGGAACTGCGGGACGGGCAGTCGATCGAGGTGGCCGGGGTCACGCTGGAGGTCCGGCACACCCCCGGCCACAGCCCCGGGGCCTGTTCGCTGTACGTGCCCGGTCTCGGGGCGGTCTTCACCGGCGACACCCTGTTCCAGGGTGGCCCCGGGGCGACCGGTCGGTCGTTCAGCGACTTCGGCACGATCGTCGAGTCGATCCGGCAGCGGCTGTTGAGCCTGCCGCCGGAGACGGTGGTGCACACCGGGCACGGACCGAGTACCACCATCGGTGCCGAGGCACCGCATCTCGACGAGTGGCTGGCCCGGGGCCACTGATCCGGCAACCCGGCGCGGAGCGCACCGCTTCCGCGCCGGGCCGGACCGGTATCACATGAAGTACCGCAGCCAGACGTAGACCCAGGCGAGCACGGTACTCAGCAGCGTGACGATGATGCCGTACCGGGTGAACTGCCAGAACGAGATCCGGTGGCCGGTACGGGCGGCTATGCCGATCGCCACCACGTTGGCGCTGGCGGCGACCGCCGTGCCGTTGCCGCCGAAGTCCGCGCCGAGGGCGAAGGCCCACCACAGTGCCTGCCCGGTGGTCGGGTCGGGCGCCTCGGCCACCAGCCCCTCCACCACCGGAGCCATGGTGGCGACGTACGGGATGTTGTCGAAGAAGGCACCGAGCACCGCCGAGCCGAAGAGCAGCGCGGTCGCGGCGGCGAAGAAGTCGCCGTCGACCTGGTCGATCACCCACCCGCCGAACGTGGTGATCACGCCGGTGTGCACCAGGCCGGCGACCATCACGAACAGGCCCACGAAGAAGACCAGGGTCGGCCACTCGACCTCGTCGAGCACCTCGGACACGTCCATCTTGGACACCATCAGCATCACGCCGGCGCCGACCATCGCCACCACCGACGGGTCGATGTGCAGGACCGAGTGCAGCCCGAAGGCGACCACCACCAGGCCGAGGACGACCAGGCAGCGGACCAGTAGCCGTACGTCGGTGATCGCCCGGCGCTCCTGCAGTGCCAGTACCGCCTCGACGTGTTCCGGGTTGTACTTGAACGACTTGCGGAACAGCACCCGGGTGAAGACGACGAAGACCGCGAAGATCACCACGACCACCGGGGCCATGTGCACCAGGAAGTCCGTGAAGGTCAACCCGGCGCGGCTGCCGATGATGATGTTGGGCGGGTCACCGATGAGGGTCGCGGCACCGCCGATGTTGGAGGCGAGGATCTCGGCGATCAGGTACGGCTGCGCCGGAATGTGCAGCCGGTTGCAGACCACCACGGTGACCGGGGCGACCAGCATGATCGTCGTGACGTTGTCCAGGAACGGCGAGGCGATGGCGGTGATCAGCATCAGCATCACCATCAGCCGGTACGGCCGGCCGGACGACTTCTTGGCGGCCCAGATCGCCAGGTAGTCGAAGAGACCCGTCTGTTTCAGCACGCCTACGATGATCATCATCCCGAGCAGCAGGAAGATGACTTTCCAGTCGATTCCCTCGTGCTCGGAGAAGTAGACGTCCGCCCCCGGCGCGAAGCCGAACACCAGCATCGCGGCGGCGGCGATCAGCACCACCTTGACCTTGTCCACCTTCTCGGTGGCGATGAAGAAGAACGCCACCACGAAGATGACGAGCGCCGCCAGGGCGCTCATCGCACGAACTCCGGTCGGGAGGTGCCACCCGGCGGCGCGGTGCCGGGGCAACCGTCCGCCGCACGACGCGCGGCGGCCGGCCCGGCCGGGGTCAGGTGTCCGAGTCCACCACCGCGAACTCGGCGAGTACCCGGTCCAGGGTGATCGCCCCGACCAGTACCCCGGCGCCGTCGACCACGGCCACCAGCGGGCTGCGCTGGCGAGCCATCAGTGCGGCGACCTCCAGCAGCGTTCCGTCCAGGCCGACGGTCGTGACCCGGTCCGGTTCCCGGAACAGACAGTCGCCCACGGTCAGGTTGTCCAGTTCCTCCCAGAAGAGGTCGGCGCGGGCCTCGTCGATGGTCCGGGCCAGCACCGCATCCTCCCGGTACGCCCTCGGCACCGCCATCCGGAGCACCTGGGTGCCGGGGAGCACGGTCTTTGGTCTGCCGCGGTCGTCCACCACGATCATTCCGGGCAGCCGGCGCAGGGCCATCAGCCGGACCGCGCGGGCCACCGAATCGTGGACGGTCACCGTCGGCACCACCGCGGCGATCTGCTGCGCCTGCATTCCACCATCTCCCCGGGCGCGGACCAACGTTGGCCGTCGCGCCGCAACGGTAGGGCTTGAGGGATTCTCCGACAATCCCGAAGGACTCTTCGACAACATAGCCCTCCTGCGACGACGGGTTCTCCGGGCGCCGGGGGGCCTGGCCGGCGATGCGGCCGCGGGTGCGTACCGCGATCACGCGGATCCGCCGTGCAGCTCGGCGAGGCGGCGCTCCAGGTTGGCGAGCCGGTCGGCGATCGGGGCGGTGTGCAGCACCTCCGCGAATTGGTCGGCCTCGTCCTGTTCCAGCGTGATCCGCTCCACCGGTACGTCCGGATCGTCCGGTCCGTAGATCAGCAGGGACCGTAGGCCGCTCTGGTCCAGCAGTACGCCGAAACGTTGCCCGCCCCGGGTCAGGAAGTGGTTCACGACGCCGACGCCGGGAACTGTGGTCCGGGTGATATCCACTTAGGGCCTCGCTCGGGGTAGGGGCGGCGTGGCGGCGCCGTCCCGTACGCCGGCCGTGCTCGTAGGCTCGGTCGCAGGGGCTCGGATGCCGGTTCCGGTCTCGGTCTCGGGTTTGGCCGCCGGTTCCGGTATCAAGAATTCGCCGGAAGCGGCCCACCCGACCATCGGGTCGGACACCCATCTGTGGTGGGGTGGGACATGCAGGTCACCCACGGTGCTGACCCGTCGGCCCGGCCGCGGTGGGTGCCCGACCAGATGGACAAACCGGTAGCTCACGGGCGAGGCTGGCAGGGTGACCGACACCACCGACCGGACAGGGGAGCCCGGACCGGACGCCCCGGGGCAGTCCGGCCGCCCCGGTCGCCGCGCCCCGGCCCAGGCGCTGTTCCGGCGGCTGTTCCTGCTCAACGGCCTGGTCTTCACGATCGGCACGCTGGTGCTGGCACTCTCCCCGGCCACCGTATCCTCACCGGTGCTGCTGGCCGAGATCCCGGTGCTGACCGTCGGGCTGGCGCTGATCCTGGCGGTGAACGCCCTGCTGCTGCGGGCCAGCCTGGCCCCGCTGGACGCGCTGACCATGTTGATGCGCCGGGTCGACCTGCTGCGATCCGGGGATCGGCTGGTGGACGCCGGCAACGGTGACCTGACCAACCTGATCGAGACCTTCAACGCGATGCTCGACCGGCTGGAGGCCGAGCGCAGCGCCAGCAGCGCGCACGCGCTCGCCGCGCAGGAGGGGGAGCGGCAGCGGATCGCCCGGGAACTGCACGACGAGATCGGGCAGAGCCTCACGGTGGTGCTGCTGGGACTCAAACGGGCGGTCGACCGGGCCCCGGCCGAACTGCGCGAGGAGTTGCACGCGGTGCAGGAGACGCTGCGGGAGAGCCTCGACGACGTGGGACGGGTGGCCCGGCGGCTCCGGCCGGACGTCCTGACCGACCTCGGGCTACTCAGCGCACTCAACGCGCTGGCGACCGAGTTTTCCCAGGTCAGTGGGGTGCCGGTAGTGCGGCGATCAACACCGGACCTGCCTGCGCTGAGTGCGGAAAAGGAGCTGGTGATCTACCGGATCGCCCAGGAGAGCCTGACCAACGTGGCCCGACACGCCCGGGCCGGCCGGGTCGAACTGTCGCTGCGGGCCGGGGCCGGCACGGTGGTGCTACGGGTCGCCGACGACGGCCTCGGCGAGGTACGCGAGGAAGGCGCCGGCATTCGGGGGATGCGGGAGCGGGCGCTGTTGATCGGGGCCCGGTTGACCATCACCGCCACAGCCGGCGCCGGCACCGAGGTCCGGCTCACCGTGCCGGCCTGCGGACCGGGGGAGAGGGGGGCGTGAGCGTGTCCACGACGAAGACCCGCATCCTGCTGGCGGACGACCACGCGCTGGTCCGGCGGGGCCTGCGGCTGATCCTCGACGCCGAGCCCGACCTGCGGGTGGTGGCCGAGGCCGCCGACGGGGCGGAGGCGGTGGAGGCGGTCCGGCGCACCGAGGTCGACCTGGTCATCCTGGACATCGCGATGCCGAGGTTGACCGGCCTCCAGGCGGCCCGGGAGATCTCCCGGCGAGCGCCCGGGGTACGGATCCTGATGCTGTCCATGCACGACAACGAGCAGTACTTCTTCGAGGCGCTTCGGGCCGGGGCCTCCGGCTACGTGCTCAAGTCGGTCGCCGACCGGGACCTGCTGGAGGCGTGCCGGGCGGCGATGCGCGGCGAGCCGTTTCTCTACCCGGGTGCGATCACCGCGCTGATCCGGGACTACCTGCACCGGGCCCGGCAGGGCGAGAAGCTGCCGGAGAGCATTCTGACGCCCCGCGAGGAGGAGATCATAAAGCTGATCGCCGAGGGCAATTCGGCCAAGGAGATCGCCGAGGCGCTGGTGATAAGCGTGAAGACGGTCGACCGGCACCGCGCCAACATCCTGGCCAAACTCGGCATGCGGGACCGAATAGACCTCACCCGGTACGCCATCCGGGCCGGCCTGGTCGAGCCCTGACCCGGGCCGCGTCGAGCCCTGACCCGCGCCGCTCAGCGCACCCGTACGACGGTGCGCACCGTGGCCTGGTCGAACTCCGAGGTGCGGACGGTGAACCGCAACTCCCAGTCGCCGGGGATCGGGAAGTTCACCGCCCCGACCGCGTGGTGCGGCTCGATGCCCAGCATCGGGGTGTCGGTCGGCTCGACACCCTGCGCCGGCAGCGCGGCGGTCAGCGTCCACTCCACCGCCGGCAGCGGCTTGCCGTCCGGGGTGTAGACGTAGGCGTGCACGGTGTTGTGCGGCCCGAGCTGCACCGGGTAGACGTCGAACTGGAGGGTGTAGAGCGGTGAGCTGAGGGTCTGGGCGAAGGTGTCCGAGGCGGCGATCTCGGCCTCGATCCCGGCGTTGCGTCCCGGAGTCGTCTGTACCAGCACCGAGCTGACCCCGAGCACGACCAGGCCGACCAGCACCTCCAGGCCGACCGTCCGGCGCAACCGCCGCCGCCCGGCGACCGCCGCCCCGGCGGCTGCGGTGGCGGTCACCCGGCGGCCGACCAGGCGGCGGGCGTACCCGGCGGCGCCGAGCAGCAGGGCCAGCAGCGCCACCTTCACCAGTACCAGCCGTCCGTAGCCGGTGCCGAAGAGCGCCCCCGGTGTGCCGACCTCGACCACCGCCTGCACCACACCACCGGCGACCAGCCAGAGCACGGCGATGCCCGCCCAGCGGGACCAGACGGGCAGGATGGCCGCCAGCACCCGGGGGTGGGCGGTCCGCAGCGGGAAGCCGACCAGGGTCACCAGCCCGCCGAGCCAGACCGACATCGCGGCCAGGTGTACGACACCGGCGATGCCGCTGGCCAGCGGGGTGGGGGAGGCGGCGGCGTGTCCGGCCAGCGGCCAGGTGGCCAGACCCGCCAGCCCGAGCGCGACCAGCAGTCCGACCCGGACCCGACCGGCCCGACCGGCCAGCACCGGCGGCAGCAGGGCGGCGACCAGCGCCAGGATGCCCAGCCTGGCGGCGAGCGCCAGCCCGAAGTCCGAGCCGAGCACCTGCCGCAGTTCGGTGGCGGAGACGTCCAGCAGCCCGGCACCGCTGGTGTAGGGCGCCTGCGCCCAGAACCCGGCCAGGGTGCCGGCCGCGACCAGCAGCAGCCCGATCCGGACCAGCCGCACGGCGCCCCGGCGGGACAGCCGGCGCGGCCAGAGCAGCCCGAGCAGCAGCGCCGGACCGATCAGCAGGACGAGCCCGGCATACCCGAGGTACCTGGTCACCGGCACCGCGACCTGGACGTCGAGGCGTACCGCCTCGTCGGCCGGTTCGGGCGGGCTGGCCGACGCGGCGCCGACCGCGAAGGTGTAGCTGCCGGCGACCGGGTGGCTGTCGGCGGAGATCACCCGGTAGCTGACCAGGTACGTGCCGAGCGGCCGGTCGGCGACCCGGATCGGGATCCGCAGCGTGGCGTCCCGGACGCTCGGGTCCCCGTCGTTGATCCGCTTGCCGTCCGGGGCCAGCACCTGGGACCGGCCCGGCACCAGGGCCACCGGTTCGCTGAAGGTGATCGTGACCTCGGTGGGGGAGAAGCCGAGGACGGCCTGCTGCTGCGGCACCGTGTCGACCACCGCGGCGTGCGCCACCGCCGGTGCCGGCGGCCCGGCCAGCACCACCACCGCACCGAGCAACAGCACCACCAGTACAGCGCGGCCGAGGTGTAAGGAACGTCCCACCTTAGTTAGATCGTTTTTCGGCGTCCGGAAGTTCAATCCGCCATCTGACTGAGCGGAAACATTGTTCACCTTCTGTGGTAGGAACCCTGCGTGTCCCCGGATCTCCACGACGAATTCCGCTGGCTGGAGGCGCTCTCCGGCCCCGAGGTGACCGCCTGGGTACGGGCCCGCAACGCGGAGATCCGAGCCGCGCTGGCCGACGACCCCGCGTTCGACACGCTGAACGCGCAGCTGCGTCAGGTGTTGGACGCCGCGGACCGGGTGCCGTTCGTGCATTGGGACGGAACCTACCTCTACAACCTCTGGAAGGACGAGGCCCACCCCCGGGGGCTGTGGCGGCGTACCACGCTCGACGAGTACCGCCGGACGGAGCCGAGCTGGGAGGTGCTGCTCGACGTCGACGCGCTTGCCGCCACCGAGGGCGAGCCGTGGACCTGGCAGGGCGCGATCGTGGCGCGGCCCGGGCACCGGCGTTGCCTGATCAGGCTGGCCCGGGGCGGCTCGGACGCCAGCGTGGTCCGCGAGTTCGACCTGACGACCCGGGCCTTCGTACCCGACGGCTTCGCCCTGCCGGAGGCGAAGAGCGACGTCAGCTGGATCGACGCCGACCACATCTACGTCGGCACCGACTTCGGCCCCGGATCGCTGACCGCCTCCGGCTATCCCCGGATCGTCAAGCGCTGGCGCCGGGGTACCCCGCTGGCCGAGGCCACCGTCGTCTACCAGGGCCGGGACGACGACGTCTCGGTCTACGCGGTGCACGATCCGACGCCGGGCTTCGTCCGTGACTTCCTCGGCCGCCGGCTGGACTTCTTCCGTCGGGAGGAGTTCCTGCGCACCGTCGACGGCGAACTGGTCCGGATCGACGTGCCGGAGGACGCCGAAACCGACGTACACCGGGAATGGCTGCTGATCGCGCTCCGCTCGGACTGGGCGGTCGGCGGCCGGACGTACGCCGCCGGCACGATCCTGGTCACCCGGCTGGACCGGTTCCTCGCCGGTGAGCGCGACCTGACCGTGGTCTTCGCGCCCGGCCCGGACAGCGCGCCCGGCCGGCACGCCTGGACCCGGTCCCACCTGATCCTGAGCAGCCTGGTCGACGTCCGCGGCCGGATCGAGGTCCTCACGCCCGGCGCGGACGGCTGGCACCGGCGACCGTTGCCGGCGGCGGTGCCGACGCAGGAGCGGCACGTGGTCATCGTCGACACCAATCCGGAGTACACCGACGAGTACCTGCTGGCCAGCACCGACTTCCTGGCGCCGACCGCACTGCACCACGGCACGGTCGGCGGGCCGGCCGAGACCTTGAAGCGGGACCCGGCGTTCTTCGACCCGGCCGGGATGGCGGTCCGGCAACTGCACGCCCGGTCCGCCGACGGGACCCGGGTGCCGTACTTCCTGGTCGGCCCGGCGGGGGAGCCGTCGACCGGACCCACCCTGCTGACCGGCTACGGCGGCTTCGAGATGGCCTGGACGCCGAGCTACAGCGGGATCATCGGGCGGGGCTGGCTGGCCAGGGGCGGCAGTTACGCGGTCGCCAACATCCGGGGCGGCGGCGAGTTCGGCCCGCGCTGGCACCGGGCGGCGCTGCGGGAGAACCGGCTCCGGGCGTACGAGGACTTCGCCGCCGTGGCGACCGACCTGGTGGACCGGGGCATCACCGTGCCGGCGCGGCTCGGCATCGAGGGCGGCAGCAACGGTGGTCTGCTGATGGGGGTGATGCTGACCCGGTTTCCGGAGTTGTTCGGCGCGGTGGTGGCCCGGGTGCCGCTCTTCGACATGCGCCG
Source organism: Plantactinospora sp. B6F1 (assembly GCF_040120695.1). Taxonomy (NCBI): domain Bacteria; kingdom Bacillati; phylum Actinomycetota; class Actinomycetes; order Micromonosporales; family Micromonosporaceae; genus Plantactinospora; species Plantactinospora sp. B6F1. Next base: position 263,293 of record NZ_JBEEAC010000007.1, on the reverse strand, counting down.
CTACCACCTGCTGCTGGCCGGCGCCTCCTGGATGGCCGAGTACGGCGACCCGGACGACGAGGCCGACTGGGCGTTCCTGCGCGAGTACTCGCCGTACCACAACATCCGGCCGGGGCGGTCCTATCCGCCGGTCCTGCTCGTCACCTCGTCCCGGGACGACCGGGTGCATCCGGGCCACGCCCGCAAGATGGCCGCCCGGATGCGCGGGTACGGCTACGACGTCTCCTACTACGAGAACATCGAGGGCGGGCACGGCGCCGCCGCCGACAACGCGCAGCTGGCCTTCAAGTGGGCGCTGATGCTGCGCTTCCTCTGGCGACGGCTCACCGGCGCCGGTCGTCCCGGACCCGGGTCAGCCGCCGGCCCAGCCGGTGGAGCTGGCGTCGCCCCGCCAGGGTGACGGTGACGACGTTGCGCCGCGGCCGGTGGGGTCGAGGCTGCCGGCCAAATCGGCAGGCGCATGCACCTTCCCAGGTCCCGTGCCGGTGCAGACCCCTGCATCGTCGTCGGGCGGGTTCGGGCCGGGGCCAGGAATCGTCGGGGTCGGTCGGCCCGGCGCCACCCGGATGGCGATCACCACGGCCAGCACGGCGGCGAGCAGTACCGCGCCGGTCAGGTAGGGCAGCCCGTCGACCGGCCGGCCGTAGTCCGCGGCGCGCTGCAACGGGTCGCCGAGCAGCGGGGCGAGGGCGAGTTGCGCGTACGCCGACGGCAGGCCGAGTAGCACCGCGCCGGCGCCGAGGGCGGCCCACCGCCAGGCGGCTCCGGGGCGCCGCCGGAGGACCATGGTGGCGAGCGCGACGGTCAGCAGGGCCGGTCCGAGCGCGGAGGCGAAGCTGACCTCGTCGACGGCGCCGCCGACGAGTGCGCCGAGGGCGGCCATCAGCAGCACCGGCACCCCGACCAGGGGAGCGGCGACCGCGACCGGCAGCCGATTCTCGCGTACGGCGAGCGCGGTCGTCCCGGCCAGCGCCGCGAACGCGGCGGCGGTGAGTGCGGTCCCGATCGGGTACCCGGGCGGGGTCAGCTCGCCCGACCAGTTCGCCCGGAACAGCAGCGCCGGAGCACACCACGCGGCCACCGCGGCCGCCCAGGCGAGCCGCCGCCGTACGACGTGTTCCGGAACAGCCGCCCGGTCACCCCGTTCGGTCCGGCGGGCGAGGGCGCCGCCGAGCCACCAGCCAAGCGACAGCACCGCCACACCGACGCCGAAGGCCGCGGGCAGCAGGCCCGGCCGGGCGAGGTCGGCGGCGTCGAGTACCGAGTCGACGGCGAGCAGCAGCGCGGCGGTGCCCAGCCCGGGCAGCAGTACCGGGCCACGGGCGGCGGACACCACCAGCAGCCCGAGTACGGCGAACACGATCCCGGCCTGGCGCAGCTCCTGGGCCCACAGGTGCAGTTCCCAGCTCTGCACCTCGTCGACCGCCGCCACCTCGGAGAGCCCCGGTGTGAGGACCGTCGCCGCGTACGCCCACAGGCCCAGCCCGACCGCCGCGACCGCCACGCCGAAGCGGCGGAGCCCGGCACCGGCCCGGCTCCAGCCCGACCGCCGGCCGATCGGCGTCCGGCCGCTGGGCGCGCCGACCGCGGTTGCCGGATCGGCGGTGCCGGCTGCGCTGGCCGGGTCCGCTGCGCTTGCCGGGTCTGCTGCGTCGGCCGGGTCTGCCGCGTCGGCCGTCGGAACGGTCCGGCGGGTCCGGGCCGCCGCCATGCCGTAGCAGAGTCCGAACGCGGTGCAGGCGAGCAGCGGGCGCATGGTGTTCGCGACGATCATCACGACCATCTCCGACGCCACGTAGCCCTGCGAGACCCGGCCGAACCGGACCCCGCTGCCGTGCGGGTCAAGCAGGCTGAGCGGGAACCACCATGGTGCGGTACCGAAACTCAGGTTCTCCGCCACCGCCGCGTGCCAGCCGGCGAGCACCGCGACCAGTTCGAGCGCGAGCAGTCCGCCCCCGACGGCGAGCAGTGCCGCCATCCGGCGCCGTCCACGATGGACGAGCCGGGCGGCCGCCCCGCCGAGCGGTGCGACGAGGACGCCCCAGAGCAGTAGTGCCGGTATCGGCTCGGAGACCAGCACGGTGACGCCCGGCTGCGGTTCCGGAGTGGAGTGTGTGACCAGGTGCAGGGCCACCGCCCCGGCTGCCATCAGCAGCGGGGCCAGCACCGCAGGGACGGCCACGCCGAGCCGGATGTGCCGGGCCTGGTCCACCGGCAGTCGCCGGCCCAGCCATCCGCCGAGCCAACCGGCGAACGCGGCCCCTGTCGCGAGACCGGCGACCGAGGCGACGTTGCCGGCCCAGTCGATGCCGGGGGAACCCGGGCCGGCGCCGCCCGGGTATCCCCGGGTCAGCGTCAACACGGTCGTGCCCACCATCTGGAGTGCGCCGATCAGCACCTGGCAGAGCAGCATCGCGCCGAGCAGCGCCAGCACCGGTTGCAGGGCCCTGCCGGCACCGGGCAGCACCTCCCGCCAGCCGCGCGGTACGCCGTGCCCGTCCTCGGCCGGTGGCGAGCCGGCGAGGCTGACCGCGAACCGCAGTTGCCGGACGGCCCGGTTCACCGGGCCGGCGCCCGGCTCGGCGCGGATCGCCGCCAGTTCGGCGCGCCACTCCGGCAGCATCCGCAACTCGGCGGGCCAGCGCCGCGCGGCGATCCGGAGCAGGGCATCGGCGATCACCGGCACGCCCCTGCCGCCGGTCGCGGATCCACCCGGGGCGGCTGGCGGCTGCTGTCCGGTCTCCGGTTCGCCCGCGCCGGTCGGCCGTTCTCCGTCGCTCTGCGGCTCGCCCTGGTCGACTGGCCGGTTCATGCCGGCCTCGGTTTCGAGCTGGTCGGCTGGGCGGTGCCGCCGAGCTGCTGGTGCAGCAGGGCCAGTTCGGTGCGGGCCCGGGCCAGACCGTCCGGGGTGAGCCGGTAGTAGCGCCGCGCGGGCCGGCCCGCCTCGACCGGGTCGATCTCCTCCCAGGCCGAGTCGACCCAGCCGGCCCGTTGCAGCCGGACCAGGATCGGATAAAGGGTGCCGCTGGGCAGCCCGGTCGTGCCGATCAGGTCCAGTCCGTAGCGGTCTGTCGTCGCGTCTTCGAGGAACGCGGCGAGTACCCGCGCCACGGCGGTGGTCACTCGCACCTCACTACCCATGCGCGGAACTCTACATAGGGCGGCGCCCGGTGTCACGCTCGACCGCGAGAGCCGGTGCGGTGCGGTCTCAGCTCACCGCCGTACGGACACCGAGGCCGACCAGGGTCACGCCGCTCGCCCGGTCGAGCGCCCGGCGGACCCGTACGGTGCGCAGCAGTCGGGCGGCCGCGCCCGAGATCGCGGTCCAGCCGGCGAGCCAGCAGCCGACGAGCAGCGCGTGCGCCGTGCCGAGTACCAGCATCGGGATGAGCACCGGACCGTCGACGTCGAGGAACTGCGGGGCGAGGGTCAGGTAGATGGCCGCGGCCTTCGGGTTGAGCACGTTGCCGAGAAGCCCCTGGAGGTAGGGATGGTGTCCCCGCCACGGCAACCGCCGGGCCCGGGCCGCCGACGGTCCGTCCACCGTGCTCGGTCCGTCCACCGTGCTCGGTCCGTCTGCCGTGCTCGGTCCGTTTGCCGTGCTCGGTCCGGCTGCGGTACGGGATCGAGGCGACCGCTCTGCCCGTGACCAGCGGCGGGTCGTCGACCAGAGCAGCCACGCCCCGAGGCCGACCAGATAGCCGGCCCCAAGCAGCTTGACCAGCAGAAACGCCTGGGACGAGCGGAGCACGAGCGCGGCCAGCCCGACGGCGGCGAGCATCGCGTGCACGTAGAGGCCGGTGAGGGTACCCAGGATCACCCACCAACCCTGCCGGCGCCCGCCGGCGGCGACCCGTGAGACGACCAGGGCCAGGCTGGTGCCCGGGGTCGCGGTGATCGGCGCGACGGCGGCCAGGAAGCCGAGTACGGCGATGCCGTGCACGGCTCAGACCACCACCCGGTAGTGCGTGGTCAGCAACCCGGCGTCGTCGTAGACGTGGAACGCCACCCCGGGCGGCTGGGCCAGGTCGACCAGTGGCCCGTCGCCCTCCCACGGCAGCCGGAGCGTGGAGACGACCCCCGGGGCGATCCGGAGCGGTCGGCCGGCGAAGGTGCTCGCGGCGGAGGTGTGGAAGTGCCCGGTCAGCACCGCGACGACCTGCGGATGGGTGGCGAGCAGCGCGGCCAGCGGCTCGGCCGGCAGCAGTCGCATCGGGTCGATCACCGGATGGTGCAGGGCGACCGGTGGGTGGTGGAAGGCGACGAAGACCGGCGCTCCGGCCGGAGTGGCGTCCAACTCGTCGGCGAGCCAGCCCATGGTCTCCGCGTCGAGGTGCCCGTCGTCCCGGCCGGGCACCGACGAGTCGGCGAGCAGGAAGACGGCACCGGCCACGTCGTGCCGGCTGTTGATCGGGCCGGTCCCGCCGCGCGAGTCGCCGAGCAGACCCTTCCGGTACGCGTCCCGCACGTCGTGGTTGCCGGGGCAGGTCAGCACCGGCAGCGGCGAGTCGAGGAGCTTGGCGGCAGTCTCGTATTCGGCCACCTCACCGTGGTCGGCGATGTCTCCGGTGACCAGGATTGCGTCGACCGGTCGGGGCAGGGCGTGCAGGTAGTCCATCACCCGGGCGGTCCGCTCGGCCGACCGCGGATGGCTGTCCAGGTGTGTGTCGCTGAGGTGGGCGATGACGAGCACTCAGATCCCCCTAATGGTTGCTCGCGTTATAACCATTAGGGAAGCTACCCTGGGCTCAGCCGCCCGGACAAGCCGGGAGCAGAGGAGACGCCGATGACCCAGCAACTCGCGCTCGCCCTCGCTGGCACCATCCGGCACGACGGCAACGGCGGCGTCGCGGACGACCTCGCCGACATCGCCGGCCTGCACGCCTGGCTCCGGCAGCAGGCGGAGCCACTGCGCGAGTACGCCGGCAGTCCCGACCCGGCCGGGGATCAGGCCGACGAGCGGCTCCGGCTTGAGGTGGTCGGACTGCGTCGCGCCGTGCGTACCCTCTTCGCCCAGGCTGTCCGCCCCGGGCCGCCGAGCCGGGCGGACTCCTCCGCGCTGCTTCCACCGCAGGACGCTGTCGACCAGCTCAACCAGGCCGCCGGGCGATGGCCGGTCCGGCCGGTACTGAGCTGGCCGGACCAGGCGGCTCCAACCCTCGCCTGGTCAGGGGAACCGGCCGATGCCCGGGTACGCCTGGTCGCGGGGCTGGCCCGGGCCGCGATCGAGTTCCTGACCAGCCCGGCCCGGGACCGGCTGGCCGCCTGCCCGGCGCCCCGCTGTGTGCGCTACTTCGTCAAGGGGCACCCGCGTCAGGAGTGGTGCAAGGCGTCCTGTGGCAACCGCGCCCGCGTCTCCCGGCACTACCAGCGCCGGGCGGCGGACCGGACCAACTGACGACGAGTCGGTACCCGTGGCGGTCGCGGACGATGACCGGTGTGGCCGGACCGGCGTACCCCGCACCGACGAGGTCGGCACGGAGACGAAGGTCGGCTGACCGTGGAGGTGCAGATGATCAATCAGCCGTGCCAGGCTCGGTAACCCAGACCGTGGCCTGGCCGGTGATGGCGGCGATCATGTCGTAGTCACCGTCGTAGTGCAGGACGATGGCGCCGTGCCGTTCGGCCGTCGCGGCGATGAGGAGATCGGCCATTGACAGGGCGCGGTGGTTGCCCTTCCGGAGTGCCTGGATCTGCACCTCAATCGCCCGGTCCCACACCTCGTCTGGCGTCGCCAGCCAGTCGAAGCCGCGGAGCAGCCAACGGGCGCGCTGCGCATCTGTTGCCGTACGAGCGCTGTGAATCACTTCAATCTCCACCGCTCCGCAAACTGCCAACAGGCCCCGGTCCGAGAGTTCGTCCAGCACGGGCGCCACGGCTGGCTTGGGCCAGCGGGCTAGTGCGGACTTGTCCACCAGGTAGCGCTCGCGGCTCACGCCGCGTCGGGCCTGGCCGAGCCGGTTGGGCCGGTCAGGCCAGGCAACCCGCCATTTTTGAGCCAATCGGCGAACTCGCGGCGTTTCTCCCGGTTGACCGCCGCTTGCAGTGCGGCGTTGACAGTGGCTTTCTTTGTGGTCGTGCCGAAGATCTTCGCGGCCTCGGCGAGTAGTTCGTCATCGATGTCGAGGATGGTCCGGGACATGCTGTGCGCCTCCTCCGCGTGATCACTCACGTCTGGAAGTATATATCAAGTCTCGCTGATCTTGATATATCCAGGGTGCCTGCCCGCTGGTCGGGGTGGGTGGTGGACGTCCTCACCTGGGTCGCCCCGGATACCCGGCGCAGGCGCTTCCCAGTTCTTCACCGCCGACGACATCGCCGTGGTGAAGCCACCATTGGCGCGTCCTGTGGCACAGATTTGGCCGACCGGCTGCGGGCGCGCGGGGTGGACACAGTGGTCATGGCCGGTATTGCGACGACGATGGGGGTCGAGTCGACCGTGCGCTGCGTCTGATCACGGGTTCGAGGTCACCTTCGCCGCCGACGCAATGACCGGCATGACGGCGACCGAGCATGAGCACGCGTTGACGGTGGTCCTGCCGCGGTTCGGCCAGGTCGTCACCAATGACGAGGTGCTCGACTGGCTCTGTTGACGCCGAGAGGGCTGCCCAGAACACGCGGCAATCCACCACAGTCAATGACACGAGTGTCGCTCCGGGTGACGGCGGCCGTCCGGGATAGATCACCTGGTGATGTGGACCGACCTCAGAGATCATCGAAGGGTGTCGGCCGCGCTACCAACCTGTACTCCGGCAAGCGCCACATCTGGGCGCCGACACGCGCCCCCGACGCTGGCATCCGAACACCGCCTGTAACCCAGCACGTCGAGCGCGGACGAGGATTGCCGAGACACCATCCGGGGCATTGGTTGACCGGCGACCGGGCAACGACGTGGGTTGCGGAGTACGGCGTGAGAGACGGAGCATGGCGAACGACGCACTGACCCGGTCGGAGGCGGCCTCACCCGCCCCGCCGTTACGACGCACCTTCGTGTCGTTGGCCACCGCGATCCTTCTGCTGGGCATCGCGAACTCGATGGTCGGCTCGTACCTCGTGCTGTTCGCATCGGACGAGGTCAAACTGAGCCCGGAGCAGGTCGGGGCCCTCGCCTCCGCACCGGCCGTTGGCGGCATTGCCGTCAGCTGGCTCCTCGGCCGGCGGTTCGACCGCAGACCGCGGCGCTCCTACGCCGTCGCCGTGACCGTCCTGGGCGGACTGGGGTTGGCCCTGTTCACGTGGACACGGTCGTTCGTACTCCTGATCATCGTCGCCGCGACGCTGGTGGGCTGCAAAGCAGCGGCCTTCCCACAACTGCTGAGTATGGCCCGAGTGATCCTCGGCGACGGCCGCGAGGGTCAGCGTTCCGCCCCCTTGCTGCGCTCGGTCTCGTCGCTCGCGTGGGCGATCGGGCCGCTGATTGGAGCGGCTCTTCTGGCGTGGACGGATTCACGGCGATCCTGCGGGCGGCGGCCGTCATTCTGGCGGTGATCGCCTTGCTGGTCGCGACAGCCGTGCCGGCACCGCAGGACGCTCTCGAGCAGCAGAACGAGCAGAATCGTGCTCCTCGTCCCGACAATCCAACGCCACCTGCCGCACTGATTCTGCTGACCGCGAGTGTCACGTTGTTCTTCACAGCCATGTATGCGGGATCGGTGGCGCTTCCGCTTTTCGTCACGCGCGAGCTCCACGAGGCGGCGTCGACGGTCGGCGTGCTGTACAGCGCGTGCGCGATCGTGGAGGTCGTTGCCGCCCTCGCTCTCGCCGTGCTGCCGACCTGGATCAGTCAGCGGACGCTCATCCTGTCCGGCATGATGGCGTTCATCGTGTACTTCGGTCTCACCGTCGTGGCACATGACATGACGTTGCTGATGGTCGGCCAGGCGGCCCGCGGCATCGCAATCGCGGTGGTCGGCGCCGCCGGCATCCGGTACTTTCAGGACCTGCTGGCACCAGCTGCCGGCCGAGCGACGACGCTTTTCGCCAACGCGAGCACTGGCGGCGCCCTGCTGTCCGGAGTCCTCGCCGGCGGTGCGGTCAGCCGTTTCGGTTACACCGCCACGTTGCTGCTCTGTGCCGCAGTGGCGACGGCGGCGACCGCCACGTTCGCCGCCGGCGCCTTCGCTTTAGGGCACCACAAATGCGCGGTGGACGGCCGATAGCGCCGCTCCTGGCTCGGCAGCGTCCGCTCGGCTGCCAAGGCGGGCAAAGACCTGGCATCCGGTAGGCCGAGTCGAGCCCGGCCCGCACGGAGCGGTCGGCGGCCTGCGATTCGTCGAGCCGGTCGCTCGCGCGGCTCAGCCGATGAACCAGAACGTCGAAGTGTCAGAGTGATCAAGCAGGGGTGTGGAAGTCGAACTCGCCGTCCTTGACTCCGGCGACGAAGGCGTCCCACTCGGCTCGGGTGTAGACGATGGTCGCCGCGTCGGGTGCCTTGCTGTGCCGCAGCGCCACCCGTCCCGACCCGTCGAGCACTGGGCCTGCTTCGACGCAGCTACCACCCACGTCTGCGCTACGGGTGCTGATGTGCCAGGCCACTGCTGGCAGGGTGTCACTCATGCCAGATCCTCCGCGATCGTCCTGATCAACTGCGCCGACTCGCGTGGGCCGAGTGCGGCCTCCCGAAGACGATCGTACGCGCTGACGTACTTTGCTGCTTTGGGCAGCTCGAAGTACATCTGGCCCGCCAGGCTCTCCAGGTAGGCCACCTCTGGGTAGGGCTTGGGCATGCGAAACAGCCAAAACGAGCCTAGCGGCCGAGTGCCGACCGGTCCCGGTTCAGGTGCTCGGCGACCAGCTCCAGGCTCATGCCGCGCTGCTCGCGCAGGTCCCGGAGCCGCTGGCCACGGCCTGGACCGGTGGCCCCGGGTCTGCATGCGCCGGGACCTGTAGCCCGGCGGCCGGGACGCAGTGACGGGCCCGGACCGTGGAGGGTGATCCGGCGCCCCGGAGGGCGTCTCGGGGACAGCTCGGGAAGACCGTCCCGCCGCGCAATCCTCGCCGCTGCCCTGGAGCCGCCGGGCTCAGGGTTTCTCGACCTGGGCCGGAGCGGGCGCGGCGACCTCGACCGGAGCGCCGTAGCTGTCGAAGGCGACCTCGGTGTCGAAGATCATCAGCTGGGTGGAAGACCCGGCCTTCAGCCGTACCGGCCGGCCGCTCCCGTCCAGATATAGCGAGACGTCGAGGACGGCCGCGTCCCCGACCTGCTTCGCCCAGGCCGCCAGCTCCGGTCCGACGGTGTTCAGCGAGAAGTGCCAGTCCACGGTGTAGCCGGTGGTGCCCTCCGGCTCGCCCGGCGCCGGCGTGGCCTTCACACCGGTCGCCTCGGGCAGGCCCTGGTCGAGCAGGAACCGTGGGTCGAGCAACCGCGAGGTCACCAGTACGAACCACTCGGGCGCGACCGGCTGGTCCAGCGTGGCCTGCCAGCCAGGGGAGACCGCGAACCACTTCTTTCCCGCCGGCAGCTTCCACTGTGAGGAGGTCAGGTACGCCGAGGCGTCGACCGCGACCAGCCGACCGTCGATCGTCTGGGTCTCGCCCGAGCCGGTCTCCGTACGGTAGCTCCAGGAGACCGCCATCCCGGTCCCGGTCTCCACCTGGGCCTGCCCGGTGACGGTTCCGCCGGCGATGGTGCCACCGCTCTGCGTGGTCTTGAAGGTGGCGCGCAGCGTGCGGGCCTGTTTGATCGCCTCGGTCGCGTTCCGCATCGCCGTCGACTCCGGAGACGCTGCCTCGGACTCGCCGTCCCAGCCAAGCATCGTGCAGCCGCTCAGTACGACCAGGGTGAGGGCGGCAGCCAGCACGGCTCCGCCACGGTGCATCCGAGTCATCCCGCTCCCCGTTCCGGTGTCTCGGTAACCATCCGTAGGACGCCGGAGCCTAGCACCGGCCGATGGGCGGCGTGCCGAGTGGTTGGCGGGGGCAACCGGGCGGAACGGTCCGAAGTGGTCAGCGGGCGGCCACGGGCACCGGGCCGGCCCCGGAGAGCCGAACGGGTGCGGCGAAGCGGTCGAGCACCAGCAGTTCGGTGCCCGGGGGCACCTCGGCGAGCAGCAGTTCCTGTGCCTTGCGGGCTATCCGGATGCAGCCGTTGCTGTTGTTCCGGCCGAGCTGGGCGGCGTCGTACCAGGCGTGCAGCCCGATGTGCGCGCCGCGCAGCCCGGACGGCACCGAGTCCGGTTCCTCGGGTACGGCACCGAGCGCGAAGACCTCGGTGTCCGCGTATACCCGGCCGGGCAGGGTGGACCGGCCGAGGATGAAGGTCCGGCCCAGTGGTGTCGGCGTGGCCGAGGCGCCGACGCTGACCGGCCAGGACCGGACCAGCCGGTCGTCCCGGTACCAGTGCAGCCGGTGGGTCCGCCGGGCCACCACGACCAGGTCGCGCAGTTGCGCCGTGCTCCACGATCCGGCCGGCACCCAGCCGATGGTCCGGTTCGCCGACGGCAGCAGCACGGCGGTCCAACCCGCCCGGCGCGTCACGATCGGCATCGTCACCGGTACTCCACTGATGGTGGGCGTGAGGAAGGCCCGGGGTCGGCCGCCCGGCGCGTCGTACGCGGCGATCCGGCGGATCGGCCGGAGTCCCTCACCGAGCCGTACCGTCGACATCGGAGCCGGGTCCCGGGGAAAGCCGCGCGGTGCGGGGCCGTAGTCGACCACCGGCAGGTCCGCCGGGGGCGGCGCCGCGGGCAGCGTCGGCTCGGCGCTCGGCGACATCTCCGGGGTGGCCGGGGCCGGCCAGGGCAGGTCCGCCGGTGACCGGTCGGCGGTCCGCCGTGGCCCGGGCGCCGCGTCGACCACGACCACCGCCAGGACGAGCGCCCCACCGAGTACGGCCAGCGCGGCGACCGCCCGGCGGCGTGCCCGCCCCGAAGTCATCGGGTTAAACCGGACAAAAGCCATTCAAGCACTGTAAGTGATCGCTCCTGTCCGGTTGGTTATCTTCGCTGGCCCGCGTGTCCGTCAGTCGGGATCGAGTGCCAGACTGGGGCGATGACTGAGCCCTCTCCGGTCCGGCAACTCCGGCTGGTGGTCACCGCCGACGACTACGACCAGGCCCTCCGGTTCTACCGCGACGTGCTGGGCCTGCCGGAGCGGGCCGCCTTCTCCTCGCCGGACGGCCGGGTCGCGATCCTGGAGGCCGGCCGGGCCACCCTGGAGATCACCGATCCCGGGCACGCCGAGTACATCGACGAGGTTGAGGTCGGCCGCCGGGTCGCCGGACACATCCGGGTCGCCCTTGAGGTCGACGACGCACCGGCGGTCACCGCGACCCTGGCCCGGTCGGGTGCGACGGTGATCGCGGAGCCGACCCGTACGCCGTGGAACTCGCTGAACTCGCGGCTGGCCGCGCCCGGGCACCTGCAACTGACCCTCTTCACGGAACTCGACGAGCAACACCCTGACCAGGAGGGCGGTTGAGCCAGCCGGCCCCTCGAAGCTGGCGGACGCCTGACTGAGGGGCGGGGTCGGATCGGCGGACGCATGGATGAGGCGGGCTCAGATCCGCACCGGCATCAGGATGGAGAAGGCACGGTCGTCGTCGAGTCGGCGTACCGCCAGCGGCCGGATCGGTCCGTCGAGTTCGAGGACCAGTTGGCCCGAGCCGACCGCGTCCAGGGCTTCGAGCAGGAACTCCCGGTCGACTCCGACCCGCACCACCGGGTCGGTCGGAGTGTCGCCACCGGAGACGGTGAGCCGGTTCGCGGCGTCGACCGCGAGGACGCTGACCGCGCACCGGGCGCCGTCGTCCGCCCGTACCACCGTCCGGGTCCCGGCGGCGGTCAGTCGCTCGCGAAGCCCAGCCACGTCGATCGTCACCCGGCGGCGATCCGGCCCGCCGGTCGCGGTCCGCAACAGCCGGCGGTAGTCCGGGAAGTCGTGCGGCATCGGGGTACCGGTGACCCGGCGGTTCCGCACCCGCAGGCTGACGGTTGCGGGCCCGAGGGTGAGGGTCGCCGGCCAGCCGCCGGTCAACAGGGTCCGGGCCGCGTCGACGAACGAGACCGGCGCGGTCACCCCGGACGTCGCCCCGGCGCCGCTGCCCGGATCCCGGTCGGCGCTGACCCCGGAGACGGCCATCCGGTACCGGTCGGTGGCGACCAGCCGGAGCACGTCCCCGTCGAGTGCGAAGTGCACGCCACCGAGCATCGGCAGTTCGGGATCCGCCCCGACGGCGAACCGGACGGCGTCGACCGCCGCCGCCAGCTCCCGCCCCGGTACGGTCAGCCGGAGTTCAGGCTCGGCGCCGGTGCAGAGCGCCCGGAGCCGGGCAGCCTCCCGGCGGGCGTCGGCGAGGCCCTCCTCCAGCCGGCCCAGGTGCGCGTCCAACAGCCGGGACACGGCGGCCGGATCCGAGCCACTCAGCTCCAGCGCCCGGGTGACCTCGGCCAGCGGCATCCCGATCCGGCGCAGGCCGGCCAGCAGGCGGGCGGACGGTAGCTGCCACCGCGCGTACCGGCGGTAGCCGGTGCCGGGGTCGACCGACGCGGGCGGCAGCACGCCGGCGCCGTCGTAGAAGCGCAGCGCGCTGATGCTCAGGCCGCTCGCCCGGGCCATCTCCCCGATGCCGAGAAGTCGACCGTTCCCCTCCATGAGCAGGCATTCTGCCCCCTCGACCAGGTCGAGGGTCAAGCCGCGACGCCCGGGCCGCCCGGCGCCGCGCGCCGTGGCCGCGCGTCGACCCTGGACGATTGTCGAACGGTTGCCATAAACGGCACCGAACCGGATCGCGGGTTGGTTGTGACCGTACGAAGGACGTGTTATGTTATCGGCGCCATTCGATGGCTTGGTAGGGCGATTCCTGCTTTCTCCACCGAGAACCGCGTACGGGGGCGTCGCGTGAGTGTGAGAATTTCGCTGTTCGGTGCCGCACAATGGCGTGCTGGGCAAGAACCCAAACGATGACTCGCTGACACCACGCGGGCCATGGCCACCGCCGGGTTGCCCGCGTCGCCGCTACCGGTCACGGCCTGGGTCTGAACGATCCGGCGACCGCTGGCCGCAGGGCGCCACAAGTGCTGGGCAACGCGGCGTCACCTGCGCCTTCCGCCATCGTTTCAGTGTGCGACGAAAAAGGGGGAAACACCGTGCACAAATCGCGTTCCAATAGCCGGAAAACTCTCCGAGTGCTGTTGTCTCTGACAACTGCAGCCATTATCGGTGCCGCGTATGCCGGACCGGCGGTGGCCGCACCGGCATCGGTCGACGCCTCGGTGACGAGCAGTGGGACCTGTGAGTTCCTCCGCGCACTGTGCCTGTTCGAGGGGACCTCCTACACCGGGGACCGGTTCACCGTTTCCGCGCTGGACCCGGCCGTCGGAGTCTGTGTCGACCTGGTCGAGCACGGCTGGGACGAGCGGGCCCACTCCTGGATCAACACGAACAGCCGGGCGGCCGAGCTCTACATGAACGACGACTGCATCGGGCGGCCGATTCTGCTCACTGGCAGCAACCCGTCCTTCAGCTTCCCGGCGAGGAGCGTTTTCGTCTACTGAACCTCCCCGGCTGGGGTGGAGCACCTCCTCCCGAGCCGGAGAGCGCGCCGGCGGGCGGCCGAGGAAAGGCCGCCCGCCGGGCCCACAACCGCCCCGCCCGCCCCTCAGCGCAGCCTTCCAACTCAGCCTTTCAACTCACCCCCTCAGCTCAGCCCTCTCAGCGCAGCACCTCGCCGGTCTCGGCCAGCTGCTTCGCCTGGCGCAGCGCGGTGCGTACCGCCTCCCGGCGGTTCTCGCCGGTCAGCCGCGCCGACAGCCTGGCGAACAGGGACGACTCGTCCCTGCGGAGCACGGCGACGAGTTCCGTGCCGCGACCTCCGGGTGCCGGGCGCAGGGTCACCGTCACCCCGGGACCCAGGCTGGCCAGCGGCTCCGGGAGCCGCCCGTCGGGTGCCAGTTCGGCGGGTGGGCGGCCGACGGTGACCACGTACGGACGCGGGCCGGCGGCGGCCTGTCGCTCGGGTACGTCCATTGCCCCTCCTTGCGCCACGACCGCTCTCCGGCGTCGCCCGTGCGTCGGTGCCCGCTCGGAGGGTGGCGACGGCCCGGTCCCGCGCGGGCGTGGCGGTGCGTTCCCGGCCGTCATCGTTCGGCGGTGACGGGTGAACCGGGTTCGTCCGCAAGGGGTGAACCGCGGCGGGCCGGGTATCCGCCTCAGGCCGTCGCGCTGACCGGCCGCCGACTTCGACGCGATCGCCCGGCTCTCGGTCCCGGTCGGCGTGCCCGGTCGCGGTGGCGCGGTTGGTCGCGGTGGCGGGCGTGCTCGGGCTCGGTCGCGGTGGCGCGGTTGGTCGCGGTGGCGGGCGTGCTCGGGCTCGGTCGCGGTGGCGCGGTTGGTCGCGGTCGGCGGCACTCGGTCGCCGTCGGCGGGCCGGAGGAGGTGGGGCTTGTTGGAACGGATCGAGGCACTGACCGGAACCGTTTCGTCGGTCGTCGGCGGGGCACCCCCCGGTCCAGGCGGCGGGTCGGGGCGTACCGGGGCGCCGCTGCTCACCGCGAAGCTGGCCGCCGCGCCGCGCTCCGGGGCGGTGCTGTTGCCCCGGCCCCGGCTGTTCGAACTTCTCGACCTCGGGACAGCCGGCCCGCTGACCCTGGTCTCGGCCTCGGCCGGCTGGGGCAAGACGGTGCTGCTCAGCTCCTGGTGCCGGGCCCGTAACGCGCCAGGCGGCCGGGTCGCGAGCGGCCCGGACCGGGGCCCGGTGGGCTGGCTCTCGCTGGAGCCGGGCGACGGTGGGGCACGGCTCTGGTCATACCTGTACGCCGCGCTGCGTCCGGCCGTCGACGGAGCGGAACCGGATACCGGGGGCGAACGGGGCGTCGGCGGCGAACCGGCCGTCGGCGGCGAACCGGATCCGGGGGGCGAACCGGATCCGGGGTACGGGCTGGAGTCCCTCGCCGAACAGTTGGCCCGGCGCAGCGGACCGGCGACCCTGATCCTGGACGATCTGCACCAGGTCGACGACCCCGAGGTCTCCAGCGGGCTGGAGTTCCTGCTCCGGCACACGGCGGGCCGGCTGCGGCTGGTGGTCGGCTGCCGTACCGATCCCGGGCTCGCCCTGCACCGCTGGCGGCTCAGCGGGGAGCTGA
This sequence comes from Plantactinospora sp. B6F1, assembly GCF_040120695.1. NCBI lineage: Bacteria > Bacillati > Actinomycetota > Actinomycetes > Micromonosporales > Micromonosporaceae > Plantactinospora > Plantactinospora sp. B6F1. The sequence continues at coordinate 248,213 of NZ_JBEEAC010000007.1, read as the reverse complement.
CCGAGATCCGCGCCGCCGACCTGGCCTTCCGTCCCGACGAGGTCGCCGATCTGTTTTCCGCGTACGGGGAGCCGCTGCCGCCGGAGCAGATCCGCCGGCTGGTGAGCCACACCGAGGGCTGGCCCGCCGGTCTGCGGTTCGCCGCGCTCGCCCTGCCGGGCCACCCCGACCCGGCACGGTTCGTGGAAGAGTTCACCGGGGAACATCCGGACGTCGGTGACTATCTGAGCCAGGAACTGCTCGCCGGCCTGTCCGGGGACGCCCGGGAGGCGCTCTGCCGGGCGGCACTTGTCGAGGGCTTCTCCGCCGAGCTGCTGGACACGCTGACCGGGCGCACCGACGCGGGCCGGACACTGTCCGAACTTGACGGTCTCGGCGGGTTCGTGATCCCGCTCGGCGGTCGGCCGGCCGGCTACCGGTGCCATCCGATGCTCGGTGAGCTGCTCCGGTCCGAGCTGGCCCGCCGGCCGGCCGAGCAGGTGGCCGAGCTGCACCGCCGGGCCGCCACCTGGTTCGCCGCGAAGGACCTGCCGGCCGAGGCGCTCCGGCACGCGCTCGCCGCCCAGGACTGGTCGTACGCGATCGGGGTGCTGCTTGGACACTGGCCGGACCTCCTCCCCTACGGCCAGTACGCCCCGACCCGGCCGGCGCCGCCCGGACCGTCCCCCGAGGCGCTCCGCGCCGCCCCCGAACTCGGCCTGGCCTGTGCCGCGAATCGGCTGGACGGGCGCGAGCCGACCGCCGCCACCGGCTACCTCGCGTTGGCCACCGAGCACGGTGACCGGCTCGATGCCGTCCGCCGGTACCGGATCCGGCGGATCGCGGCGGCGCTGCGGCTCGCTGCCGCCCAGGCGGCCGGAGACGACCCGGCGGTACGCGCCGGGGTCGCCGACCTCCTCCGCCCGGATCCGCCCGACCCGCACGGCATGGCCGAGGGGGTGACCGTCGACCTGATCACGATGCTGGACCCCGACCCGGGCCGGAGGCGGGACGTCGACGGCGGTTCGGGCGCGGGCGTCGACGTCGACGCCTACCCGGATGCCGACCGGATCGATCTGGCCCAGCTCACCCGGCCCGAACCCGGCCATCCCGACCATCCCGGCCTGTCCGGCCCGGCCTGGCCCGGCCACCTCAGCGGTTCCGGCGGGGCTGACTTGGCCGGTGCGGCGGTCTGGGCCGGCCCGTTCGACGCCGGTCTCGGCGAGCCGCCCCAACCGGGGCGGCTCGGTCTCGGCCTGGCCGACGGCGGGGATTCCGTCCGGGACGGTCTCGGCCCGGCGGACGGCGGGGACTCCGTCCGGGACGGTCTCGGCCCGGCCGACGGCAGAGATTCCGTCCGGGACCACCTCGGCCTGGCGGACGGCGGAGGCGTTGTCCGCGACGACCTTGCCCTGCGGGCCAGAACGGTGGCTCGGATGGTGCCAGCGATGCTCCGGTTCGGAACGGGCGAGCTAACCGCCGCCGAGCCGGAGATCGCCGACGGACTCGCCGAGGCGACCCGGGCGGAACTGCCCCGGGCCCGCCGGCTCTGCCTGGGCCGGCTCGCGCTGGCCCGGGCGATCCGGGGCGAGCTGACCAGCGCTGACGAGGCAGCCCGCGCGGCACTCGGCACGGCACCCTTCGACGGGCTGGTCCGGCCGGCCGACGGCGTACACGGCCACCTCGCGCAGGCGCTCGTCGCGCTGCACCGGGACCGGCCGGACGACGCGGACGCCAGTCTGGCGCTCGGTGTCCGGGCCGCCGACCACGTCGACGAACCACTCGTGCACGGGCTGGTCGGCGTGGTCGGGGCTCGGCTGCTGCGCGACCGGGGCGACCTGACCGGTGCGCACCAGATGCTGGCGGGCAGCCGTCGCCGGCTCGGCGACCGGGCGACGGAGCAGCCACTGGCGCACTGGCTGCTCGCCGCCGAGGCGGAGCTGTGGATCGACCGGGGCGACGTCGAGCTGGCTCGGGAGATGCTCACCCCGGTCCTGGAAGGGGCAGCGGGGCCGGCCGGACCGGTGGCGGTGGCCCTGACCCGGGCCCACCTGCGGGCGGGGGATCCGCAGGCCGCCCTGCGTACGCTGCCGGACTGGGCGGCGCCGTCCGGTGCCGATGCGCCACTTCCGCTGCGGTTGGCCGCCGGACTGCTCGACGCGGGCGCGGCACGGCTGACCGGCGACCACCGCCGTGCCGCCCGGGTCCTGGAGGAGGTGCTGCGGTTGGCCGAACCGGAGGGTTTCCGGCAGGTCTTCACCCGGGCCGATCCACCGGTACGGGACCTGCTCGCCGCCCACCTCGACTCGGGCACCGCGTACTGGCCGATGGTGAACGAGCTGCTCGACGTCGCCGACGGGACGGCCGACCCGGCGACTGCGGGGGCGCCGCCGCTGGCGGAACCCCTGACCGAACGCGAGCTGACGGTGCTCCGCTACCTCCAGAGCATCCTGTCCAACGTGGAGATCGCCGCCGAGCTCTCCCTCTCGGTCAACACCGTCAAGACACACGTCCGGAACATCTACCGCAAACTCGACGCCACCCGGCGGCGGGACGCCGTACGCCGGGCCCGGGACCTCAACCTGATCTGACTGCTCGCCGCCTCACAGCCGTACGGTGATGTGGTTGTCGACGTTCGTGACGCCCGGCGCCGACCACGCGACCCGTTCGGCCTCGTCGCGTTCGAGCCACGACCGGACGTTGCCGGTCAGTACCACCGAGTCGCCGCCCTCGATCCGGATGTCGATCCCGGCCGCGTCGGTCTCCACGCTGCGTACCAGCGCGCTGTGGATCCGTTCGGAGATCTCGGCCAGCTCCGGTCGCTCCCGCGGGTCGACCGAGATTCCGTTGGTGAGGCCGCGGACTCCGGCGAGCCGGCGTACGGCCTGCTCGGTGGCGCGTCGCTGGTACTCCCACTCCACCTCGCCGCGCAACACCACCCAGCCGTTGGAGACGGTCACGTCGATCCTCGCGGTGGGTACGAAGGCGTCCCAGTCCAGGGCCCGGGTCACCGCCGCCGCGATGTCGGGATCGGGTCGGCGGGCCGAGGACGGCAGGCGTACCTCAAGATCGTTCGCGACCGCCCGGACCCACTGCACCCGGTGCGCGGCCCGTTCCGCCGCCCACTTCTTGGCGTAGTTGTCCACCCAGCCGCGCAGCGTCACCACGCCCGCCTGCACCGTGACACCGATATCGTTCGGCTGGACCCGGGGCTCCCAGGCCAACTCCGCCAGGATGTCGCGCTGGATCTCATCGTCGCTTCGGCTCGTCGCCCGGCTGGCCATGTTCGCTCCTCCGACGGTCGGGTGCGGCGGTCCGGTGACCGGTAGGCTCCGCCCGCGGTCGCGTCCGCGCTTCGACTCTGGCCCGCTGCCGGGTGAGCGACCCTCACCCGGCGAGGGTGAGCCGGAGTCGGGGCGTGACAGCCCCGGTGCAGATCAGGGATCATCGATGCCAATGTGCCTTGGGGCAGACGCCGGTGTGGTGCGGGGCAGGTTCCCGGACCGGAAGGAATTAGGCAGCATGACAATCGAGCGGCAGACGATTCCGGCCGGACCGGAGGATCGGATCGGCGGCGGACCCGGCGAGCAGCCCGGCGACGGATCCGAGAACCGAGCCGACCACGGACCCGGCGAGCGGCCAGCTCCCTTCCTGGTGCGGCTGGCCAGGCACGAGTGGACGTTGGCCGTGCTCGGCGGGCTGCTGCTGGCCGTGGTGCTGACCTGGCCGACCCTGCGCGACATCACCAGCACTATTCCGCAGGACATCGGTGACCCGACCCTGCAGGCGTGGCAGATCGCCTGGGGCGGTCACGCGATACTGCACGACCCCACCCAGTTGTGGCACTCCAACACCTTCTACCCGGAGCCGTACACCTACGCCTACTCCGACACCCTGCTCGGCTACGCCCCGGCGGGCATGCTCGGCGAGGGTCCGGTGGCCGGCGTGGTCCGGTACAACATCCTCTACGTACTGGTGCACGCGCTCGCCTTCGTCGGGGCGTACGCGCTGGCCCGGCAACTCGGCGCGGGCCGGATCGGTGCCGCGGCGGCCGGGGTCGCCTTCGGGTACGCCCCCTGGAAGCTGGCCCAGGCCGGGCACCTGCACGTGCTCTCCATCGGCGGCATCGCGCTGGCCCTGGCAATGCTGGCCCGGGGGCACGGCTGGTCGCTGCGGCACGGCTATCGGCCGGACCGGCGTCGCCCCGGCTGGGCCCTCGCCGGCTGGCTGGTGGCGGCCTGGCAGATGACCCTCGGCTTCGGCATCGGGTTGCCGTTCGGCTACGTGCTGGCGCTGGTCTGCCTGGCCGCCGCCGCCGGTTACGCCTGGTCGTGGTCGCGGCGGCGGTCCCGCCCGCCGTTCGGTCGCCGGCTGCTCCTGGCCGACCTGGCCGGCGGGGCGGTGTTCAGCGTGGTCACCATCCTCATGGCGCTGCCCTACCTGGAGGTGGTGGCCCGGCACCCCGCCGGCCGGCGGACGCTGGCCCACGTGCAGATGTTCTCGCCGCCGTGGCGGGGTTTCCTGACCGCGCCGCCGGAGAACTGGCTCTGGGGCGAGCGGCACGCCGCCGCCCGGGCGAGTCTCAGCTTTGCCGGGGAGATGACCCTGCTGCCCGGGGTCGTGCTGATCGGGCTGGCCTTCGCCGGGCTGTTCTACTCGGTCTGGCGACCGCGGCACCGGGCGATGCTCGCGGCCGGCGTACTGGTCAGCGTGGGGCTGGCCAGCGGCACCACGCTCGGCGGCGACGGCAACCCCGGGTACGCGACCCTGGTGCTGCACGCACCTGGCTTCGACGCGATCCGGACCTCCGGTCGGCTGGTGCTCTGGACGACCCTGTTGCTCGGCATCCTGGCCGCCGGTGCGCTGACCGCGCTGACCCGTCTCGCCACGGAGCCGTCCGCCGACCGGTCACCGGAAGTCGCCGATCCCGCTGACCCCGTGTCGCCGGCCGCCGACCCCGCCGATCCAGCCGACCCCGTGTCGCCGGCCGCCGACCCCGGCGGGCCAGTCGCCGAGCCGGCTCCGCCGGCCATCGATCCCGCCCCGCCAGCGGCCGATCCCGCTCTGCCGGCCGTCGACGCCGTCGGACCGCGAGCGGGGGAGCGGTCCGGGGTTCCGGTACCGGTGCTGCGGGCGGCCGCCTACCAGTCGCCGCCGGGCGTCGAGGAGCCGGAGCGGAGGGCGCGCGGACGGCGTGCCGTCGGGGTTCCGAAGGCGCTGTTCCGGCTGGTCGCGTTGATCCCGCTCGCGCTGATCGTCGTCGAGGGGGTCAACACCACCCCGCACGCCCCGGTGATCCCGCAGCCGGCCGCGTTGCGCGGGGCCGAGGGCCCGTTACTGGTACTGCCGAGCAGCGGCACCCTGGAGTTCAGCGTGATGCTCTGGTCCACCGACGGCTTCCCGAAGATCGTGAACGGACTGGCCGCCTTCACCCCCGACTCGCAGGCGCAGACACTCGGCATAACGGCGGGCTTCCCCGACCGGTTCAGCGTCGACCACCTGCGGCAGATCGGCGTCCGTACCGTCGTCGTGCTGCCGGAGTACCTGGCCGGGACGCCGTGGCAGGACGTGCTGAACCGGCCGGTGGACGGGCTCGGCATCACCCGCGAGGAGGTCGCCGGCTCGGTGGTGTTCCGGCTCGGCTGAGCCGGTCCGACCGGCGGGTTAGTTTAGGTCTCCAACTATTGACAGCGTGTACAGCGGTGTGTGAACGTCTGCACGACGCCGTTCCGGGAGCCAGGACCGACGCCACGGGAGCAGGGGCAGCTCCCGCCCGACGGTTCGTCCGCGCCCGGCGTGCCAACCCCCGGCCGTCGGCCAGCGCACGCTCTTCGAACAGGGAGCCGTACATGCGTAGAAGTCTCGCCCACCTGCTCGCGGCCGTCCTGGCCGCCGGCTCGGTGGCCGTGGTGGCCCAGGTCGCCGTCAGCCCGTCCACGGCACCGGCCTCGGCCGCGGCGGCAGAGCCGTACTCCTGGCGGAACGTCCGGATCGACGGCGGTGGCTTCGTGCCCGGGATCGTCTTCAACCCGAGCGAGCGAAACCTGATCTATGCCCGCACCGACATCGGCGGCGCCTACCGGTGGGAGCAGTCCAGCCAGAGCTGGACCCCGCTGCTGGACTGGGTCGGCTGGGACCGCTGGGGCTGGAACGGCGTGCTCAGCATCGCCACCGACCCGGTGCAGACCAACCGGGTCTACGCGGCGGTGGGGATGTACACCAACGACTGGGACCCGAACAACGGCGCGATCCTGCGCTCCACGGACAAGGGCGACACCTGGCAGGCGTACGAGTTGCCGTTCAAGGTGGGCGGCAACATGCCGGGCCGGGGCCAGGGCGAGCGGCTCGCCGTCGACCCGAACCGGAACAGCATCGTCTACTACGGCGCGGAGGGCGGCAACGGGCTCTGGCGCAGCACCGACCACGGCGCCACCTGGGCCAAGGTCGGCAACTTCCCGAACCCCGGCAACTACGCCCAGGACCCCTTCGACCCGAACAACTACCTCAACGGCAACCAGGGTGTCACCTGGGTCAGCTTCGACAAGTCGACCGGCACCGCCGGCAACGCCACCCAGACCATCTACGTCGGGGTCGCGGACAAGGCCAATCCGGTCTACCGGAGCACCAACGGCGGTACGAGCTGGGAGCGGATCGCCGGGCAGCCGACCGGTTACCTGGCCCACAAGGGTGTCGTCGACCCGGTCGGTGGCTTCCTCTACATCGCCACCAGCGACACCGGCGGCCCGTACGACGGCGGCAAGGGCGACGTCTGGAAGTTCAACCGCGCCACCGGGGCGTGGACGCAGATCAGCCCGGTCCCGTCCAGCAGCGCCGACGCGTACTACGGCTACAGCGGGCTGACCATCGACCGGCAGGACCCGGACACCATCATGGTGGCGACGCAGATCTCCTGGTGGCCGGACGCGATCTTCTTCCGGAGTACCGACGGCGGTGCCACCTGGAGCCGGATCTGGGACTTCACCTCGTACCCGAACCGTTCCAAGCGCTACACCATGGACATCAGCTCGGTGCCGTGGCTGACCTTCGGCGCCAACCCGGCCCCGCCGGAGGAGACCCCGAAGCTCGGCTGGATGAACGAGTCCGTGGAGATCGACCCGTTCGACGGCAACCGGCTGATGTATGGCACCGGCGCGACCATCTACGGCACCACCAACCTGCGCAACTGGGACAGCGGCGGCACGGTCACCATCCGGCCGATGGTCCGCGGCCTGGAGGAGACCGCGGTCCTGGACCTGGTCAGCCCGCCGTCGGGCGCCCCGTTGGTCAGCGGCCTCGGTGACGTCGGCGGCTTCCGGCACACCAGCCTGGACGCGGTACCCGCGGCGATGTTCACCCAGCCGGTCTTCACCAGCACCACCAGCCTGGACTTCGCCGAGCTGAACCCGGGCGTCATGGTCCGGGCCGGCAACTTCACCGACGCCGACCGCCCGAACGACAGCCACGTCGCCTTCTCCACCGACGGCGGGGCGAACTGGTTCCAGGCGCAGGAGCCGGGCGGGATCAACAGCGGCGGCACGGTCGCGGCCGCCGCCGACGGCAGCCGGTTCGTCTGGGCGCCCGGCGACGCCGGGCAACAGGTGGTCTACTCCGTCGGGTACGGCAACTCGTGGAGCCAGTCCGGTGGCATCCCGGCGAACGCGACCGTCGAGGCCGACCGGGTCAACCCGAACAGGTTCTACGGCTACTCCGCCGGCCGGTTCTACCTGAGCACCAACGGCGGGCAGAGCTTCACCGCCACCGCCGCGACCGGGCTGCCGAGCAGCGGGGCGAAGTTCAAGGCGGTGGCCGGGGCCGAGGGGCACATCTGGCTGGCCGGCGACACCGGGATCTTCCGGTCCACCGACTCCGGGGCGAGCTTCACCAAGCTGTCGAACGTGACCAGCGCGGTCAACGTCGGCTTCGGCCGGGCGGCACCCGGACAGACGTACCCGGCCGTCTTCGCGGTCGCCACCGTCGACGGCGTGCCCGGGGTGTACCGGTCGGACAACGCCGGCGGCAGCTGGGTGCGGATCAACGACGACCAGCACCAGTACGGCAACATGGGCGAGGCGCTGACCGGCGACCCGAGGGTCTACGGCCGGGTCTACCTCGGCACCAACGGCCGTGGCATCCAGGTCGCGGACCGGGTCGGCGGCGGCCCCACCAGCCCGCCGACGGCGACCCCGACGACCCGCCCGCCGACGGCCACCCCGACCACCCGCCCGCCGACGGGCAACCCGACCACCCGCCCGCCGACGGGCAATCCGACCAGCACGGCACCGCCGAGTGGGGCCTGTACCGCCGCCTACCGGGTGACCGGTTCGTGGCAGGGCGGCTTCCAGGCCGAGGTGACCGTCCGGAACACCGGCACGTCGGCGATGACCGGCTGGACGGTGAGCTGGACCTTCGGTAACGGGCAGACGATCAGCCAGATCTGGGGTGGTGCGCATACCCAGACCGGTTCGTCGGTTTCGGTGCGGAACGTGTCGTACAACGGCAACCTGGCGCCGGACGCCTCCACCACGTTCGGCTTCCTCGGCAGCTGGACCGGTGCGAACGCCGTACCGGCGCCGGTGAGCTGCGCGCGGAGCTGACCCGGGATCGGGGCCGGCACGGCCGGGGCCCGGCGCGGTTCCGCGCCGGGCCCCGGTGTCCGCGGACCCGTCCGACCGGCCGGACGGTCCGGCGGGATCAGGTGGTGTCGACCCGGACCGGTCGGTTGGCCCGGTCGACGTCCACGAACTCCACCGCGTCTCCGGCGGCGGGCAGTTCCCGGTCCGCCCGGGCCAGCGCGGCGCGGGAGGCCGCGGAGGCGGCCCAGGCCACGGCGGCGCCGACCAGACCGGCCCCGATCAGCCACCCCCAGGGCAGCCCCGGGCGGCGGCCGGCGAGCGCGTCGTACGCCCGACCGGCCCGCACCCGGGCCTCGTCGGTCACGGCTCCGACCCGGTCGCCGGCGTGGCTGGTGAGGTGGGAGCCGGTTCGCCGCGCCGAGCGGGCCGTGTACTTCACCGAGTCGCCGGCCGAGTTGACCGCGGTGGTCAGGTAATCCCACGCCTGGTCGGCGATCCGCTCGGGCTTGCTCTGATGTTTCAGCAGGTTCTTTCCGAGCATGTGCTACCTCCTCGGTTGCCGAACGAAGCGGCCACTTCGGACAGAGGCGTCTGTTCGGCGCGGTTGCGGGTTGCTACTGGAGGAGGTGCCCAGGTGTCTTCCCTGGCAAACCCGCGATCACGTCCTCCCGGATGGTGCAACCGAGACTCACCCTGAGGGTTCAGCCGAGACTCACCCTGAGGGTTCAGCCGAGACTCACCCTGAGGGTTCAGCCGAGCACGATGACCGACGCACGCCGGGCGAAATCGTCGTCGTCATCGTCGTCGTCATCGCCCCCGCCGCCGAACCCGCAGGCGAGTACCAGGGCCAGCAGCGCGCCGACCCCGGCCAATCCGATCAGCTTCCTCAGCATCAGACGTCCTCTCCCGAGCCCCGGTCGCCGCCCGCGACGGACGGGTCACCAAGTGAACCCTTCCAACCTCCCCTTGCGCTCCGTCCTGCGCAAGGTCGGACCGGGTGCGTAGGGCAGCGACCTCTCGCCCCGGCACGGCCCGCATCGGCCCTCGATGCCTGTACCAGCGTTCCCGGCGGCCGCGCCGGTGGTCCGCTGTCGCATAGGCGACAGGAATTCGGGTACCCGGCGCGGCGGGTCGGGCGAGGTGCGACACAGGACACCGGTGGCCTGCGCGGGCCTGCGGGACGGCTACGCTGAGGGTGTGGCAGCGAAGGTGTGGAAGCGGATGGCGCAGGAAAATTTAGCGTAGTTTGCCCCGTTACCGGGTAGGTTTGTCGGCTCGTTGAATAGATTGCCCGTCCGGAAGGGTGGCGATCGGGGCCGTGAGAGGAATACTCTCGGTCGCGGCCCGCGTACTGATTAGGCGCCCGGACATGGGCGAGTGGAGGTGCTCGCGTGAGCCTGTCGATCGTCAAGTCGGTCTTGCCTGGTGGAGTTGTGGAGATCGCCCCTCGCGGAGAAATCGACGTCGATACGGCGTACGAGGTCCGAGAGGCGATCGCCGGGGTTCTGACCAAGGGGCGACCGTCCAGGATCGAGCTCAACATGCGACTGGTCAGCTTCATCGACTCCGTCGGAATCAGCGCCATGGTCGCCGGCTTCCAGACCGCGGAGGTCAGCGGCGTCAAGCTCGTGGTCACCGAACCGAGCCGGTTCGTCCACCGGCAGCTCTGGGTCACCGGACTCCTCGGCCTGTTCGGTGCGCCGGAGCCCTACTTCGCGGGCGCATCAGCCGCCGCCGAGGAGGTCAGGGTCCCCGGCGCCTGATCGTCGTCCCCCCGGCGGGCGACCCGACCGTCGCAGACCGGGATCCCCCTATCGAGGATCGTCCAGTCTGGACAGATCCACGTCGTACGCCTCGGTGATCGCCCGGATCGCCGTCACCGAGGCGTAACCCTCCGTCAACCAGGCGACGTCCGTACCCGGCTCGACCCGCTGGCCGGACTCCTCCAGGGCGGTACGCACAAACCCCCGGCCAGCCTCGGCGACCGTCATCTGCACCTGCCCGAATCCCGCCAGGCTGCCCCGGCGTACCCCGCGCAGCCGCTCGTACGGCAGGTCGGGGGAGTTCACGTTCAGCACGCTCGCCACCGGTGCGTCGGTCAGCCGGGGCAGCAGGTCCAGCGCCACCCGGGCCGCGGTCGCCCAGTGCCGCCGCTCGTCCCGGTCCGGCCGGGGCACGGCCACCGCCGCGCCGCCACTGCCGGCGCTCGCCTCGTGCGCCGAGAGCACGTCGAGCGAGACCGCGATCCCGTGGCAGCCGTTCGCGGCGGCGGTGAACGCCGCCCCGACGGTGCCGGAGTGCAGCACCGCGCGGCCGGCGTTCGCGCCCCGGTTGATTCCGGAGAGCACCAGCGACGGCGCCGGCCCGAACGCCCCGTGCAGGGCGATCAGGGTGATCAGCGCGGGTGAGGCGGCAACCCCGTACGCCGGGACGCCGGGTAGTCGGTCGATCGGGTGTTCCTCGACGACCACCCGGCCGTCCCGCTCCACCGCGCTCATCGCGGCACTCGCGCCGCTGGCCTCCTCGCTCGGAGCGGCCACCACCACGTCCAGCCCGCGTTCCGCCGCCTCGGCGGCCAGCCAGCGCAGCCCGGGGGCCGCGATCCCGTCGTCGTTGGTGACCAGTACCCGGATCGTCATGACCTGCTCCGTACCCGGATCGTCACTGCTTCGTCGTCCGGTGGGCCAGTTCGTCGGGGGTGAGCCGATCCTGCCGGTCCACTCGCATCGGCGTCAGCCGCACCCGGTCGACCAGGCCGGCGATCGCATCCGGCCGGCCGGTGCCGAGCCCGTGCCGGGTGACGTTCAGCGCTCCCGCCGCCGCACCCGTGCGGACCGCGAGCCGCAGGTCGCCGCCCTGGGCCAGAATCGCGGCCACCCCGGCGGTCATGGAGTCGCCGGCACCGCGCGGGTCCGCCACCTCCAGCCGGGGCAGGTCGAGCTGGGCCATCTCGCCGTCGATCAGCACCAGCGCCGGCTCCTCGGCCCGGCTGACCACCACCGACTCGGCTCCCTGGGCGTGCAGCGCCTGGATCACCCGGACCAGCTCCGCCTCGCCGTCGTCGGTGGCCAGCCCGTCCCGGAGCAGCTCCTCGTGGCTGACCTTGAGGACCGACACGCCGCCGTGCAGTACGGCGGCCAGGTGCGGACCGGAGAGGTCGGCGACCACCCGGCTGCCGTTGCGGCCGAGGTCGGCGGCGAGTCGACGGTAGATCTCCGGCGCGACCTGGGACGGGTGGCCCGGGCCGCTGAGGATGCTGACCTCGGCGCTCAACCCCTCGGTGAGCGCGAGGTTGTAGAGCTCGTCGAGTTCGTGCCGGGAGAGCGGATGGCCGGGGACCGAGGCGACCTCGTGCCGGTTGCCGTCCCGGCGATCGTGTACGTAGCCGCCGCTGCTGGACTCGCGGTGGATCACCCGCAGGTCGACTCCCTCGACGGTCAGTAGCGGTTCGAGCACCTGACCGATCTCACCGCCGAGTCCGGCGCAGAGCACCACGGGCACGCCCAGACACTTGATCATGCGCGCCTGCCACACCCCCTGACCGCCGGGATGCAGGTGGATCTCGGTCTCGTCGGCGGGCTGGTCGATGGTGACCGTCAACTGCGGGTCGGGGGCAAACACCATAACATGTCCGCTCATGCCCGTTAGATACCCGCTTAGTCGCTATCTACGCGGCCTCGGCGCGATCTCGGCGCGGTCTCGGCGCGGCGCCGGCCCTGATCGCACCGGCCCGGCCGGCCCGGCGGATCCGCCCCCACGGCTTGTAGGTGGAGAGCACCGTGGCGACCACCAGCAGGCTGCTGGAGACGATCGGCGCCGCCAACAGGCCCTGCCGGGCGTCCGGCGGAGTCGCCGCGCCGAGTTCGGCGGCCCGCAGGCTCGGCAGCAGGGCGAAGAGCACCGCGCCGAGCATCACAGTGGTGATCACCAGCTTCACCAGTACCCACCGGTGCCGGACCAGACCCCAGGGCGTGAGCAGCGCGCTCGCGACCCCGACCAGCCAGGCGAGCACGCTCAGCGGCACGAAGACGGACTGCCCGACCAGTGCCAGCGCCGGGTAGACCAGGTCCGGGTCGGAGCCGCCCGCCCCGGCCACGCCGAGGGTGAGCAACACCAGGTCGACCCCCAACCAGCCGACCGCGGTCACCACGTGCAGGGTCAGCAGGGCCTTTCGCCAGGGCGGAGAGAGCTTCATGCCGGCCATGCTGCCGGCGACGGCGCGTGGCGGCGTCGTGCGGATGTCGACGATCCGGGTACGCACCTCGACGTACCGGCGGCGCGTCCCGGGCCGCGACCGGCCCGGGGAACGCGCCGCCGCCTCGCGGGTACTCAGCGCCAGGTGTCGGTCCAGTTCACGGTGCAGGGGGCGGTGGTCGGGGTGGTCCGGTACCGGTTCGGGTCGCTCTCCCAGACCACCCGGCCCCCCTCGCGCTTGACGTACTTGTACTGCACCGTCGTGCCGGCGGGCAGGTCGACGGTGCCCCGCCAGATCGGGTAGTCGGCCGAGGAGAGCGGCAGCCCGCTCGCCGGGTTCCAGTTGCCCAGCGCCGCGACGTTGCCGGTGACGTAGACGTTCTCGCCCCAGACCGTCGTCGCGGTCACCGCGAAGCTTGTCGCGACGGTGGGGCAGGAGCCGCCCGTCGGGGTCGGACCCGGACCGCCGCCCGAGGTCCGCGCGTTGACGTGCAGCGCCAGGGCGCCGGACGCCGGCACGGTCGCGGTGACCTGGCCGGCGGTGTCGACCTGGTACGTCGTACCCGTGCAGGAGCCGGCGGTGAAGTCCCCGCTCATCACGTCGCAGTAGCTGCCCGCCGGCAGGCTGGTCTGGAAGGTACGCGTCAACGAACCTCCGCCCCGGTTGAAGGCGACGTACGCGGCGCCGCCCCGGCCGAAGGCGATCTGGTTGCCGCCGTTGCTCCACCAGTTGGTGACCCCGGCCCCGGCGGCGGCGTTGCGCAGCCCGACCATGTTGGCGGTGGTCCGCCAGCGGTGCTCGCAGGCCCAGCCGCCGCCCGCGCAGTCGACCGGACTGGTGGCGCCGGAGCCGTCGCGCGGCGGCCCCGCCTCAGGGTCGGTGAAGGTGAAGCTCGACATCACCTTCGGGACGCCGTACGGCCAGGCGATCATGAACGCCTCGGCCAGTGCGTACGCCGAACCGTTCTTGTAGGTCAGCCGGGCCCGGCCGTTGCGCTGGGTGTCGTGGTTGTCGACGAACGCCACCGCGTCGGCGGAGCCGAGCCGCATCGACGAGGCGAGGTTGCCGAGGTTGGCCAGGTTGCCGTCCCGGAACGCGTTGCCGACCACGTCCCCGTACCGGAACTCGGTGACGTCGCCGATCCCGGCGTACTCCTCCGGGGTGGGCTCGCCGGAACCGCCCTCGATCACCTCGGCGAAGACGTACGGATCGCCGGCGACCGGATCGACGATCGCGGCCAGGTCGGCGGCGGGCAGGTGCTTGGCCGCGTCCACCCGGAAGCCGTCGACGCCGAGCGAGACCAGATCGTTCAGGTACCCGGTCAGTTTGCCCCGCACGTAGGACGACTCGGTACGCAGGTCGGCCAGGTCGACCAGTTCGCAGTTCTGGATCTCCCAGCGGTCGCCCCAGTTGGCGATGTCGTCGTTGCCGTTGCGTCCGCAGTGGTGGAAGTCGCCGTTGCCGTACGGCACCGCCGGATAGCCGTAGTGGCTGTACGTCGAGCCGCCGCTGCCCGGCCCGGTCGAGGCGCCGCCGGCCATGTGGTTGACGATCGCGTCCACATAGATCTTCACTCCGGCGGCGTGGCAGGTCCGCACCATGGCGGCGAAGGCGGCCCGGTCACCGCGCCGGGTGCTCAACTGGTAGCTGACCGGCTGGTAGTCCTGCCACCACGGGTACCCCCGACCGGGAAGTACGACGTGTTCCTGCGGTGGCGACACCTGCACCCCGCCGAAGCCCTTCGGGCCGAGCACCGTGCGGCACTCGTGGGCGATCGAGGCCCACGGCCACTGGAACAGGTGCACGATCACGTCTTTGCCGCCCGGGCTGGCCGGGCTGGCGGCGGCCGGCTCGGCCCGCCGATCGGCGAAACCCACCGCCAGCGCGGCGGCGAGCACCCCGGTCAGGACGGCGGCGGCGGTTCTCCGGCGGGTGGAGGCCGTTCTTTGCGTTGCGGCGGTTCTTTGGATGGCGGCGGTCGGACCTCGTCGGGTACGCATCGGAACCTCCCGTGCGCGAGAGTGCGGGGACGGCTGGCCTGCAAGTTCTTGCAAATATTGCCGGCAAGCTATCACCGGGTGTCGGGGCCGTAAAGCATTGTAGAAGCTTGATGTCTGACCGGGTTTACCAAGGTTGGTCCGGGTTCGGCTTGCAGAGATCGTCGACCCGGCCCGGAATGGAGAGCCATCGCCGCAGGTACCGGGCGGGTGGCTCGCCGCCCGGTACTTGCAGAACTTTCATCGCATCCGATGGGAAGCCAGCCGAGGAAGCGTTCGGCCAGCGCCCGGGTACCGGCGCCAGGCTGATCCCGGGCGGCCTGGCAGAGCCGCACGGCCAGGTACCGCAGCAGCGCCGAGTCCGCCGTCCGGACCGAGGCGGACCGCCTCCGCGCCGAACTGCACCGATGGGGGGCCCGACACGCCCGCTGCTGGTTCGTCGACCCGCACCGCCACACTCTCCCCGGTATGCCCAACCGGGGCCACTGGTAGCTGGCTCCCATGCCTGGGGCCGCGCCTTCGGCTTTCGGCGGTGGGCCAGGGAAACTCGACTCCTACCTGCCGTCGATAGCGTCGAAGAGGCGTCGGCGCATCATCTCGAACTCCCCTGACATGTCCTGGGCCATCCGATCGAGTTCGTCGGCGGCGCGGGCGGCATCGGCCGCAGCGGATGGAGTGCCGGCAGGGTCACCAACTTCGGCGGCTCTGGCAATCTCCTGTCCCACCTGCACACTCAGATCCTCGTGCGCGTGGCGCAGCGCCTGCAGGATCGATGCGCTCAGCGTCGCAGGAGGCTGCCGCATCGCCTCGGCGTCGATGGTGAGTTCGCTGGGTATGCCGTCACCGTCGATGGCGACCCGCACCAGCCCGTCCTCCGACCGCCCATGGCCGCTGACCCGGTCCAGCGCGGCCAGCACCGGATCGGCGACGGGGTCCCGCTCGGGCTCGCCGCTCATTACCATGGGTCCACCTCTCGATCACCCAGCGATGCCTCACCGTACCGTCGATGCCAGTTCGATCGGAGGCCGCGAATGGATGTATCGCCCGAGGCGCGATCGACGATCCGAACCCGTCCTGCCGGTGGCGCCTCCCGCTCGGCGCTCGGCCGAGGTATGGAATTCGCGGGCGCCGCGCTGCTGGCCGCCTCGACCGTCGTGGCGATCGTCGCCGTCGTGCTGCTCGGCATCCGGTGGGCATCCGGGGACGATCTGCTTTTCGCCACCGGTCTGTTCCTCTGGGCCGGCCGAGGGATCTGTGTCGCCGCGCCGCTGATGTTCGTCGGCAGGTACGTCCGTCGCCAGGCAGCGCTGCTCAGGGACTTCACGTTGGTGCTCGACGACACCGGGGCGCACTGGTCCGGCGCCGTCGCCGGATCTGTCGCCTGGACGGAACTGGACCACGTCGTCGTCACGGCCCGACCGCGCCGGTCGCGTCGGCTGATCCTCGCGAGGCAGGTACCCGGACAGGCCGGCCCGACCGACGCGACCGTCCGGGCCTCCCCCGTGACACATCTCGTGCAACGCCTGGTCAACCCGTCCCGCTGGATCCTCGACGTACCCCTCGACCGCTTCGAGCAGCCACCGGAGACGCTCGTGCGGGTCATCCGTTCGGCATCCGGCGGCCGATTTCCCGATCTCTACCCGACCGAGCAGTTTCCCCAGATCGAGGAGACCTCATGAGCGACATATCGGCCGACCCGGATCACCTGCGCAGCGTCGCAGTCAGGCTGGCGGAGCTGGCAGGCCGGGTTGACGCCCTGTCCCGCGGCCTCAGCGACGGCGGCGCGGTACCGGACCGGAGCCAGTTCCCGGAACTCCCCGTCGGACAGCGGGCCGCCACGGTCTGGAGCGACGGAAACTCGGCCTTCCTCGACGGTCTCTCGCTGGTCGGACAAAGCCTCTCCCGGTTCAGCGACAGCATCCTGGCGGCAGCCGCCGCATACGAACAGGCAGATCTGCGCGGTGCTGACCGGATGCTACGCAACCTGCCGGGAGAGACGCATGGCTAGCGTGGCCGAGGAGTACGGCATCGACATGTCGGACGTCCGGCGGATAGAAGGCTTGTACGGCCAGCGGCTACCGGACATCCTCGAACCCCTGCGGCAGGCTGACGCCGATTTCGAGGCGCTGCGATCCGCCGCCGAGCAGCATCGCTCGGTCGCCGAGGAGGCCCTACGCGTCCACGGCGACCTGACGCAGCGCCGCAGCGACATGTCATGGGGCGGGCAGGCCGGTAGCGCCGCCGCGAACGCCCTCGACGTGGTGCTGACGGTACTCAAGTGGATCGCCGCGATCATCCTCTTCGTGGTCGGGGCGCTGCTCGCGCTCATCGCGATGCTCCTCTACGCGATCGCCGCGATCCTCCGCTGGATCGGAAAGGCCCTCGCGGCCTGCGCCGCCGTCGTCGCGGTCGTCGTGACGATCGTGGCGATCATCCGATCAGGCGGACAGGGACAGTCGGGACGGCTCAACATGATCTGGGCGTCACTCCGGGCCGTCTTCAACACGACGTACCTCGCCACGCTGGGCATCACCGGCGCGCTCGGCGACGGGTTCGGCTGGGTGTTCGAGCAGGCCGCCAAGGGCGTCATGTGGCTGGCGCTCTACCTGATCGAGGTCGGCGGCAACCTGACGGGTACCCCGGACGAGGAGATGGGTCCGCTACGCGACGAGCGCAACAAGCTTTTCGACTGATTCCCCGTCACACCCCGCTGTGGCAGCGGTCATTTGTCGGGCGGGGTGCGCTTCTGAACGACAGCAGCGTCGTGATTGCGAAGGGTCGTCGGCCACCGGCCCGGCGGCCTGGCGCGACTTCCTCCACGCCCTGCCCTCCCGCTGACCGCCGCGCTGGTGGGAAGGATCAGCCGCGCGGGGCGTACATGATGATGGCGACCCCGACCAGGCAGATGACGGCGCCGGCCAGGTCGTAGCGGTCCGGCCGGAACCGGTCCACCAGTACGGCCCAGCCGAGCGAGCCGGCCACGAAGACACCCCCGTACGCGGCGAGCACCCGGCCGAAGTGCGGATCGGGTTGGAACGCCGCGACGAAGCCGTACCCGGCCAGCGCCAGCATCCCGGTGGCGACGAAGAGCAGGCCGCGATGCTCGCGCACGCCCTGCCAGACCAGCCAGGCACCGCCGATCTCGGCGACGGCGGCGAGCAGGAAGAGCAGCAGCGAGCGCACGATCGTCACGCCCGCCATTGTCGCCGGCCGGGGCGGACGTCGACCGTCGGCATGGCCGGACGGCGGGCCCACGGTTTGCCCCGCATCGATGACTGTCTCTAAGCTTGGTCGGCGCCGTCACGCGACCGGTACGGGCTGGCCAGGTCGTCGCGGTGGATTGGTGATCATGGGAGCTGGTCACGGGAGCCCAACGAGGGGCGGTACGCGTCGCGCGTGCCGGTCACTCGTCGTCGTAACAGCACTGCCGGCACGCGCCAGGGATGGCGACGGGGCCGGCGGTTGTCCGAGAGGAACTCCCATGCGGATCCCCGCACCGTACCGTCCGTACCGTCGCGTCTCCCTGGCCCTGGCCGCAGCGACCGCGATCGCCGCGAGCGGCGTCGCCGTGGTCGGCACCGGCCTGACACCGGTCGCCCAGGCTGCCACCGGCTGCCTGGTCGACTACACCGCCAACCAGTGGACCGGTGGCTTCACCGCCGCCATCCGGGTGACCGCCGGGAACACCCCGGTCAACGGCTGGACCGTGACCTGGACCTACGGCGGTGACCAGCGGATCACCAACAGCTGGAACGCCCAGGTCAGCCAGTCCGGCGCGACCGTCACCGCCCGGAACGTGGCCTGGAACGGGTCGCTGCCGGCCGGCGGCTCCACCGAGTTCGGCGTCCAGGGCAGCTACGCCGCGAGTTCGGCGGCACCGAGCGGCTTCACCCTGAACGGCGAGTTGTGCAACGGCGCCGAGCCGACCACACCGCCCAGCACCGTACCGCCGACGACCGCGCCGCCGACGACGCCGCCCACCAGCGCACCGCCCACGGTGACGCCGTCGCCGACCGTCCCGCCCAGCACGCCGCCGCCGAGCGGCTGCGGTACGGCGGCAATCTGCGACGGTTTCGAGAACCAGACCGGTACGTCGCCCTCCGGCGACTGGAGTGTCAGCTACCCGGACTGCTCGGGCAGCGGCACCGCCAGCATCGACACCTCGGTCGCGCACCAGGGCACCCGCTCGGTACGCATCAACGGCGCCGTCGGCTACTGCAACCACGTCTTCGTCGGCTCCACCCGGGATCTCGGCAGCGTCGGACCGGTGCGCTACGCCCGACTCTGGGTACGGCACACCACCGCGCTGCCGACCTCGCACGTGACCTTCCTGGCTATGCGGGACGCCGCCGACGGCAACCGTGACCTGCGGATGGGCGGGCAGAACGGCGCCCTGCAGTGGAACCGGGCCTCCGACGACGCCACCCTGCCGGAGCAGAGCCCGAACGGTGTCGCGCTCAGCGCGCCGCTGCCGGTCAACCAGTGGACCTGCCTGGAGTTCATGGTGGACGGCGCGCAGGGCCGGCTCTCCACCTGGGTAAACGGCACCGCGGTGACCGGGCTGACCGCCGACGGTACGCCCACGCACGACGTCGACGGGCAGTGGTACAACCGGGCCAACTGGCGGCCGAACCTCACCGACCTGCGGCTGGGCTGGGAGAGCTACGGCGAGGGTGCGAACACGCTCTGGTTCGACGACGTGGCGCTCGGCTCGTCCCGGATCGGCTGCTGAACTGAGAGCCGGCTGCTGAGCTGAGGACCGGCTGCTGAGTTGAGAACCGGCGGCCGCTGAACGGAGAACCGCCGGCACTGCCCAGGGGTGGCGGGCGGTGTCGGCGGTTCTCGTTCGGTGTGCGGGTGCGGCCGATCAGTGCATCGACAGGTGCACGTGGTTGGTGTGGTCGCTGGACGGGTCCCCGTTGCCCCCGTTGTACGTCTTCCAACCGCTGCTCGGCAGCCAGATCTGCTTGAACCAGATCACGTACAGCACACCGAGTCGATCGGCGTTGCGCACGAAGTACGCCGCCAGGTTGTTGCCGTACGTCCGGTCGCCGCCGGTGGCCACCCCGCCGAACCCGTTCTTCTGGGCGGCGAAGTCGCACGCCTGTCCCTTCGGATGCTCGCCGCTGCCTCCGTTGCGGAAGCAGGAGACGAACCGGGTGAAGCCGGCCGCCTGGGCCTGCTTCAGCGCGTGCAGGGTGCGCGGGGTGATGCAGCCGCTGGTGGTCGGGTCGTTCTGACTGCACGACTCGTCCGGGAAGGAGCCGTCGGCGTTGCGGGGTGCCGGCCGCGCCGACCCGCCGCCACTGCCGCTGATCCCCGCGCCGGCGCCGCCGCTGTTGTTTGCCGCCGCCAGCGCCCGCTCGGCCTGCTTCTTGCGGGTCTCCATCACCTCGACCTGCTTGCGCTGCTCGGCGATCTCCTTGTCGAGCGCCGCCTTGGCCTGGGTCTCCTTGTCCAGGCTCTCCCGCAGCCCGCGCAGCTCCCGGCTCTCGTTCGCCGAGATGGTGTCGAGTGCGGCGGCCCGGTCCACCAGGCTGGTCGGAGATCCGCTGTTGAGCAGGGCCGAGACCTGTCCGAGCCGGCCGGTCCGGTATGCCATGTCGGCCATCCGGGCGACCCGCTCACCCCGGGTCGCCACCTCGGTGCGCAGCGCGGCGAGCTGCTGGTTCAGTTCCTTCTGCCGCTTGACGGAGTTGTTCAGCTTGTTCTTGGCGTTCAGGTAGCCCTTGCTGGCGACCTGGAGTTGCTCGCGCAGGCTGTCGCTGCCTCCGTCGATGTCGTCCCCGCCGGGTGCCGCGGCCAGCACAGCGGCGGTCGCGTACTCCGGTGCCGCGGCGGCGGGTGCGCCGCCGAGTGCCGCGAGGACCATGCCCAGGGCGATGGCCGCGGTGGTCGCGGCCTTCCGGGACGGTCTCGTGGCGCTCCGCGCGGACGCCGGAGCCTGTCGGGTGGGTGCCAGGAACGGCATATGACAATGTCCTTCCGTCAGCCGCCGACCGGGTTAGCTGACGGGTTCGGGACGGAAGATCCCTACCGCTGGCGCGGATACACCCCTGGTACGTGGTTCCCCGGCTCGCGCGTGCGATTAGGCGACGGCCTCCGCAGGCGCCGGAGGGCGCCGCCCGGCGGAGACCGGAGCCGAGCTTACCGGCAGTTGTCGTCCGGGGATACGTGGCGTCGCTGCCGTCGAATTCACGATTCTCCTGCTTCAGACGGATGTATCCGGACAAAAATAGCGAGCGTGCGGGCGAAACTTAAGATGCCGCTAACTATCGGTGAACCTCTACGCCTGCCGGGGGCGGATTTCCGACAGTTTCCGGCCGGTCGCCCCGACACGCAGCGTCGCGGCCGGTTACCAGTCGGTGGGTCCGCAGCCGCCCAGCGCGGCGTCCGGCTCGACCTGAAGGGTGGCGTGCGAGATGTCGAACTCCTCGCGCAACGCCGACCGGGCCGCCGCGAGTACGGTACCGACCTCCGCGTCGCTGTCCAGCCTCAGGTGCGCCGAGGCCACCTCCATCCCGGAGGTGAGGGTCCAGACGTGCAGGTCGTGTACGTCACACACCCCCGGCACGGCCGCCAGCCGGGTGCCTACGGCCGCCACGTCGAGATGCTCCGGCGCGGCCTGCACCAGGATGCGTACGGCGGTCCGGCCGAGCCGCCAGGTGCGGGGCAGAATGAACAGCCCGACCGCCAGGGCGACGATCGGATCGGCCCAGCGCCAGCCGGTCAGGATGATCACCACGGCGGCGACGATCACGCCCACCGAGTTGAGCAGGTCCCCGAGCACCTCGAGATAGGCGCCGCGCAGGTTGATGCTCTCCTGCGCACCGGGTCGGAGCAGGCCGAACGCGGCGGCGTTGGCCAGCAGGCCGAGTACGGCCACCGCGAGCATCGGGCCGGCCTCCACCCGGGGCGGGTCGGCGAACCGGCGTACCGCCTCGACCAGTACGTAGAGCGCCACCCCGGACAGCAGTACCGCGTTGGCCAGCGCGGCCAGCACCTCCAGCCGGTACAGGCCGAAGGTCCGCTGCGGGGCACCGACCACCCGCCGGGCCGCCGTGATCGCGGCCAGTGCCATCCCGATCCCGAGCACGTCGGTGAACATGTGCCCGGCGTCGGAGAGCAGCGCGAGCGAGCCGGTGACCAGTGCGGCGACCGTCTCCACCACCATCAGGACGGCGAGCAGCACGAAGGCGGCAACCAGCCGTCCCCGGTGCCGCTGCGCCGCCCGGATCAGCGGCACCCCGTGGTCGTGCCCGCCTCCCAACGCGTTCTCCTTTCCCCGCTGTCGATACTGCCGGCCGACGCGGTGTCGGGGGAGCCGGTCCCATCGAAGAGGCGACGCCGAACGCCCACCCCTCGGCACCGAGGGTGCCGGCGCCCGGCGCCCGGCGCTCGCGGGGCCGGCGCTCGCGGGGCCAGAGGCGCGGTCGGGGTCCCCCGGGGCCCGGCAGACCGCCAGTGACTTGACGCATTCCCTTATGGGTATATGATGACTGCCATGGCACGAGCAGCGACGACGTCGGACGTCTTCAACGCGATCGCCGAGCCGCAGCGCCGGGAGATCCTGGTGCTGCTGCGGTCGGGTGAGTGGCCGGTGACCGACCTGGCCCGGGAGCTGGGGATGACCCAGCCGGGGGCGTCCAAGCACCTGCGGGTGCTCCGGGAGGTCGGGTTGGTGCGGGACCGCAAAGCGGGTAAGCAGCGCCTCTACGGCCTGGACGCCCGAGGGCTGCGACCGGTCCACGAGTGGACCGGCGGGTTCGAGCGGTTCTGGAACGAGAGCTTCGACCGGTTGGACGCATACGTGCAGGAACTGAAGAAGGCAAGGCAAGGGGAGTAGCTGATGGGTACGACGGGACGGGAAACGCCGGCGCGATCCGCGACGGCCGACCGGGAGATCGTGGTCTCCCGGGTCATCGACGCCCCGCGGGAGCTGGTGTTCGAGGCGTTCACCGAGGTGCGGCACCTGTCGCGCTGGTGGGGGCCGGAGGGGTTCACCACCACCACGCGGTCCTTCGAGTTCCGCGTCGGCGGGGAGTGGGACTTCGTGATGCACGGACCGGACGGGACGGACTACCAGGAGTGGATCACCTGGACCGAGATCGTCCCGCCGGAGGGGATCACGCTGCTGCACGGTGAGTCCCGCGGCGACCCGAACGCCTTCGAGTCGGTCCTCACGTTCGCGCCCGACGGGGCGGCGACCCGGATCGAGATGCGCACGGTCTTCCCCACCAAGGAGATGCGCGACGAGGCGGTCGAGAAGTACCACGCGGTCGAGGGCGGCCAGCAGACCCTGGACAACCTGGCTGCCTACGTCACCGAGATCGCTCGGAAGGGAGCGGAGGGCTGATGGCCGGGAAGGTCTTCTTCAGCGTGTCGATGTCGCTGGACGGGTTCATCGCACCCGAGTCCAGCGGGAAGCTGATGGGACGACAGTGGATGGAACTGCAGGCGTGGATCTTCCCGCAGCGGTTCTTCCGGGAGAACCTGAAGCTCGGCGAGGGCGGCGAGGAGGGGCGCGACAACGACATCGCGCGGGAGACGTTCGAGCGCACCGGCGCGAGCGTCATGGGCAAGCGCATGTTCGACGCCGGCGAGCAGATGTGGCCGGCCGAGGCGCCGTTCCACACGCCGGTCTTCGTGGTGACGCACGAGAAGCGTGACCCCTGGGAGCGGCCCGGCGGTACCACCTTCCACTTCGTCAACGACGGCATCGAGACCGCGCTCGACCGGGCCCGTGAGGCCGCCGGCGACCGCGACGTCCGCATCGCGGGCGGCGGCGCGACGATCCTGGAGTACGTGAACGCCGGCCTGATCGACGAGTTCTCGATCGCGCTCTCACCCGTGCTGTTCGGCTCCGGAATCCGCCTGTTCGAGGGCGTGGACGCCGCCAGGGTCGCACTGGAACAGGTCCGCTCCGAGTCATCGCCGCGGGTGACACACCTGACCTACGCCGTGCACCCACGGCAGCAATGACCTCGACACCTGGAGATCGTGCTACAGCCATTCGTCACCAGGCGTGGGCAGGGCCTACGACTAACCCCAGTCCTCGTCGAGTGGATCTCCGGGCAGCCATAGGTTCACTGGCCGGCGTACGGGCTCGGGCTCCCATGCCTTCGTCTCCGGGTTCCAGCGGAGTGTGGCCGCGCGCAGTGAGCCGCCGGAGAGGTCGATTTTCTGCAGGGCGGCGAGCGCGGTCTCGTCGACCCGGGCGTCGATGACGACGCGTACGTCGGTCTCGCGGTCGCCCAGCATGATGCGCTCTGGATCCGGTTGCTCCGCCGCGCCTGCCTCGGACTGCTTGCGTGCCCGGAGCCGGCGGACGAGCTGGGTCAGCGCGCGGTACGCGTCGTTGCCCGCGTTTTCGATCAGGCTCTGCACGAAGGGTAGAAGGATGGTGGTGATGCCGACGGTCGAGACAACTGTCAGTGGATCCAACCCACGTGGGCCGGAGTCCTTGATCGCGTCGGCGTCAAGCACCGGATAAAGCGGCGCGAGTGCGTCGGCCGCCCGGCGCGCCCTGGACAACAGCTCATCCGCTTCCGCGATCAACTCGGGATCGAGGCCGTTTTCGCTGCCACGCAGCTCGTCTCGCAAGGAGGAAAGCTGGTCGAGGGAGGACATCAGCTCCGCACGCCAGTGTGACTCGCGCCGCCGGTCACTCATACATCGAACTCTAGTGTAAGTCTGGTGTGGTGCGGTGGAAGAGGAGAGCGCGGGGGCAGGGGGCCGCCGCCGCGCCCGACAGCATCGAGTTGCATGATCGGCTCAGCAAGGCGGCCAGCGCGGTCTACGCCGCGGCCGGCGACGTGTCAGGTCTCAGCGCGGCCATCGACGTGCTCGAGCGGGGGCTGCCGCACGTCGCGGCCGACCATCCCCATCGAGGGATCTACCTGGGTGTCCTCGGTGAGGCATTCGGGCTTCGGTTCAGTCTGACGAGCGTTCCCGCTGACATCGAGGCGGCTGTTGCTTTCGGTGCGCAAGCCGTGGTGGCTCTGCCTGCGGACGATCCGCAACGCGGTGTGGCGTACAGCCGGCTGGCGGAGCACTACATCGTGCGGTTCGAAGCCGTGGGCGATCCGTCCGACCTCGACGCCACCGTCCGGTGCTGCGAGCAGGCCCTGGCGGTGGCGCCGGCGACGCCGCTGGTGCTGGCCCGGCTTGCCTACGCGCACCAGTGTCGCGCCGACCTCAACCCGGCACCAGCCGATGCGGACGCGCAGATCCGGCATGCCGAACACGGTCTGGAAGTGGCCGACGCCGCAAACTCCCATCGGCCACTTCTGCACGAGCTGGCGGCTGCGGGGTACGAGCGACGGTACGAGCGGGTTGGTGACGTCGGTGACCTCGACGCGGCCATCACGTGCCGGGAGGCGGTCGTGGTCGATGGTCGGCGCGTCGACATGCTGGCCCGAAACCTGTCCAACCTCAGCTTCGACTATCTGGAGCGGTACGAGGCGACTGGCCGCTCGGCGGATGTGCACAGTGCCATCGACCGTGCGGGCAGGGCGCTGGAGATCGCTGGCGAGCACGACCGGGACTACGCGGAGCTGCTCTACAAGCGGGGTCTGGCGTTTCGAGCTCGGTTCAACCTGGCCGGCGACGCCGCCGACCTGCGTAGGTACGTCGAACTGGCGCAGGAGTCACGGCGACGCGCTCCTGCCCACTATCAAGGCACAGCGCTGGTCAATCTCGCCGTTTCCTACGTCCAACGCTACGAACACCTCGGTGACCACCGCGACCTGGACGCGAGTATCGAGATCGGTGAGGAAGCGCTGGCACATGGCGGTTTGACCAGCCAACAACGCGGCACCTGCGTTGCGAACCTCTCCAGGATGTACCTGAAACGGTTCGAGCGATTCGGCGCGCAGGGCGACCTGGACCACGCCGTCCAGCTCGGTCACCGTGCCGTCCGGGCGCTGCCCGACGGTCATCCCGAGCTTGTCTCACGACTGGAAGGTCTCGCCAACGCCTACTCCGAACGCTTCGCACGCTTCCGAGAGCTGGAAGACCTGAACACCGCCGTGGAACTGGGTGAACGTGCCCTCGCGATCGCCGGCATCAGGCACACCGAGCAACGGCAGATACAGTCCAACCTCAGCGGGTACCTGCTGCGGCGCTACCTGAGCGGTGGCGATCCCGCCGATCTGGACGCGAGTGCCGGATACAGCCGGCAGGCGCTCGACGGCACCGACGAGGCTGACCCACGGTGGGCTCACTTCGCCGACTCCCTTGCCGGAGCCCTGCTGCATCGGCACCGGCTAGCCGCTTGCACGGGCGAGGAGTCCGGTCACACCGACCTGGACAAGGCGATCGACCTCGTCGAGCGGGCGGCGGCGGCGACCAGGCCGGACTCGCCGGTCTTCCTGGGGCGTCTGCAGAACCTCGCGGTCGCCTACCAGGAAGAGGCAGTCGATCCGGAGCGTCGGGCAGGCGTGGTGCGGCGACTCGTTGAGGCGGTCGGCACCACCACAGATACGACACCGACGGCGCAGGCGAGTGCCCGGACGAATATCGGCCGCCTGGCTCTGCGGGCCGGCATGCTCACCGAGGCAGCGGCGATGTGGCGCGGAGCGGTCGAGCTGCTGCCCCTGTGCGCACCTCAGGGCCTGGCATGGTCCGACCAGGAACACCAGCTCAGCCACAGCTGGGGTCTGGTTGGCGAGGCCACGGCGACTCTCCTCGCGGTCGGTGACGTGGCGGGTGCTGTCGAGCTTGCCGAGCTTGGCCGCGGCATCCTGCTGTCCAACCAGCTGAGCGCCCGCATAGACGTAGCCGAACTCTCGCGCTCCGCTCCCGACCTCGCCGAGGAGTTCACGAAACTCGTGGCCGAGCTGGACACCCAGTCGCGGATCGACGGCCGCCTGCACGACCTCACCGGCGCGCCGGCGCTGCGGCGGCCGCCGCGCCACCTCGCCGACCGCTGGGACCAACTGCTGCACCGGATCCGCGAGCTTCCCGAGTTCGCCGACTTCCTGGTACCGCCCCGGATCGCCGAACTGCAGAGCGCAGCGGCCGGCGGTGCCGTGGTACTCGTCAACGTGGGAACGCTCGGCGGCGACGCGGTGGTGCTCAAGCCGGACGCCCTGGTGCGGGTGCGGCTGCCCGAGCTCACCGAGGCGGACGCGAGGGCCCACGCGAACGCCTTGGCGGGCGTGGAGCTCTGCACGGAAATGCCCGTCACGCAAGCCAGAACCACCCAGCCGGAGGGCGCAAGCCACGAACTGCTCGCCTGGCTGTGGGAGGCGGTCACCGGGCCGGTGCTGACCGCACTCGGATATGACACGCCGCCGGATGCCGGGCAGCCGACACCACGGGTGTGGTGGGTGGCGACCGGGGTGCTGAGCCTCATGCCCCTGCACGCGGCCGGGTTGCCCGACGGGCCCTCGGCACTCGACCGCGTCGTGAGCTCGTACGCCCCGACCATCCGTGCCCTGATCCTCGCCAGGCAACGCACGAGTGCGGAGACCCGCACCCAGCTAACCGTCACCATGCGGCACACGGACGGACTGCCGGACCTGCCCGCTACCGCCGCCGAGACCGCCCACCTGCTGGCCAGGCACCCGGACGCGATCGCGCTCGCGGACGGCGAGGCCAGCGCGGCGGCCGTTCTCGACGCACTGTCCGGCGCCGGCTGGGTTCACTTCGCCTGCCACGCGATTAGTCATCCGGAGAAGGCGTCGAAGAGCGGGCTGCACCTGCACGACAGGACGCTGCGCGTGCCCGAGATCAGCAGGGCCGGTCCGCGGGGCGGTGAGTTCGCCTACCTGTCGGCTTGCTCCACGGGTCAGGGGAGCCTCTTCCAGGCAGACCAGGCGATCCACCTGGCGTCCGCGTTCCAGCTCGCTGGGTACCGGCATGTGGTGGCCACCCTGTGGCCGGTCAATGACCAGGTCGCGGCGATGGCCGCACGTCGCTTCTACCGGTTGCTCGGCGATTCGTCGACTGCGGACGGCGCCGCGGCGGCCTTGCACGACGTGACCCGGCGCCTGCGTGCGAGATTTCCCGCACATCCCGAACTGTGGGCACCGTTCGTCCACAGCGGCCCGTGACGTTTCACCTGCCTCGCAGCCAGACGATCAGCTTGCCCAGTCCTCGCGGCGGCTGCGGGTGCAGCCGCTGGTTTGCGAACCTGACCAGCAGGTTGGCCCGCCGGGTCATGCCGAGGCTCGTCAGCATCCCGGCGATGTCGGAAGCCAGCGCAGCCATCTCCGCGAGGCCTTCGGCGTCACGGACGCGCTTCAAGCATTCAAGGAATGCCCTGTCCGCGTACATCCTGGCATCCGACCGGTGCCCCAGATGCCACATGATCTTGCTTAGGTTGTTCAGTGCGCCCGCCTCGTTGAGGCTGTTGGGATGGTCGCCGCCACTGCGTGCTTGCTGGTAGCACCGCACGGCCTCCTCCGCTGCGGGAAGCGCCTCCTGCCATCGCTCACGATGTGCGAGTGCCGTCACCTGGAGGTCGAGGCCGTTGGCGAGTAGACGCGCGTTCGCCGCACCGGGGTCGCGGGCGTACAGACGTCGCGCGATCGTCACCGACTCCTCGGCGGGGGCCGACGTCTCGTCACCGCGCCCGGCGCTCTGCAGGGCGAAGCAGAGCGTGTGCAAGGTGGTTGCCAGGTAGTGGTCGTGCTGCCCTGGTTGCTCCTCGACGAGCTGCCGCCACATCGCCACGGATTCCCTGGCCGCGCTGACCGCGGCACGGTGGTCACCCACATCCCCGAGCGTGACGCTGGCGAGGCCAAGGGCAAGGGCGAGTTGGGTCTCGTACAGGTCGGACTGCGCATTCGCCATCCGCCTGATCAGCCCGACGCCCTCCTCCATCAGGTCCCGCGCCTCGGTTTTCCCACCGAGTCTGTGCTTGGCGAACCCGAGCCAGCAGAGCATTATTCCCAACTGCGGAAGTGAGCTTGGACTGCGCCGTAGCAGCCTGCGGTGCAGTGCGATGCCTTCCGCCAGGAGGTCCAGGTAGGAGTTGGTAACCGGGCCGGGAGCCCGGTGCAGCTCCATGCACAGGGCGTACAGCGCCAGACCGAGTTCTGGTTCGTACGTGGCGGGGTTGACCTTGGCCAATTCCCGGTACTGCGTCACCATCGCCTGCGCGGCGTCAACGCTCACGTCTCGCCTCCGAACGCCCGAATCGGATCGAAGCCCATCGTAATAGCTCAGCTCATGAGTCGTAAAACCGTCGCGGCGGAAAGTCAAGGTTTTATGCGGAGCCACTAGTTCCGGGAAATAGTGCTTCCGGCGCCGGGTGAAGGCACTATTTCCCGGAAACTGTACGACCTTGCCGGTCAGGCCGGGCCGACGGTGGTGAGTCGCTGGGTGGCCCGGGAGAGGGCGACGTAGAGGGTGCGTAGTCCGGCGGGGGAGTCCGCCCGGATCTCGGTCGGGTTGACCAGCACGACGCCGTCGTACTCCAGGCCCTTGGCCTGCATGGTGTCGACGACCTGTAGGCGCGGGTCCGGTGTCGGGTCCAGCCAGCCGGCGACCTCGGCCCGGCGGGTGACCGCGCTGATCACCCCGACCGTCCCCTCGACCTCGGTGAGCAGCTTCGCCGCCGCCTCCCGGACCGCGTCCGCAAGTTCGGCCGGCGGCACCACCAGCTCGACCGGAGGTACCCCGGTGGTCCGGACCGCGACCGGCAGCGGCAGGTCGGGGGAGACCTCGCGGATCACCCGGGCCGCCGCGGCGAAGATCTCCGCCGAGTTGCGGTAGTTGGTGGTCAGGGTGAACTCGTGCCGGGGACGCCGGCCCAGCGCCTTGTCCCGGGCCCGGGACAGCTCGGCCGGGTCACCGGTCCAGGCGCTCTGGGCCGGATCGCCGACCACAGTCCAGGAGGCGAGCCGGCCCCGCCGGCCCAGCATCCGCCACTGCATCGGGGAGACGTCCTGGGACTCGTCGACCACCACGTGGGCGTACTCGCGGTAGTCGGCCGGGCGATCGCCGGCGGTGTCCCGGCCGGCCCGGGCCACGCGCTGCCGGTCCGCGTAGGTGGTCACCTCGCGGACCCCGCCGGGCAACCGGTACGGGTCCCGGTCGCGCCGCGCCGGTCGGGGTGGCCGGCCCAGCAGGTGGTCGAGTTCGTCCAGGAGTGCGACGTCGGCCACGGTCGGTCCCGCGCTGCCCAGCGTCCGGTACGCCTCGGCGAGCAGCCGGATCTCCGCCCGGGAGAGGACACCGGCGGCGTACCGGCGCAGCCGCTCCGGCTCGGCCAGCCAGGGCAGTACGTGCCGGGGGTGCAGCCGGGGCCACCAGGCGCGCAGGAAGTCCCGGAACTCCGGGCGCTCGGCGATCTCGTCCTCGAAGCTCCGCTGATCCGGCAGGCGGCCGACCCGCAGATCCTGTGCCTGTGCCCAGAGCGCGGCGAAGATGCCGTCGAAGCCGGCCCGGCGTACCTCGTTGCGTCGGGCGCCCGGCGGCAGGGCCCGGGTCCGGATCCGTTCCAGTTCGGCGGCGGAGAGCCGGAGCAGTTCGCCCCGGTAGAGCAGCCGCAGCTCGCCGGGGGCGTCCGGCACCTGGTCCCGGACCGCCCGCTCCAGCACCCGACGCATCCGCAGCGAGCCCTTGACCGCGGCGACCGCCGTCGGGTCGGTGCGGGTCGCCGCGACACCGTCGAAGAGCGAGCCGAGCGAGTGCAGGGTGGCGGCGTTCTCGCCCAGGGCCGGGAGCACCGAGGCGATGTAGTCGACGAAGACGGCGGACGGGCCGACCACCAGCACCCCGCCGCCGGCGAACCGGTTGCGGTCGGAGTAGAGCAGGTAGGCGGCCCGGTGCAGGGCCACCGCCGTCTTGCCGGTGCCCGGCCCGCCGGAGACCACGGTCACGCCGCCGGCCGGTGAGCGGATCGCCTCGTCCTGCTCCCGCTGGATGGTGGCGACGATGTCGCGCATTTCCCGGCCGGTGGTCCGGGACAGGTCGGCGAGCATCGCGCCGTCGCCGACCACCCGCATCCCGTCCGGCGCCGCCGCCGGGTCGAGCAGGTCGTCGGAGATCCGGGTCACCCGCTCACCGCTGGAGGTGATCACCCGACGGCGGACGACCCCGCGCGGGTCGACCGGGGTGGCCTGGTAGAACGCGGCGGCGGCCGGCGCCCGCCAGTCGATAACCAGCGGTTCGGCGTGCTCGCCGCGTACGCCGAGCCGGCCGACGTGCAGCACCTGCCCGGTACGCAGGTCCAGCCGACCGAAGACCAGCCCTTCGTGTTCGGCGTCCAGCGCGTGCCGGCGCCGGGCGGCGTGGAAGACCATCGCGTCCCGCTCCACCAGCGCGCCGAGGTTGCCGACCCGGGCCAGCTGGTAGCCCTCCCGCTCGGCCAGCACGGCGGAGTGCCGCAACTGCGCCAGCCGGGCGTAGACCCGGTCCAGGTGGCGCTGTTCGGCCTCGATCTCCTGCCGCAGCGTGGTGTGGTCGGTCAACGCGTCTGCTCCTGGAGATCGATCTGTGGCGAGGTCGCCATCCGACGCCCGAGGTCCGGACGGCCACGAGCCGAACTGCCAGGAAGCGAGGGTACGCGGTGCCGGCCGGGCCCGGCTCGGCCACGCCAGTTCCGCTGCGGGCCGATCTGGCTCAGGGCCATGATGCCGATCTGACGCAAGGGCAACCGCCGGCCCGGGTCAGGGGAACGGTGCCGGTCCGGGTCAGGGGCGTGCCGCCGGCCCGGGTCAGGGGAACGGTGCCGGTCCGGGTCAGGGGCGTGCCGCCGGTCCGGGGCGGGGGCGTGCTGCTGGTCAGGGGCATGGTGCGCCGCGTCGGGCGCCGACCGGCCTGGGCTGTTCGAGGAGAGCCCCGGACCTCCGCGACCGGGCGGTGGCCGTCGACTTCCGGGTGATCCGCCTCGCCTGCCGCACCCGGTCGACGACCGTGCACAGGGCGGCGGTGACCTCCTCGGGGCGCTCCAGCATCAGCATGTGGCCGGCGCCGGGGCAGACGGTCAGCGCGGCCGAGGGCAGCGCCTCGCTGATCGACACCGTGCAGGGCGGCGGGGTGAGCCGGTCGCGGTCGCCGACCAGGGCCGCCACCGGCAGGTCGCCGAGGGTGGCGAGCGTCTCCAGCCGGCGCTGGGCTCCGATGGAGGGCCGGAACCCGCCGATCGAGACGAGCGAGGCCCGGGCCACCGCCGAGGTGGTGAGCCGGATGTCGGCCGAGTCACAGCCGTCACCGAAGAGCAGCCAGCGCAGAGTCGGCCGGATCGCGTGCAGCAGGGGCGCCGGGGCATGCCAGCCGCCGCACCGGGCCAGTAGCCCGGCGCAGGTGGTCTCGGCGATCCGGATCACCCGGGCCAACGGTGCCGGTACGCCGTACCCGGTGTGCGTGTGGCCCTCGGCGGTGGTGGCCACGAAGACGACTCCGGCGACCCGACGGGCGAAGTCGGCGGGGTGCCGGTGGGCGTACTCCATCACCGTCATGCCGCCCATCGAGTGCCCGGCCAACACCACCGGCCCGGTCGGCGCCACCTGGGCGAGCACCTCGGCCAGGTCGTCACCGAGCTGGGCGAGGGTGGCCGAGCGCAGCGTGGCCGGTCCGGACCGGCCGTGTCCGCGCGCGTCGTACCGGACCACCCGTACGGTGTCGCCGTACCGCTCGCGCAGCGCGGCCACCTGCCGATGCCAGGTACGCCCGTCCAGGGTCCAGCCGTGCAGCAGCAGCACGGTGAGCGGAGCGGTGTCCGGACCGGAGACGTCGACGTGCAGCCGCACGCCGTCGGTGAGCCGTACGGCGGCCGGTTCGGGCATGGTCACCTCCGCGTCGACGTCACCGCCGGAAAGCGTCGCCGCAGCGTGGATACCCGCCCGCCGTCCCGGTGAATCATCCGCGGGGACGGGCCGGACCGGCGCGGGCCGCCAAGGCAGACGTGAACGCCCCGACGGGACCGCCGGGGGAGGGGGCCGTCAGGGCAGACGTGAACGCCCCGACGCGAGGCGACCCGGCCGGGGCGTTACCGGTTGTGGAGCTGGTGGGCTCAGGCCTGGAAGACGCCGGCCTCGACCAGCCGCTTCTCGGTGGTGTCCCAACCGTCGGCCGGGTGGGTGGCGGCCAGGCTGTTCAGCTCGGCGCGGATCTTGATGGCGTGGCCGGCGCTGGCCAGCGCCCGGATCTCCTCGACGAAGGCCTCGGAGTCGGTGCGCAGGTGCGAGGTCCTGCCGTTGAGCAGGTTCCGCACGTAGGCGTACTTGCCGCCGTTGAGCGGGATGAGGTACTTGAACTCGCCGAGCACGCTCAGGGCACCACCCTGGCCTGCCTGTCCGGCGCGGACGGACGCGCGCGCGGTCTTGGAGGTGTTGCTCGCCACGGGGGCACTCCTTGGAGACGTACGGGAGGACTGGAAGTCCGAGGGGACAAGCCGGGCGACAGACGCCGCCGAGCGAATTGTACGGCAGACGCCGCCGAGTGAAGTTTACGGCAGACTGCCGGCTAGCAGACCTTACGGGCCAGCGAACCCGACGGGCCAGCGAATTTTACACGGCACCGGTGATGGCCGGACGGCCGTCGCCGCTGACGTCGGGGTCCAACCACCGTCACCGGTACGGCTATTCCCCCCGGGCAGTTTCGTGAATCCCTGGCGTACCATCCGTCACAAGCGTCATCATGTGTTCCAGCAATCGCACGGTGAGGCCAGCCCACCGAGGTCGAGGTCGTAGGGGAAGACGCACCTCGCTCTCCGGGAGGTCACCGTGCCAACGCGTGGCGTCGTATACGTCCACTCGACCCCACTCGCCGTGTGCCAGCACGTCGAGTGGGCGATCGCGCGCGTCCTTACCGCGCCGGTCACCCTGCACTGGACGGCCCAGCCGGTCGATCCGGGCGCCCGTCGGGCGGAGTGCGGGTGGTCCGGCCGGCCTGGGACCGGCGCGGAGCTGGCGGCTGCCCTCAGACAGTGGCCCATGATCCGATTCGAGGTCACCGAGGAGCCGAGTCCCGGCGTCGACGGGGAGCGGTTCATGTACGTGCCCGGTCGGGGGCTCTTCCGGGCCACCGCGGGAGCGGCCGGCGACATCCAGCTCGGTGAGGACCGGCTGCGGTCGATCATGGAGTCGGCCCGGGCGCCGGAGGCGCTCGCGCACGCGCTCGACAAGGCGATGGGCACCGCCTGGGACGCCGAGCTCGAGCCGTACCGGTATGCCGGGGACGGCGCCCCGGTCACCCTGCTCACCCGGGTCGGGTGAGCGCTTCCGGTCCTCGGTCAAGTTGCCCGGCCGGTGGTGGGCTGGTGGGATAGCGGGCGTGTCGACTCCCCTCCGGCGCGCTCCGGTCGTGCTCCCCCTCCTCACCGCTTTGATCGTCTCCGGCTGCGCCGGATCGCGGACGCCGGCGGCGGGTCCCGCGTCGCCGGCACCGGCAACCACCAGCGCGAGCCCGACGGCGGCGCCGGACCCGGCCGCCCGGGCGGCCCAGCTGGTCGGCACCCTCGCCGACGAGGACCTGGTCGGCCAGGTGCTGATGCCGTACGCCTACGGCAACTCGGCGACCACGGTGTCGGCCGGTTCGGCGGCCGGCAACCGGAAGCTGGCCGGAGTCCGCACCCCGGCCGAGATGATCGCCAAGTACCGGCTGGGCGGTCTGATCCTGGTCGGCTTCTCCGCCGACGACCCGACCAGCGACACCCAGCCGACCACCAACGTCGAGAACCCGGCCCAGGTGCGCGAGCTGACCGCCGGGCTACAGGCCGCGGCCGGAAAACTGCCGGCCGGGGCCGCCGGCGCGCTGATCGGCATCGACCAGGAGTTCGGCGTGGTCACCCGGATCTCCGAAGGGGTGACCAACCTGCCCAGCCCGATGGCCTTCGGCGCGGCCGGCGACCCGGCGCTCACCGAGTCCGCCTGGCGGGCCGCCGGCACCGAACTCGCCGCGCTCGGGGTCAACGTCGACTTCGCGCCGAGCGCCGACGTACTCGAGGCGAACAGCAGGGTGATCGGCTCCCGCTCGTACGGTTCGGATCCGTTGGCGGCCGCGGCGCAGGTCGGCGCCGCCGTGCGAGGGCTGCAGGGCGCGGGCGTCGCGGCCACCCTGAAGCACTTCCCGGGGCACGGGCAGACCGCCGCGGACTCGCACAAGGGTCTGCCGGTGGTCACCGCCGACCGGAAGAAGCTGGAGTCCACCGCTCTGCCGCCGTTCTCGGCCGGGATTACCGCCGGGGCCTGGCTGGTGATGGCCGGGCACCTCGACGTGCGGGCGCTCGACCCGAAGGTGCCGGCCACCTTCTCCCGCAAGATCCTCACTGACCTGCTCCGCGGTGAGCTGGGCTTCACCGGTGTGCTGGTGACCGACGCGATGGACATGGCGGCGGTGGCGAAGCAGCCGGCCGGGACGACCGCGGTCCGGGCACTGAACGCCGGCAACGACCTGGTGCTGATGCCGCCGAACGTGACCGAGGCGTACGAGGGGGTGCTGGCCGCGCTGCGGGACGGCTCGCTGCCCCGGGCCCGGCTGCTGGAGGCGGTGACCCGGGTGCTGACGCTGAAGTTCCGGCTGGCCGGACAGCCGAGGCCGGAGATGGGCACGCTGAACAGCGCCGGCCACCGGGAGGCCGCCCGGCGGGCGGCGGAGTCGTCGATCACCATGCTCCGGGGTAGCTGCGGCAGGCCGCTGGTGACCGGGCCGGTGACGGTGACCGCGGCGAGCGGCCGGGAGCGGAGCCGGGACCGGCTCAGCCGGGCGCTCCGGGCCGCCGGGGTGAAGGTGACACCGTCCGGCGGGACCGTGGTGCACCTCGTCGGGTACGGCGACACCTCCGCCGACCTGCGCGCGGGTGCGGCCGTGACGGTGGCGATGGACACCCCGTACCTGCTCGGCCGGGCCAGCTCCGGGGTGCTGCTGGCGACGTACTCGTCGACCACGGCTTCGGTGACCGCGCTCGCCGAGGTGCTCGCCGGGCGGGCCCGGCCGACCGGGCGGTCCCCGGTGCCGGTGGGCGGCCTGCCCAGGACGAGCTGCCCTTGACCGTGCAGCTCAGCCGGGTGTTCCTGACCGGGCAGCCCAGCCGGTCGCTGGTGAGTTCCGTCACTGGGCTGGCTGGTAGCGTTCGGCTGTCCGGTGAGCGGGAGACGGGGGTGTACTGACGGTGACGAGCCGGGAGCCCACCCTGTCCGTGGTCGTGCCGATCTACAACGAGGAGAGCGTCCTCCCGTTGCTGGTCGAACGGCTGCGGCCGGCGCTCGACGGGCTCGGCGAGCCGTACGAGGTGGTCGCCGTCGACGACGGCAGCACCGACGCCACCCCGGTGGTCCTGGTCGGGATGCGACGTGGCTGGCCGCAGCTGCGGGTGGTGCGGCTGCGCCGCAACAGCGGCCACCAGGCGGCGTTGACCGCCGGCCTGTTCCGGGCCCGGGGCGACTACGTCGCCAGCATCGACGCCGACCTCCAGGACCCGCCGGAGGTAATCGTCGAGATGCTGCGGCTGGCCCGGGCCGAGGGCCTGGACATCGTCTACGGGGTACGCGCCGACCGCTCCACCGACACCCGGTTCAAGCGCTCCACGGCAGGCCTGTACTACCGGCTGGTGCGTCGGCTGGTCGGCAGCGCCGTACCGGCCCAGGCGGGTGACTTCCGGCTGCTCAGCCGGGCGACCGTCGAGGCACTGCGGGAGCTGCCCGAACGTCGTCCGGTGCTCCGGCTGGTGGTGCCATGGCTGGGCTTTCCCAGCGGCGAGGTGAGCTACGTCCGCCAGGCACGTGCGGCGGGCAGCACCAAGTACTCGCTGTCCCGGATGATCCGGCTGGCCACCGACAGCATCATCAGCTTCTCGGAGGCGCCGCTGCGGGTGGCGACCTGGCTCGGTGCCGGCGGAATGCTGCTCTGCCTGGTCATGGTGGCCTTCGCGGTGGTGATGTATCTCCGCGACTCGACGGTCACCGGCTGGGCCTCGCTCTACGTCGCGGTGCTCTTCCTCGGCGCCGTCCAGTTGCTCTGCCTGGGGCTGCTCGGCGAGTACATCGCCCGGATCTACGCGGCGGTGCAGGGCCGGCCCGCCTACTTCGTCGGCTCGGACAGCGCCGAACCGGTCGAGGACCTGCCCCCGCTGGCCGAGGCGCCGCCCCGGGCCGGACGGCGGCCCGCGCCGCCGGCCGCCAGGGACTCCGCGGGCCCGGCCAGCCGCGACGGCGGCGTGCGGACGGTCCGGTGACCGCTACCGACGCGGCGGTGGCGGGCTCCTCCGCACCGGCCGCGCCCCGGCCCGCACCCGCGGTGCTGCGCTGGGCACCGCTGCTGGCCGGTGCGGGCCACCTCGCCGTGGTACTGCTGGCAGCCGACACCGATCCGGCCGACCTCGCCCGGTACGCGGGCTACCTGCTGCTGGCCCTGATCCTCCCCGGCACCCTGGTCTACCGGGCGCTGCGCCGCCGGCCGCACACCCTGGTCGAGGACGTGGCGATGGGTGCCGCCGTCGGGCTGGTGCTGGAACTGCCCGCCTGGGCGCTCTACGCCTGGCTCGGCCTCGTCGGCTGGCTCTGGACCTGGCCGGCGGCGGTGGTCGCGCTCTTCCTGGCCGTGCCCCGGCTGCGCCGGCACTGGCTGGTCCGGGGCTACCGGCCCACCCCGATCGGCTGGTCGTGGTCGGTGACCGGGGCGGTGGCCTTCTTCACCACCTACCTCTCCAGCACCTTCCTGGAGCGCAACCCGATCCTGCCCACCTCGGAGAAGACCCGGCAGTACCTGGACCTCGCCTACCAGCTCTCGCTGGCCGGCGAGGCGAAGCACCAGTTCCCGATCCACCTGCCCCAGGTCGCCGCCGAGCCGCTCGACTACCACTGGTTCGGCTACGTGCACATGGCCGCGACCAGCCTGATCGGCGGGATCGACCTGCCGGTGGTGGCGCTCCGGCTGACCATCCCGGCGCTCTGCGCGGCGGCGATCGTGCTCACCGCCGTGCTCGGCTGGCGGGTGAGCGGTCGGCCGGCGGTCGGCGTGATCGCCGCCGTGCTCTTCTTCGTGATCGGCGAGACGAACTTCACCGATCCGGTGACGATGCCGTTCGGCACCCAGGCGTCGTTCGTGATCTGGCACGGCATGTCGATGATCTACAGCTGGGTGCTGCTGATCGCGCTGATCGCCGTACTCGCCGACGTGGTGGACCGGCGCCCGGGCCGGCCGGTGGCCGCGATCGGCCGGGGCGCGTTCGTGCTCGCCCCGCTGCTGATGCTCGCCTCCAGCGGGGCGAAGGCCAGTTCGCTGCCGGTGGTCGGGCTGGCGCTGGCGTTCACCGCCGTCGCCCTGCTGGTCGCCACCCGGCGGATCCCGTGGGCGGTGGTCGGGGCGGGGCTGGCCACCGCCGCCGCGCAACTCTTCGCCACCGCCGTGCTCTACCGGTTCAAGGCGTACGGGATCGAGGTCGACCCGCTGGCCAGCAGCCTGGAGCCGTACTGGTCACCGCCGCCGGACGGCTGGCCGATCCCGCTGACGGCACTCGTCGTGCTCGCCGCCTTCGTGGTGAACATGCAGCTCCGGGTGGTGGGGATCGGCCCGCTGCTCTGGCTGCGCCGGGGCCGGCTCGAACCCGTGCAGTGGTTCCTGCTCGGCGGCGCGCTGGCCGGCCCGCTGCTCTACCTGCTGCTCCGGCAGCCGGGCGGGGCGAACCAGTACTTCACCCGGGCCGGCTTCACCTTCGCGGTGGTCCTCTCCGCTTGGGGGTACGTGATGGTCGCCGACCGCGCCCGGCTGACCCGGCGCTCCGGCACGGTACTCGGGCTCTGTGCGCTCGCCCTGGCCGCGGCCCTGGTCGCGGTCCAGTTCCGGTACGCCGAGCCGGCCGCCGGGGAGACCATGTTCGACTGGCTGCGGCCGCTGCTCTGGTGGTCGGCCGGTCTCGCCGTGCTGACGGTGGTCGCCGCCGGAATCTGGCGGCCGGCCGGCCTCGGCGTCGCCGCGCTGCACCGGCGGGGGGCGATCGTGCTGCTCACCGCGGTCCTGGTGGTCGGGGCGCCCGGCCTGCTGATGGACATGCGCAAGTCGGAGCGCTCCCCGAACGGCGGCGCGTACGCCAACGTCGCGCTGCCGAAGAGCCGGGTCGACGCCGCCCGGTGGGCCCGGGAGCACAGCGAACCCGGCGACGTGCTGGCGACCAACGTGCACTGCCTGGCGGTGGTGAAGGGCTGGTGCGACGCCCGCTCGTTCTGGCTCAGCGCGTACTCCGAGCGCCGGGTACTCGTCGAGGGCTGGGGGTTCGCGCCCCGGGTGGCGTCGTCGGGGGCGTACACCCCGTTCTGGGACCGGGAGCTGTTGCGGCGCAACGACGCGGCGTTCACCGAGCCGACCGAGGCCGGGCTGCGCGAGCTGCGGGACCGGCACGCCGTGCGGTGGCTGGTGGTGGACCGGTCCGTGGGGGTGGAGTCCCCGGAGCTGGGCCAGCTGGCCCAACTGCGCTACGACAACGGCCGGATGGCCGTCTACCGTCTCCGCTGAGACCGCCCGGCCCGGGCACCGGACCGCCCGTAACCGGCGGATCAGCCGAAGCCGTCCGACCGGATGTGATCGAGGAACGCGGACCATCGGGCCGTTGCGAAGCCCAGTTTGACCGACGGGTCCTTCGAGTCCCTGACCGCGACCGTCTCACGCGGAGTGAGCGCGGCCTCCACACAGTTGCTCTCGACGCTCCGTGAGCTCTTGTGCCAGGTGATCTCGGGCTCCTCTGACGCCACCAACGTGCCTCCTCGCCGTGGCGCGGCCCTCAACGCCGCTGTTCCGAGCCCCTCGCAACCGCCGCAGCGGACCGTTCAGACCGCCCTTGGAAATCGGGGCCGCTGGATGCGAGAGGATTCCAGATTCCGCAAGTGTAAGGAGGAAAGTGAGGCAGAATCCAGCGGCGATGTGTTGGCGTCTGTCGATCTGGGCAGGTCACGGATGCTGGCCGGTATCCGACATCGGCGAAAAAGTGATCTTGTCGTTCCGGGCAGACGTAACGAGCGGAGGACTCTATGCTTGGGCAAGGACGAGGAGGCGGCGTTGTACCTCAGGAAGCGATGAGCGTGAAGGCCGAAGGAGAGATCCGCAGGCGAACTGGTGTTCGACGGTATCCTCCGAATGGCCGAAGTTCATCGACGAATGACGACGAGCCCTCGGCTCTGCGGCTGGCGGTCTATGGCGTGGCGACCGGTGTGACGGCGTTGTTGACCGCGGAGATGCTGACCCGGGCGCTCGGAAACCTGGGCGCGACGGCGAAAGTCGTTACCTTCGCCGTAACGGTGGCGCTGATCAGTGCGGCCGGGGGAATTTATTCCACTCCGATCCTGAATCACGTTCGGGAAGTCGAGGCGCGGGTCCGGCGGATCTATCACTAGTGCGGAGCTGTTCGGCCCGGCTCTGACAGACCTTCGTGACGGTCCGGCACACCATCACGCCGATTCCGGCGCCGGCCACGATCGCAAGCTTCGTCCAGTCGAGCCAGCCGATCAGGATTCCCAGGAACCCCAGGCAGACGGTGATGACGATGATCATCGCTGTCACCCGGAACAGCTTCCAGTTGTCGCTGACCGCCTCGTGCAGGAGGCGGCCGGGCCACGAGTTCGGTGGCTCGGCGCGCGGTCGATCCTGCCGTGCCGGCGGCTCGGCGCCCGGCTGATCCTGGCGGGCCGGGGTGGTCACGGTCGTACTCCGGGCAGGTCGTACCGCCGAGCCGGCTTCCGCCGGCCCGGCCGTACCCGTCGCCGAGCGAGCGTCGAGGTGATGGTCACTGAGGCACTCCGAGGGCAGAGGGCGGAGGCGCGTCGACCGGCCCGGCAATCGGCGACCCGCCATGACATGTGTTAGTCCGCCGAACGGATCAAGGGCAGATCCAGGTCCGCGAGGGTCACCGCGCGGGCACGGAGGTAATCGAATATCTTGACGAACTCGTCGACCTTGTCCGGCTGATCCCGGGTCGACAGGTCGCCCGCGGTGTTCTCGATGTACAGCAGGGAATCGCCGTACGGCTCGGGCAGTTCCAGCACCACGAAGCTGCCCCGTAGCCCCGGATGAGCCCCCGTGCTGGACGGCAGGACCCGTATGTCGACATTCGGCATCTCGGCGAGTTCGGCGAGATGCCGCAGCTGTCCGGTCATGATCTCGG
Organism: Plantactinospora sp. B6F1; assembly: GCF_040120695.1. Classification (NCBI taxonomy): domain Bacteria; kingdom Bacillati; phylum Actinomycetota; class Actinomycetes; order Micromonosporales; family Micromonosporaceae; genus Plantactinospora; species Plantactinospora sp. B6F1. The sequence continues at coordinate 207,422 of NZ_JBEEAC010000007.1, read as the reverse complement.
GCTGGCCGCTCTCCGCGCCGACCGCCCGGCGGAGGATCCCTTCGTTGAGGATGAATTCAGCCTTGACGGCGTCGGACTCCTGGAGCAGCAGTTGCTTGCGTTCCATCCTGACCCGGACCTTGCGCTCGATGACCGCTTCGACCTCGCGACGGTCCCGTGCGGGCAGCAGATCGACCATGCGTACGGCTCGGAGTGTTGCCCGGGCATATTCCTTGGTCTGCAGCGGCCCCGGCACGACATTCGACTCGTAGTGCTTGATGTGATTGGCAAGACCTTCGAACTCAAGGAAGTGGAGGAATTCCTTGGCAAAGATGCTGCGGTATTCCCCGAAGTTCTGCTGGCGGGCCTTCTTTGCCATCTCCAGAAGCTCGGCGACAGTTTCGGGGTCGTCCACATGATAGAGCGGGAGCAGGGCCAGAAGATCTGTGCGGGTAATTGCGGACTCGCCGAGCTCGATCCGGTTGACCTTGGACTGGGACCAGTCGAGCTGGTTGGCCACGTCGGCCTGGGTCAGGCCGGCATCCGTGCGGAGGTGGCGGAGCCTCCGGGTCAACCTTCGACGCTCCGCAGCGGATCTTGGACGTTCAGTCATCGGGATGGGTCCTCGCGTAGAGTAGTTTGATCATCGGGTTACCCGCCATGCATTAATCGTACTGCAGTATGCGGAGTGGGTAATTCGCGAGGCTCCCGTTGGGCGCAGCCGTGACCTGCGTCACTTTGACTGGCTTACCTGGCCATCGACTGTGGAGCCGCCCTGGTCTGGACCTCCCACGGCTCGATGCTGATTACTCAGCGTCGTACCTTCGGCCGACTCCACGACGGAGGGTCGCTCCGGGACGGTGGTCGGCCGGACCTGATATACCCAGGCTACGCGTCGGTGTACCCGGGGTAACGCCGGGATGGCAGGGTGGATTCCCCGGCACTCGGGAAAGCGCTTCCTGGCTACCTCGGCCCTTAATGCAAAGGCTTTGCAGTGACGTATCCATGGCGATGGGAAGGCCTCCCGTGCCCGCTGTCGCGTCCTTCGAACCCGGGTATGCCCGACGATTCTTCGGCACCTGTCCGGATTGGACGACGGATCACAACCTGTCGAGATCCCCGGCGACCGCCCGGGTGGCCGGGTGGTCCTCGCCGAGTACCCGGGCGAGGGCGACACGAATAGCGGACAGATCGGTTACCGTGGCAGCAACTCCCCGCTCGACTCGCTGAAGCAGCGCCAGCCGGTACCGAATGGCCAGAGTGCTCGGATGGTCCGCACCGCAGCACTGCCGGCACACCTGGAGCGCCTGGCGGTATTCCGCCTCGGCCTCGCGCCGCCGTCCCCGCCGGGCCAGCAGATCGGCCAGGCCGTAGCGGGCCAGCGCGGTGTCCGGATGGGACTCGCCGAGCACGGCCGTCCGGTCGGCCAACACCGCGCGGTACTCGGCCTCGGCCTCCTGCCACCGGCCCCGGTCGGTGAGGACGCCGGCCAGGCTGTACCGGGTACGCAGGGTCTCCGGATCCCGCGCGCCGAGCGCCTCGGTACGCGCCTTCAGCGTCGTCCGGTACGCCGTCTCCGCCTGCTCCAGCATCCGCCGCTCCCACAGCAGCGCCGCCCGGTAGTAGTGCGCGGTCAGCCGCTCGGGGTCGTCCTCGAAGAGCCCGACCCGCCGGTGCAGCTCGTCCACCTGGTCCAGGAGCCGGGCGGCCTCCTCCTCCCGACCCAGGTGGAGCAGGAGCAGGATCCGGTCGCCGAGCACGCTCGCCGTGACCGCCTCCAGCCGGCGCAGCGCCTCGGGGTAACTGCCCTGCCGCTCCAGTTCGGCGGCGGCGTCGTACCCCTCGGTCAGCGCCCGGCCGGTCAGTCGCGGCCCGCCGGGCGGGGTCCGCGGCCCGGCCTCCGTCGCGGCCCGGTCCGGCAATCGTCCGGCCTCCAGGGTCTCGGCCAGATCCTCCCGTTTGATCGCGAGCAGAGCGTCCGGCAGCTCGTCAAGTCGCTTCCGCGCCTTCAGCCAGCGCCAGATCTGGCGCCCCTCCTCGCCGGTGGGAAACCGGTCCCGATCCTGCTCGTCGATCTCCAGCACGGTGCAGAGGTCCGGCCAGCTGCTGTGCAGGCGGCCGTAGAACTCCCGCTCGGCGGCGGCGGTGAACCCCACGGTCAGGCATCCTCGTCGAGCAGGTTCACCAGGTCCGGCCGGTCGAGAGCGAACAGCGCGTCACGCAGTTCCGGCAGCCGGCGGCGCACCTCCAGCCAGGACCAGATGTGACTCGCCTCCCGGCCCTGCGGGAGCCGGTCCACCTCGTCCGGACGCATGCCGAGCAGGTCGGCGAGCTCCGGCCAGCTGTCGCCGAGGCGGCGGCCGAAGTGCACCCTGGTCAGACCGGAGTAGCTGTCCCGGCCGGAGCCTCCCGGGCGTACCCCGGTCCTGGCCGGACCGGGTCCGCCGACACCGGCCGGGCCGCCCGGGCGATCGCGGCCCTCGGCGGCCGGTGGGGCCGGGCGTTCGTGGGTTTCGGCGGCCGGTGCGGCCGGACGTTCGCGGCCGTCAGTGGCCGGTGGCGGCGTCGGGTCGCGGTCCGACAGGCGCGGCGGGGCGACGCTGCCGGGCGGTACGGCGTCGACCCGGAGCGCGGGGCGTGGCGTGCTCGGCGGCGTGGTGTGGTCCACGGGCACGCTGCCGCCGTCGCTGCCGAGCGCCCGGACGGCCAGCGCAGCCAACTCGAAGTACCACCATCGTTCGGGTAACCCGGCGTCGCCGCGGCTGACGGTACGCAGCGCCGAGGCGGCGAGCACCAGCCGATGCTGTCGGGCCCACTCCTTGACCAGGCCGTACGGGATGGCCCAGCCGGCCGCCGCCACGTAGATCGCCTCGGCGACCTCCAGGTAACCGGCGATCGGCGGGGTACGCGGATAGCGGTCCGGGTCGACCACCAGTTCGGCCAGGCTCGACCGGAGCGCCGAGTACGGCGCGAGGCCGGGCAGCCAGCGGTCGGCGATCGCCAGTAGCAGCTTGACCGGGTCCCGGGAGACCGGGGTGGTGGGTGAGAACCGCCCCAGGTCGATCAGCCGGAAGTCGGCGGCCCGGATCTCCCGGTCCACCGGGATCAGGATGTTGCCGGGATGCAGGTCACCGTGCCCGTTGCCCCGGAACACCTCGATCTCGTCGGCCGGGCCGCCATCGCCGAACACCAGCGCGAACGGGTTCGGCAGCGGGTCTGCCCGGCCGGGCACCCGGACCAGCTCGGCCGGACTGCGCGGGTCGAGCCCGGCGAGCCGGGCGAAGTCGCGCAGTCCGGCCAGCTTGTCGGCGAGATCCGCCCGGAGGAACTCGCCGGGCGGGACGCTCTTGCTCTCCGAACGGGCGTCACCGGGCCAACCGTCCACGAGGGCCGTGACGATCGTGCCGCAGTACGCGGCGAGGTCGGCGTGGTCGACGAGGCTCTCCAGCGGCAGCATGGTGGAGACGTCGGCCTGGGCAACCTCCTGTAGGTGTAGCCACCAGGAACTTCCCGGCAGCGGGCCGACCCACTTGGTGGGAACCAGATGCCGGGTGTAGAAGTCGGCAGGGGTGCACTGCGCGGCCAGGTCGACGGCCCGCGATTCCGCGGTGGCCAGGTGTGGCGGCACCAGTTTGAGGATCGCCCCGTGCTGCGGGCCGCGATGCGGACGCAGCCGTACCGAGGCCACGTGGGACCCGCTCCGGCCGTCGGTGAACCAGCGGTGGAATGTGAGATCGAATGCCTGTCCTCTGATCCATTCCGAAAGGGCGGAAAACAGATCCTCGGGCAGAACCTCGGCCCAGGCGAGTGGGTTGGTAAGTCGACCGTGTGTCGTTTCGGCCATCGTCTGGACACCGTCCCGGCGGTTGGCGGCAAAGCGGCGGAGGGAGGAAGGCAGAGTGAGGAAGGTGGAGGGAACAGGGCAGCGGGAACAACGGCTCATCCCACCACACCCCCGACCACCTGGCAATCCATCCTGGACGCTCGATCGACGGCCAACCGCTTTCCCGGCCCGGCTACCCTTCAGCTATCTGATCAAGGAGCGTGAGATTGACCGGAATCGCCGCCCGCACCCCGGACGAACTGCCCGAGCCCACCACCACACCTCCCGAGCGCACCACCACACCTCCCGACGGCAGTGCCACACCTTCCGACGGCACTTCCCCGATCGGCAGCGACCCGGAGATGCCGGGTACGGCGAAACAGATTGATCTTCTTCGGTGGCATCTCGACCGGTACGACCGGTTGCGTGCCTCCACGGCGAGCCGCGCCTCGGTGGTGCTCAGCGCCAGCGCCATCCTGTCGGCCGGGAACGCCGTCGTGTTCGCCCAGTTGCTCAGCGGCTCCGTCGCCGACCGGCTCGGTCCCGCGTTGCTGGTGGTGTTCACCCTGGCCAGCATGGTGAGCGCCGGACTGGTCGTGCTGGCACTGCTGCGCGCGGCGAGCGTACTGGTGACCATCCGGCCGAGCCGGGCCCTGCTCGGCGGCTACGACGACCTTCCGGCCGCGCTGGTCTTCAACGGCAGCGACACCGTACGCCGGCTGCACTCCTTCGCCGAGTTCCGCTCGGCGCTGACCGGTCAACGCAGCGCGGAGATCCTCCAGGCGGCACAGGTCGAACTCTGGATCGGCATCCAGCAGCACCGGCAGCGGTACGTACGGCTCCGCGAGGCGGTACGGCTGCTGCGGTACGCCGCCGTGGCGTTTCTGGCCATTCTGGTCAGTGCCCTGGTCGGAAATCTCTTCCTACAGCTCTGACGCCTCCGGAGCCTTCAGCCGGCGGTCGGGAAGTAGCGGTCCAGCATCTCGTTGCGGAACTTGCCGGTCGGGTCGTACCGGTGGGTCAGCTTGGCGAAGTCGGCGTACCGGTCGTAGCGGTCGCGGAGCTGCCCCGGTGGGGTGACGAAGACCTTGCCCCAGTGCGGCCGGGGCGCGTACGGGGCGAGCCGCTCCTCGATCGCCGCCAGCACCGGCATCACCGCCTCGGTCTCCTTGACCCAGGTGAAGTGCAGCGCCACGCTGTCCCGCCGATGGCTCGGGCTCAGCCACAGCTCGTCGGCGGCGATGGTGCGGATCTCCGAGATCTGGAGTACGGCGGCGATCCGGTCGGCGATGCCGTCCAGCGCGGCCAGCGCCGCGACCAGGTGCTCAGCCGGCAGGAAGTATTCCGACTGGAGTTCCTCGCCACTGCTCGGAGTGAAGTCGAGCCGGAAGTGCGGCAGCCGGGCGTGCCACGGCCCCGGCACGCCGAGCTGCTCGGTGCAGTGCACCGCCGACATCCCCGGCACCGGGTGCCGGGGCTCGGCCGCCAGGGTGGCGCCGTGCCAGTACGGCTCGACGGCACCGGCACCGGCACCGGCGCCGATCGCGTCGACCCGGCGCTTCACCCACACCTGGTTGATCCGGGGACCGGTGAAGTCGGTGAAGAGGCTGACGCTGTAGCCGGCGCCGAGGATCTCGGCGGCGTGCGTGTCGAGCCGGTCGCGGGGCAGGTCGTCGTAGACGTACTGGGCGATCTCGAAGGTCGGGACGAGATCGAGGGTGAGCCGGGTGACCACGCCGAGCGCGCCGAGCCCGACCACGGCGCCGAGGAAGTCCTCGCCGTCGGCGTCCCGGCGCAGCGTCACCAGGTCGCCGTCGGCGGTGACCAGCTCCAGCGCGGCGACCGAGGTGCCGAGGTTGCCGTTGGTCGGCCCGGAGCCGTGCGTGCCGGTGGCGCAGGCACCGGCCACCGAGATGTGCGGCAGCGAGCCGAGGTTGTGCAGCGCGAAGCCGGCCCGGTCCAGCTCGCCGACCAGGTCGCCGTAGCGCAGCGCCGCCGAGACGGTGACGGTGCCGGCCGCCCGGTCGACCTCCAGCACCGGCGGCAGGCCGGCGACCGAGACGAGGTCACCGGTGGTGTCGGCGATCCGGTTGAAGGAGTGTCCGGTGCCCAGGACGCGGATCCGGTCGCTGCCGGCGACCAGCGACCTCAGCTCGGCCAGCGAGCCCGGCCGGTGCAGCCGGCGGGCCCGGAAGTCGACGTTGCCGGCCCAGTTGCGCAGCGGGGTGGTCATCGCGGGCCGTCAGTCGTGGTCGGGAACGAGTGCCGGAGTCCGCATCCGCATCATCCAGTGGCTGGTCGGTATCCGGGTGGCGTCGTCCACGACCTCGCCGTCGACGTCCGCGAAGGTCTCCCGGCCGAGCGCCACGAACGCCTCCGGGGTGCGGACGTACTCGCCACGGTCGTTCTTGGACATCCACCGGGAGATCGGATGCTGTCCCGGCACCAACGTGGGGTCGACGGCGATCACCCGGCCGCCCGGGGCGAGCGCCCTGGCCGAGACCCGCAACAGCTGCCGGCATTCGTCGTCGGAGAGGTGATGCAGCAGGCCGAGCAGCAGGATCGCATCGGCCGGCGGGATCTGGGCCAGGTGCTGCTCGCCGAAGACCTCGCAGCGGAACTCGACCTGGTCGCCGCCCCAGCGCCGGCGGGCGTGCGCGATGTACTTCTCGCTGGTGTCGAAGCCGTAGTAGCGGACCTTCGGCAGCCGCCCGAAGTAGTAGGCCGGGCCGCAGCCGACGTCGATGATCGTGTCGCCGTCGACCAGGGCGAGCTCGTCCAGGCAGCGGTAGCGGAGCCGATCCGCGCCCAGACCCTTCTGCAGGGCCACGTACAGCGCCTCGTGGCCGAGCAACCCCTTCAACGCCGCCAGCATCCGCGCCTCTCCTCGGCTCGCCGTCCGGACAACCCGCCCGCGGCACCAGGTGGCCCCGCGGGCGCCGGAACGACCGCAATCTACCACCGGCCGCCGACCCGACGGTGCCGGCCGGGTACGCGCTCCGGGCGTCCCCGACCGGCACCGCCCGCCCAGATCAAGAGCGACGCGCCGCGCCCCGCCCTGTGTGCGGACGCGGTCCGCGGTCTCCGGCGCCGGTCAGGCCCGGGCGAAGACGAGGACCGCGTTGTGACCGCCGAATCCGAATCCGTTGTTCAGCGCCGCCGGTACATCCATCTGCCGGGCCTTGTGCGCCGCGACGTCCAGGTCGAGGGCGTCGTCGGGGTCGTCGAGGTTGATCGTCGGCGGGATCACCCCGTCCCGGATGGCCAGGATGGTGGCGATCGACTCCAGCGCACCGGCGGCACCCAGCAGGTGCCCGGTCATCGACTTGGTCGCGGTCAGCACCGGATGGGTGCCGAGCGCGGACCGCAGCGCGACGATCTCGGCGATGTCGCCGACCGGGGTGGAGGTGGCGTGCGCGTTGACGTGCACGATGTCCGAGCGGTCGATGTCGGCGTCGGCGATCGCCATGTTGATCGCCCGGATCACGCCGCGTCCCTCGGGGTGCGGCTGCACGATGTCGTACCCGTCGGAGGTGAGCGCGGCGCCGGCCAGCCGGGCGTAGACCCGGGCCCCGCGCGCGGCGGCGTGGTCGGCCCGCTCCAGGACCACCGCACCGGCCCCCTCACCGAGTACGAAACCGTCCCGGGCCTTGTCCCAGGGCCGGGATGCGCGCTCCGGCTCCTCGTTGCGGGTCGACATCGCCCGCATCGAGGCGAACCCGGCGATCGGCAGCGGGTGCACCACCGCCTCGGTCCCGCCGGCCAGCACCACGTCGGCACGACCGGAGCGGATCATGTCGAGACCGAGCGCGATCGCCTCGGCCCCGGTGGCGCAGGCGCTGGCCACCGAGTGCACCCCCGCCTGCGCACCCAGTTCCAGCCCGACCCAGGCGGCGGGGCCGTTCGGCATCAGCATCGGGACGGTGTGCGGGGAGACCCGCCGCGGCCCGGATGCCTCCAGGATGTCGTCCTGGGCGAGCAGGGTCTGCGCGCCGCCGATGCCGGAGCCGACGCTCACCGCGAGTCGCTCCGGGTCGGGCGGCGAGTCGGCGAGGCCGGCGTCCGCCCAGGCCTCGTGCGCGGCGATCAGCGCGATCGCCTCCGACCGGTCGAGCCGGCGCAGTTTGACCCGGTCCAGTTTCTCGGTCGGTTCGACCGCGAGCTGGGCGGCGATGCGTACCGGAAGCTGCTCGGCCCACTCCTGGGTGAGCGGACCCACCCCGGAGCGGCCCGCCAGCAGGGCTTCCCAGGTCGACGCGACGTCCCCGCCGAGCGGGGTCGTCGCGCCGAGCCCGGTGACGACGACGTCGGGGCGCCTCATGATCAGGACTGCGCCTCGATGTAGCTGACGGCGTCGCCGACGGTCTTGAGGTTCTGGACGTCGTTGTCCGGGATCTTGACGCCGAACTTCTCCTCGGCTGCCACCACGACCTCGACCATGGAGAGCGAGTCGACGTCCAGGTCGTCGGTGAACGACTTCTCCTCGGAGACGTCGTCCGGGCTCACTCCGGCAACCTCTTCGAGGATCTCGGCGAGGCCGGAGGTGATCTCGTCACGGGTCATTCTGGTTCTTTCCTCTCCATGGATGGATGTCTACGGTGGCGAATCCGTCCGCCACCGCGGTATCAGCGTTCGACCGATGGACGTCGCCGGGGCGGATGCGCGGCCCCGGTCAGGGGCACCGGACGACCTGCCCGGCATAGGTGAGGCCGCCGCCGAAGCCGAACAGCAGTACCGGGGCGCCGGACGGCACCTCCCGGCGTTCGACCAGCTTGGAGAGGGCCAGCGGCACGCTCGCCGCCGAGGTGTTCCCGGACTCGACGATGTCCCTGGCGATCACCGCCTGCGGCATGTCGAGCCGCTTGGCGATGCCCTCGATGATCCGCAGGTTGGCCTGGTGCGGTACGAACGCGGCGATCTCCGACGGGGCGACGCCGGCCCGCTCGCAGGCCTTCAGGGCGAGCGGGGCCAGCGCGGTGGTGGCCCAGCGGAAGACCGACTGCCCCTCCTGCTGGATGTACGGGCGCCAGCCCTCGATCCGGACCGCCTCGCTGCGCTCCGGGACAGAGCCCCAGACCACCGGCCCGATGCCGTCCGCCTCGTCGTCGCCGGTGGCGGTGAGCACCGCCGCCCCGGCCGCGTCGCCGAAGAGGATGCAGGTCGACCGGTCGGTCCAGTCGGTGAAGTCGGAGAGCTTCTCCGCGCCGATCACGATCGCGTTGCGGGCGGCACCGGCCCGCAGGGCGTGGTCGACGGTGCCGAGCGCGTACGAGAAGCCGGAGCAGGCGGTGTTGATGTCGAACGCGCCCGGGGCGTCGATGCCGAGCCTGGCGGCGACCCGGCAGGCGGTGTTCGGGCTGCGGTCCACGGCCGAGCAGGTCGCGACCACGACGAGGTCGATGTCGGAGGCGGCCAGCCCCGAGTTGGCCAGTGCCTTGTCGGCGGCGGCGGCGGCCATGTCGGCGACGGTCTCGTTGTCGGCGATCCGTCGGGTGACGATGCCGACCCGCTCGCGGATCCAGGTGTCGTTGGTGTCGACGATCTGGGCCAGGTCGTCGTTGGTGAGTACCCGCGACGGCTGGTAGTGGCCGAGCGCGACCATCCTGCTCACCGGGCCACCGCCGGGCGGTGGTCCGGGTTCTTCGGGTGACCGGTCATGAGCGCTGTCCTCCGATGCGGGCGAGGGGCTGGCCCGGGGCTACCGGGTCGGCGTGCTGGGCGAGCCATCCGGTGAGTACGCCGGAGCCGTGCGCGACCACCTCGACCGCGCCCTGCCGGGTGGCGACGTGACCGATGACCTGTCCGGACTCGACGGCAGTGCCCTCGGTCAGACCCTCGGCCGGAGCGAAGGTGCCGGCGGCACCGGCCACCACCACCCGGAACGGCGCAGCCGGGGTGACCGGCCGGTGCCGGGACGGTGCGCCGTGCCGGGCGATCAGGTCGCGGGCCGCGGCCAGGTCGTCCGGCGAGTTCAGGGTGACGATCTCGGGGACCTGACCGGTGCCCTTGAGCTCCCGTTTGATCAGCCCGGCCAGGGTGCCCGCCGGGGGTAGCTCGATCACCGCGGTCACGCCGAGATCGGCGAGGTTCCGCACGCAGCGGTCCCAGCGGACCGGGGCGGTCACCTGGCGGACCAGGCGGTGCAGCATCTCCGGCCCGTGGCTGACGGCGGCGCCGTCGGCGTTGGAGAGCAGGATCCGGGCCGGGTCGTTCGGGGTGATCCCGGCCGCGACGCCGGCCAGGGCCCGCTCGGCCGGCGCCATGTACGGGGTGTGGAAGGCACCGGCGACCTTGAGACCGATCACCTTGGTCCCGGCGGGCGGGTCGGCGGCGAGCTTGGCCAGCCGGTCGACCGCGCCGGCCACCACCAGTTGGCCGGCGCCGTTGAAGTTGGCCGGGTGCAGGTCGTGTGCTGCCAGGGCGGCGAGCACCTCGTCGCCGTCGCCGCCCATCACCGCAGACATGCCGGTCGGTTCGAGGGCACAGGCGGCGGCCATCTCCCGGCCGCGTACGCCGGCCAGGGTGACCGCCGTCTCCGGGGTCAGTACGCCGGCCAGTGCCGCCGCGGCCAGCTCACCGACGCTGTGCCCGGCGGTGGCCGCCACCTCGTGCCTCGGCAGCTGTTCGGCGGCGAGCAGGGCGGCGGCGACCAGCAGTGGCTGGGTACGCGCGGTGTCCCGGATCTCGTCGGCGTCACCCTCGGTGCCGAGCCGGACGAGGTCGACACCGGCCAGCGCGGACCACCAGCGCAGCCGCGCCCGGCTGCTGGGCAGGTCGAGCCACGGGGTCAGGAAGCCGGGCTTCTGGGAACCCTGGCCGGGTGAGAGTACGGCGAGCACCCTTACGACTCTCCTGGATCATCCGCCCCGACGCGGTTGCCGTGATGTACCAATCCGTACTATCAGCTTTGTCAGAACCATACAAAGATCCATGGCGATCACGGACTTCTCGTCCCGTCTGTCCTATCCGGGCCTAGTGTCCCGTCCCAGGTCCGACCGGTGCGGACGGATCCAGCCGGCCGATAGTCAACGCCATCCGCAACGCGAAGGCGTCCCGGGCGGTCAGCGGGGAGAACCCGGTCACATCCGCGACCCGGCGCAGCCGGTACCGGACGGTGTTCGGGTGCACGAACAGGGACCGGGCCGCACTCTCCAGCACCCCGCCGGCCGCGAAGAACGCGTCCAGGGTCTCCAGAAGTTCGCCGCCGGCCCGGACCAGGGCGGCGTAGACGTCCTGGCGCAGCGACCGCCGGGCCTCCGGATCACCGGCCAGGGCCCGCTCGGGAAGCAGGTCGGCGGCGGCGACCGGGCGGGGCGCGGCGGGCCAGGCGGGCGCGGCCCGGAAACCGGCCAGCGCCGCCCGGGCCGAGTCGGTCGCCGAGTCCAGGCTCGGTACCGCCGGCCCGACCACCACCGGGCCGGGACCGAACCCGGCGAGCATCTTCGCGGTGGCGGCCAGCGGGTCGGTCGCGCCGCCGAGCACCACGACGAGGCGGTCGCCGTGCACCCCGCCGATCATCTCCAGGCCCAACCGCCGGGTGACCCGGTAGATGGTGTGCAGCACCGCGGCGACCTCGCCGCCCGGGGAGCGTCCCACCGCCACCGCCACCGGTGGGGCGTCCGACCAGCCCAGTGCGGCCGCCCGGCTGGCCAGCACGTCCGGGGAGTCACCCCGGAGCAGCGCGTCCACCAGCAGCGCCTGCAGACGGGCGTCCCAGGAGCCGCGCGACTCGGCGGCCCGCGCGTACACCCGGGCGGCCGCGAAGGCGATCTCCCGGGAGAACTTGAGGACCGCCTCGTGCAGCAGCCGCTCCTCGCCCGGCGCCGCCAGGTGCGGCACCTGCTCCTCCACCACGTCGATGGTCACCTTGATCAGGGCAACCGTCTGCTGGAGGCTGATCGACCGGGCCAGCGCCCGGGGCGCGGCGGCGAAGACCTCGTCCGGACTGTCCGCCAGCGCGTCGGCGCCGTTGTGGTCGTCGGCGTCCGGACGGGACCGCAGCCACTCGACCAGGGACCGGACGCCGGCCTGGGCGACCAGCATCACCCAGGAGCGCTGCTCGGCCGGCAGGTCGCGGAACCAGGGCAGGGTCTCGTCCATCCGGGCCACACTGGCGCTGGCCAACGTGCCCGCGGCCCGCTCGATCCGGCGCAGCGTGGCCGCCAGTTCGCCGTCGCCCGCCTCGCTCGCCATCGGCCCAGCGTGCCACGTGGAGTCCCGGGCGGCGCCACCGCCCGTGACATCATGTGCCGATGGTCGCCCGCCCCCCGCTGGTCGTCCCGCTGCTCGCGCTCGGCGGTTTCCTGCTGCTGCTCGCACTGACCGTGGCCGGTTGGGCGCCGCTGGACCGGCTCGACACCGCCGTCAGCGACGCCTTCCGGGCGTACGGCGACGCCAGCCCACGCACCGTCGACGTGCTGCGGAGCGCCACCGACGTGGCCGCCACGCTGCCGTTCCTGGCCGCCGGCCTGGCCGTCACGCTGGGGCTGGCCGTCCGGGAGGGACGCCGGGCGGCCACCTTCTGCGGCCTGGTGACGGCGCTGATCCCGCTGCTCTGGGGACTGATGCACCGGCTGGTGCACCACCCCCGGCCCGAGGACGGCTTCGTCGTGATCACCAGCAACGGATTTCCGAGCGGGCACACCAGCAACGCGGCGGCGGCGGCGCTGGTGGCCGTACTCCTGCTCCGACCCCGGCTCGGCGGGCCGGCCCGGGTGTGCACCGTCGCACTGGCCGTGGCCTTCGCGGCCTTCATCGGGTTCACCAGGGTCGCCCTGCTGGCGCACTGGCCCACCGACGTGCTCGGCGGCTGGCTGCTCGCGCTCGCCGTGGTCCCGCTGGCCGCCAGGGTGCTGCGGGGGTCGACCGACACCCCCCGGGTTCCCGAGCGCCACCCGGACCGGGCCGTCCGGTAGCGGGCGGCCGGAGCTGACCGCCGGCCACCTCGGCCGGTGGCGGGCCGGTCAGGGCGGCGGCAGGCCGAGTTCCTGCGCCAGGATCGCCGCCTGCACCCGGCTGCGCAGGCCGAGCTTGCCGAGGATCCGGCTCACGTGGGTCTTGGTGGTGCTCTCCGCCATCGTGAGCCGCTCGGCGATCTGCTGGTTGGACAGTCCCAGCCCGAGACAGGCCAGCACGTCCCGCTCCCGGGGCGTCAGATCGGCCACCGCCGTCCGGGCGGCCGCCGGGGTGGTCGGCGTGGCGGCGGCGAAAGCGGTGATCAACCGACGGGTCACTGCGGGGGCGATGATTCCCTCGCCACGGGCAACGGTACGCACCGCGTCGACCAGCCCGTCGGCGTCGGTGTCCTTGAGCAGGAACCCGGACGCGCCGGCCCGGAGCGCACCGAAGACGTACTCGTCGAGGTCGAAGGTGGTCAGCACCAGGACGTCGGCCAACCGCTCGGCGACGATCTCGGCGGTCGCCGAGACACCGTCGAGCCGGGGCATCCGGACGTCGAGCAGCGCGACGTCCGGGCGGAGCCGCCGGCACAGCGTCACCGCCTCCTCGCCGTCGGCCGCCTCGCCGACCACCGCCAGCCCCGGGGTGCCGGCGAGGATCAGCACCAGACCCGCCCGGACCGCGTCCTGATCGTCGGCGACCACCACCCGGATGACCCGGTCGGTTCCCGGTCCGTCCCCGGTCCCGGTCCGGTCACCGATGGCGGTGGCCCCGGCACCGCCGCCGACCAGGTCGTCGTGCCGCCCGGTCACGGCCGGACCGTCTGCGACACCGTCCGCTGGCCGGGCTGCCCGGCGCTACCGCCGGGGGCGAGCGCTGATCGGGCCGTCGGGCCGGGGGCGTCGACGTTCGGCAGTTCCGCGTGTACCCGCCAGTTCGCCCCGCACGGGCCGGCCTCGAACCAGCCGCCGAGCAGGGTCGCCCGTTCCCGCATTCCGATCAGTCCGGCCCTCGCCCCGGGCAGGTCGGCACCGGCCGCGACCGCCGCGCCCCGGGGCTCGTCGGGGTGGGCGAGCGGGTTCTCGATGGTCAGGCTGACCGACCGGTGCCGGTGGCTGATGGTCAGGGTGGTGGGGCCGGCGCCGTGCTTGAGCGCGTTGGTGAGCGACTCCTGGACGATCCGGTACGCGGCCAGGTCGACGCCGACCGGCAGCGGGCGTACGTCGCCGGTCATCTCGAACCGTAGCGCCAGGCCGGCGTCCCGGGCCTGGCCGACCAGCCGGTTCACCTCGGCCAGCCGGGCCCGGACCGGACCGTCGACCGTGCCCAGCCGGGCCGGTTCGGTGCCGGGATCGTTGCCCCGGCCCGGTGCTCGGCTCGACTCCCGGTCGGCGTCGGACCGGGCACCCGGACTGGCCTTCACACCCCCGGCCGGCCCTTCCGGCGACCGCTCCGGGGCGCCGGGCCGGTCCGGACCGTCCCCGGCAACGTCGGCCCCGGGGTCGGCCGGGGCCGGGTCGGGCCCGGGGTCGGCCGGGGCGGGGACTGGTTCGGCGTCGGCGGGTTCCCGGAGCAGGCCGATCATCTGCCGCATCTCGGCGAGCCCCTGCACGCTGTTCTCCCGGATCACCCGCAGCGCCTGGTCGAGCTGTGTCCGGTCCAGCCCGGAGACCGAGAGCGCGGCGGTGGCGTGGATGGCGACCGCGCTGAGGTGGTTGGCGATCACGTCGTGCAGTTCCCGGGCCATCCGGCTCCGCTCCGCCGCTATCGCCTGGCGCCGGTCGAGCTCCGCCAGCCGGGCGGTCTGTTCGGCCCGGGCACGCTCGGCGGCGGCCTGGTCGCGGTACTGCCGCAGGCCGATGCCGCTGACCACCGGCAGCACGCCGATCAGCACCACCGGGACTCCCAGCCCGATGCCCTGCCAGGCCGGGGACGCCAGGACGACCCCGATCAACACGGCGAGCCCGGTCAGCACCAGGTTGACCCGGAGCAGCCAGCGCCAGAGCATCGCCGACCCGTACACGCAGGAGTCGAAGAGCACCTGGGTGTAGACCAGGGCGGTGGCCAGCGACGACCCGTGGACGAGGTCGACGACCATGGCGACGGTGCCCAGCGCCAGGCCGAGCCGGGTCGCCACCCGGCGCAGCGCCACCGCCAGGCAGGTGACTGCCAGGGTGCCGACGGAGAGTCCGGGCGGGGCGTCCAGCAGGCTGGGGCTGAGTGGGTTGTAGATCCCGAGCGCCAGCATCAACAGCCCGCCCGCCAGGGACGCGGACGCCACCGCGACGTCCCGGGACAGGGACCCGCGCTCCAGACTCAGCCGTGCGGTCACCCCTCGATCCCATCACACCGGCGCGCCGTTCCCGTCGGCCTCGACGACGAGACGGGCCGGTCAGGGTCCGTCGAAGGGTGTAGGCGTACCTCTTTCGGCGGATCCGGATCTCGACACCGGTACGGAGGCCGTGGCGGGTCGCCCCGACCAGACTGGTGGCAGTGACCGTACGACGGCCTCCGGGGGAGCGCCGCCATACCGGAAAAGACCGTGGTGCGACGATCGGGGGGTACGGGATGCTGGCGGTGATCGCCGCGGGCGAGATCGGATTCTGGGTACTGCTCGCTGCCGGCCTGATCGCCCGTTATCCGCTCCGGATGCCCCGGCTGGGCGCTCTGCTGCTGCTCGGTACGCCGTTGATCGATCTTGTGATCCTGGTCGCTACCGTCCTCGACCTGCGTGCCGGTGCCACCGCCGACTTCACGCACGGACTGGCCGCGGCGTACCTCGGCTTCTCGGTCGCCTTCGGGCACAGCATGATCCGCTGGGCCGACCAGCGGTTCGCGTACCGGTTCGCGGGCGGGCCGCCGCCGACGAAGCCGCCAAGTGGCGGCTGGGCCAGGGCCCGGTACGAGTGGCGGGAGTGGGCCAAGGGCCTGCTGGGCTGGGCCATCGCCTGTGGGCTGCTCTGGCTCGGCATCCTCATGGTCGGCGACCCGGACCGCACCGCCGAGCTACAGGCCTGGATCATGCGGCTGACCGCGGCGATCGTGATCTGGCTCGTCGCCTTCCCGGTCTGGGCGACCGTCTTTCCCAAGCGCACCGCGCAGAAGTGACCGCCGGCTGCTCTCCGTTGGCCGAAGGTTGACCAGTTCGTGACCTGGATCTTCCACAGGCTGGAAATGCTGGGGTTTCTCGCCACAGCGGCGTCGAACTCGTCGTCCGGGACCAGTACGGTGACATGGTCCCGGTGATGCGCTTTCCCGCACTGGCTCACCGTCAACGGTGTGGGTGCCACCGCACGGCGGGGCGAGCGCCCACCGGCGGCGAGTGTGAGGAGGCCTGGATGGCGCATGACGCCGAGCGTGGCTGTTCGGAGGACGGGCAGGACTCGCTGCTTGGCGATCGTGGGCCGCTGCCCCCGCTCGGCCCGGTCGGCCGGTTCCGTTGGGTCTGTGGCGCCACCGCCGGGCTGCCGGCGAGTCCGCTGGACGGGACGCCCGGCAGGTCCGGTGCCGAGCCCACGGATCCCCGGTCGGTCGCCGACCCGGTCGAACCGCCGGGTCCGGCGCGGCCGGCGGCGAGGGCCGGGGCGCGTCCAGCCGGACCGGCGGCACCCGACGACCAGACCGGGACGTGTCATCCCGCGGAGCCGGGGGAGGGGGCAGTGCTGGCTTCCGCCCCGGACGGCTCGGAGCATCCCGTGACCGATCCGGGAAGTCTGGGTGAACGGTCGTCGAGGCTGGTTCCCCGGCCCCGCACGGCGGAGCCGGACGGCGACGGCCCGGGGCAGCGCACCGAGGCGGCCACCGCGCCGGTAGAACCGGACGGGTCGGTGCGGTCATCGCCGGACGAGCCGGCCGGCCGGCGTACGCCGGGTTGTCAGACCGACCTGCCGGGCTGGGCCGGGGCGCACCGGCACGGCGCGGTACGCCCGTCGCCGCGCCCCGTCCGGCGGGACCGTCCACCGCGCCGCTGGTGTTGATCCCTGCCGGACAGACCGGCCCCGGGTTGACTGCTGCGAGTTTGACTGGTGCCAGGCTGACCGCTGCCGGGTTGGCGCCCTGTTGAGCCCGCCCGTCGCGGGGCCCGCTCTCCGTGGCCTGCCCGACCGGTACTCTCCGTATCCTGCCCGACCGTTCCGGTCAGCGGGTCCGGCGCCGCACCAGCAGCGCGATGCCGGCGAGCCCGAGCGTGATGGAGACCAGCACCGCGCCGTTGAGCAGCATCAACTGCCGCAGCTCGCCGAGCAGGCGGTCGACGTCCTCACCGGTGCCGATCGCTTCGTCGGGGATCACCCGTTCGCCGCCGCCGATCCCGCCACCGTGCAGGGTGGTGATGTTCTGCTCGGGCAGCGGGGCACCGGCCGCGAGCAGGGTCTCCGCCATGGTCAGCCGGCCGAAGAACCAGGCCGCGCCGGGCCGGCTCTTGTCCGGCTGCTGGGCCGGCCGGTGGACCCGCGGCCCGCCCTTGGCCAGCGGGTAGAGGTCGTAGGTCTGCTGGGCCGCATCGCCGGCGTGCACCGCGAGGGTGTACTTCGGACCCAGATCGGCGGCCTTCAACGCCCCGGTGTTGCCCCCGCCGGTCCTCAGGAAGCCGACCTGGTCGAGGAGTGCGGCGAAGAGGTCCGGCTTGCCCTGCGCCGGGACGGTCAGCGGGGCCGGCAGGTCCTTGCCGCTGAGCACGACCGCCGTCGGCTTGGCGGGTTTCGCCTGTGCGGCCGGCTTCGCCTGTGCGGCGCCCGCGATCCCGAGCCAACTCGCCGCTGCGACCAGCAACGTCGCCACGCCGACGAGTCGACGACTCACCTCTGCGGCCATCGCCGACCTCCTCGCCCCGTCTCGATGGTGGCCATGATGCAGGTCACGCGCTGGTTGGTCGGTGGAGTGCACGATAGTGTCCCGGATGGACCTGCCGTACTCACTACAAAGACTCCGCAGAACGCCGCTCGGTTGCACCTGAACGAGCAGTTATTGGAACTATCTGCGATCTAGGGCCGACTAAGTGGCGAGCCGTTGATCAGTTGGGCGAAATCGTAGCCGGATGGAGGCAATCATGGGGGCCCGGGTCACCCGTGTCGGGACGCTGGCACTCAGCGTGGTGGTGGTGGCGCTGAGCGTACTGTTGCCGGCCAGTCCCGCCGCGGCGCACAACTCGCTGACCGGTAGCGATCCCCGCAACGGCGCCCGGCTCGACAAGGCTCCGGCGAACGCTCGGCTGACCTTCCTGAACAAGCTCGATGCCGCCACGACGCGGGTCACGGTGACCGGCCCGGACAACGTCGACGCGGCGGCGGGGAAGCCCGTCTTCGCCGGCTCCCGGGTCACCGTGCCGGTCCGGCCGGGGGCCGCCGGGCTCTACATCGTCCGGTATCAGGTCGCCTCCGCCGACGGGCACCCGGTGAAGGGCGAGGTCCGGTTCACCCTCACCGTGGGCGCCACCCCGACCGCCTCGCCCTCGGCGGCCGCGCCGACCCCCTCCGTCCCGGCCAGTTCCGCACCGGCCGCCGCGCCGTCGACGGCCGATGCCGGACCGCTCAGCCCCACCGCCGACCCGGGCGGTACGGCGTGGTGGCCGTGGGTCGCCGGTGCGGTGCTGGTGCTGCTCGCGCTGGCCGGCGCGGTGCTGTTCCGCCGCCGGAGTTCAGGCCGCTCCGGTTCGCCGAACTGAGGTCCGCCAACCGGCGACCGGCGACCGGCGACCGTCCGTGGGCGGTGCGGCGCGACGCCGTGGGTCAGCTCTGGCACCACTGCGGCGCACCCAGCCGGTCAGTAGGAGAAGGCGGGTGACCAGGTCGAGGCCGAGGCCGGACGGGCCACAAGACGATCCAGCGCGGCGGCCAGGGTGGTCAGCAGGACCGCGAGGACCAACCACCGCTCAGACCAGCCGGAGTCGGGCAGCGCGCAACCGGGTGAGGGTACGCTCCCGGCCGAGTACGGCCAGCGACTCGAAGAGCGGCAGCCCGACGCTGCGACCCGTGACGGCGACCCGGACCGGCGCCTGCGTCTTGCCGAGCTTCAGTCCCCGGCGGGCGCCGACCTCCTCCAGGGTGGCCTTCAGCGGCTCCGCCGACCACTCCGGCAGGGCCTCGAAGGCGGTGATCGCCTCGTCCAGCAGGTCGGCGGAACCCTCCTTCATGCTCTTCGCCCAGGCCGCCTCGTCGATCAGCGGCGAGTCCAGGAAGAGGAAGTCGACGTTCGGCACGATCTCGCTGAGTACCGCGATCCGGGTCTGGGCCAGCGGCGCCACCGCGGCGAACGCGGCGGGGTCGAACTCCGCCGGCTGCCAGGGCGGCGGGGCGATGGTCTCGGTACCGGTCAGCCACGGCTGGCAGGCCGCGACGAACTCGTCGACCGGCAGCGCCCGGATGTACTCGCCGTTGAAGGCGCGCAGCTTCTTCTCGTCGAAGAAAGCCGGTGACGGGTTTACCTCGGCGAGCCGGAACTCGGACTCGATCACCGACCACGGCACGATCTCCCGGTCGCCCGAGGGTGCCCAGCCGAGCAGCATCAGGTAGTTGCGCATCGCGTCGGCGAGGTAGCCCTCGTCCCGGTACGCCTCCAGGGCCACCTTGTCGCGCCGCTTGGAGAGCTTCTGCCGCTTCTCGTTGACCACCACCGGCACGTGCGCCCAGACCGGCGGCTTGACCCCGAGCGCGTCCCAGAGGAGTTGCTGCTTGGGGGTGTTCGGCAGGTGCTCCTCGGCCCTGATCACGTGCGTGATGCCCATGGTGAGGTCGTCCACGACGTTGGCCAGCAGGAAGACCGCCGACCCGTCGCCCCGGGCGATCACGAAGTCCTCGATCAGCCTGTTCTCGAAGGTGGGCTCGCCGCGGACCAGGTCGACCACCACGGTCTCGCCCTCGTCCGGGGTACGGAACCGCAGCGCCCGCCCCGGGCCCGACTCCAGGCCGCGATCCCGGCAGAAGCCGTCGTACCCCTGGTACTGCGAGCCGGTGCGGGCCTGGATCGCCTCGCGGGTGCAGTCGCAGTAGTACGCCCGGCCGGTGGTGTACAGCCGGGTCGCGGCGGCGCGGTGCTCGCCCGCGTTCGCGGACTGGAAGTGCGGTCCCTCGTAGCTGCCCCGCTTGATCCCGATCCAGTCCAGCGCGGAGAGGATCCCCTCGGTCCACTCCGGTCGGTTGCGGGCGGCGTCGGTGTCCTCGATCCGCAGCACGAAAACACCGCCCTGCTGCTTCGCGAAGATCCAGTTCTGCAGCGCGGATCGGGCGCCGCCGACGTGGAACATTCCAGTCGGGGAAGGGGCAAAGCGTACGCGTACCGTCACGGGCTCCAGCCTACGCACGCTCCCGGGGCGACCGGCCACCAGGTTTCCCGCCGCCCCTTCTGGCGCCCCGCCCGCCGCCCCGCCCGGCGGCACCCTGTCCCGGCGAACTTCACGGCGGTAGTTCCCTCCGGCGTGTCGGTAGCCAATCGTCCGTTTTTGTCGGTAATCGTGAATAAGCTGCCAATGGTCACGGGTTGTCCGCAATGGAGGCGACTGAGGATGATGCTCATCGAACGCAGCACGCGGGTCTCCGCACCGATCGAGGCGGTGTGGGACCTGGTTCAGCGGGCCGAACACCTGCCGGGCTGGCTGGCCGGAGTCCGACAGGCGGAGGTGCTCTCCGGGGAGGGCATCGGCCGCCGCCAGCGGGTGCACGCGGCGGGCCGGGCGCTGGACGCCGAGGTGATCGCGTACCAGGAGCCGACCCTGATCGCCTGGCGCGAACGGGCCGAGGGCGCGGGTGCGCGGGCCGAGGCGCGCACCGAGGTCTACGTCGAACTCGCCCCGGAGGAGGACGGCACCTCGGTACGGCTGATCATGGTCCGCTGGCCGGCCGGCCCGGTCAGCGGGGCACTGCTGCGCTGGGGGATGCGCCGGGTCGGTGCCGACCTCGAAGGATCGCTGGCCCGGCTCACCGGGCTGGCCACGGTCGGCTGAGAGGCGGGCCGTCGCGGCTGCGACGTCCCGCCCCTCCGGGTCGTTTTCAGCGACCCCCTCGGGTCGTGTTCAGCGACCGACCGTCAGGAGTCCCCGCCGGTCTCGCCCACCGGCGCCGCCGAGATGTCGTCGATCGCGTACTTCTTCGCGGCCTCGGCCGGCACCGACGGCGGTACCGCGCCGCGCCGCGCCAACTGGGCGAGCGCGGCCACGGTCACCGACTCGGCGTCCACGTGGAAGTGTCGGCGCAGCGCGTGCCGGGTGTCCGAGAGCCCGAAGCCGTCGGTGCCGAGCGAGGTGTAGTCGCCGGGAATCCACCGCGAGATCAGGTCGGGTACCGCGCGCATCCAGTCGCTGACCGCCACCACCGGTCCCTCGGCGTCGGCGAGCTTGCGCTGGATGTACGGCACCTTCGGCTCGTCGCCCGGGTGCAGGAAGTTGTACTCCTCGCACTCCACCGCGTCCCGGCGCAACTCCGTCCAGGAGGTGACCGACCAGACGTCGGCCGCCACGCCCCAGTCCTGGGCCAGCAGGTTCTGCGCCTTCAGCGCCCACTGCATCCCGGTGCCGGAGGCGAGGATGTTGGCCCGAGGCGCCTCGCCGCCGCCCTCACCGCTGACCGAGGGGGCCGGCGAGTACCGGTAGATCCCCTTGAGCAGCCCCTCCACGTCGACGTTCTCCGGCTCGACCGGTTGGAGGATCGGCTCGTTGTAGACGGTCAGGTAGTAGTAGACGTTCTCCGGCCGCTCGCCGAACATCCGGTGCAGGCCGTCCTCGAAGATGTGCGCGATCTCGAACGCGAACGCCGGGTCGTACGCCACCACGGCCGGGTTGGTCGCCGCGATCAGGTGCGAGTGGCCGTCCTCGTGTTGCAGTCCCTCGCCGTTGAGCGTGGTCCGGCCGGCGGTGGCGCCGAGTACGAAGCCCCGGGTCATCTGGTCGGCCGCCGCCCAGAACCCGTCGCCGGTGCGCTGGAAGCCGAACATCGAGTAGAAGATGTACAGCGGGATCATCGGCTCGCCGTGCGTGGCGTACGACGACCCGGCGGCGGTGAACGAGGCCACCGAGCCCGCCTCGTTGATTCCCTCGTGCAGGATCTGCCCGGTGAGCGCCTCCTTGTAGGACAGGAACAGCTCCCGGTCGACCGAGGTGTACTTCTGGCCGTGCGGTGAGTAGATCTTCTGGGTCGGGAAGAGCGAGTCCATCCCGAACGTCCGCGCCTCGTCCGGGATGATCGGCACGAACCGCTTGCCGAACTCCCGGTCCTTCATCACGTCCTTGAGCAGCCGGACGAACGCCATGGTGGTGGCGATCTTCTGCTTGCCGGAACCCTTCTTGACGTCGGCGAACCGCTCCTTGCCCGGCACCGCCAGCGGCACCGGATCGGTACGCCGGCTCGGCAGGTAGCCGCCGAGCTGCTGCCGCCGCTCGCGCAGGTACTCCATCTCCTCGGACTTCTCGCCCGGGTGGTAGTACGGCGGCAGGTAGGGGTTGGACTCCAGCGCCGAGTCCGGGATGTCCAGGTAGAGGCGGTCGCGGAAGCTCTTCAGGTCGTCCAGGGTGAGCTTCTTCATCTGGTGCGTGGCGTTGCGGCCCTCGAAGCTCGAACCCAGCGTCCAACCCTTGATGGTCTTCGCCAGGATGACCGTCGGCTGACCGGTGTGCTCGACCGCCGCCTTGTACGCCGCGTAGAGCTTGCGGTAGTCGTGCCCGCCCCGCTTGAGGTTCCAGATCTCGTCGTCGGAGAGCCCCTCGACCATCTTGCGGGTGCGCGGGTCCCGGCCGAAGAAGTGCTCCCGGACGTACGCCCCGGACTCCGCCTTGTAGGTCTGGTAGTCGCCGTCCGGCGTGGTGTTCATCAGGTTGACCAGCGCGCCGTCGGTGTCCGCGGCGAGCAGCGGGTCCCACTCCCGGCCCCAGACCACCTTGATCACGTTCCAGCCGGCACCCCGGAAGAACGACTCCAGTTCCTGGATCACCTTGCCGTTGCCCCGCACCGGGCCGTCCAGCCGCTGCAGGTTGCAGTTGATCACGAAGGTGAGGTTGTCCAGCTCCTCGCGGGCGGCCGCGCCGATCGCGCCGAGCGACTCGACCTCGTCCATCTCGCCGTCGCCGAGGAACGCCCACACGTGCTGGTCGGAGGTGTCCTTGATGCCCCGGTGCTGCAGGTAGCGGTTGAACCGCGCCTGGTAGATCGCGTTGATCGCGCCGAGCCCCATCGAGACGGTGGGGAACTCCCAGAAGTCCGGCATCAGCCGGGGGTGCGGATATGACGGAAGCCCGCCGCCCGGGTGCGACAACTCCTGCCGGAAGCCGTCGAGCTGGTGCTCGGTCAGCCGCCCCTCCAGGTACGCCCGCGCGTACATCCCGGGCGAGCCGTGGCCCTGGTAGAAGATCTGGTCGCCACCGCCCGGGTGGTTCTTGCCCCGGAAGAAGTGGTTGAACCCGACCTCGTACAGCGATGCCGAGCTGGCGTAGGTGGAGATGTGTCCACCGACGCCGATCTCCGGCCGCTGCGCCCGGTGCACCAGCATCGCCGCGTTCCACCGGATGTATGCCCGGATCCGCCGCTCGATGTGCTCGTCCCCCGGGAACCAGGGTTCCTGCTCCGGAGGGATGGTGTTGATGTAGTCGGTGGTGGTCAGGGGCGGCACCCCGACCTGGCGCTCCCTGGCCCGCTCCAGCAGGCGCAGCATGACGTATCGGGCGCGTTTGGCGCCGCGCTCGTCGATGACACCGTCGAGTGACTCGACCCACTCGCTGGTTTCTTCGGGGTCGATGTCCGGAAGCTGGCTCGGCAGGCCGTCGCTGATCACCGGGCGCTTGCGTTCCGTGGCCACAGGCGTTCCCTAGGTTGTGTTGGGTAGGTCTCTAGCGTCCATCCTGCCCCCTGATGCCTCGCCGCGTCACCTCTAGACCGGGCATAGGCGACGCGGGACACAGGTACCCGACGGTAACCGCCCGGAAATCCGGAGTTTCCGGAAGAGGCCTCGCAGTGCGCCCCAGGGTGGCCCGGTTTGTCGCCGGCATTTCATCCCCTCCGTACCGTCATCCGGCGACGTTCCGTAC
The DNA here is from genome assembly GCF_040120695.1 of Plantactinospora sp. B6F1. Taxonomy (NCBI): domain Bacteria; kingdom Bacillati; phylum Actinomycetota; class Actinomycetes; order Micromonosporales; family Micromonosporaceae; genus Plantactinospora; species Plantactinospora sp. B6F1. The sequence continues at coordinate 183,717 of NZ_JBEEAC010000007.1, read as the reverse complement.
CGCCACCCGGCGGGTGGACGGTTGCGGCAGACTGGGCGGATGGAGAGCGAGGTGATCACGATCCGGACGGGCTCCCGGCCGGTCGTCCGGGACATCACCCGGGAGGCCGAGCGGTTCCTCGCGGGCAAGGGGGACGGACTGCTGCACGTCTTCGTGCCGCACGCCACCGCCGGCCTGGCGATCATCGAGACCGGCGCCGGTTCGGACGACGACCTGCTGACCGCCCTCGACGATCTGCTGCCCACCGACGACCGCTGGCGACACCGGCACGGCTCACCCGGGCACGGGCGCGACCACGTACTGCCGGCCATCGTCGCGCCGTACGCGACGCTGCCGGTGCTCGGCGGCCGGTTGGCGCTCGGCACCTGGCAGTCGATCTGCCTGGTCGACCCGAACGGCGACAACTCCACCCGCCAGGTCCGCCTCTCCTTCCTGCCCGGCTGACCGCCGCCCACCCCGGCGCCCGAGGGCAGCCGCGGCGGTGGCGCCGGTTCGGTAGCCTCGCCGGGATGACACCGCCGTCCCGCATCGACGCACCGATCGTCGCCGTCACGGTCTTCCCGGACCGGGCCCGGGTCACCCGCCGAGCGGACCTTCAGCTCCCCGCCGGGGAGCACCGGATCCGGATCGGCCCGCTCCCGCTCGGCCTGCACCGCGACTCGCTGCGGGTCAGCGGCCACGGGCCGGCGAGCGTCCTCGGGGTGGACGTGCTGACCGAGGTGCAGCCGCGCACCTCCGACCGGACCGCTGCCGAGCTGGAGCAGCGGCGCCGCGAGCTGACCGGCGAGCTGGCCGAGCTGGCCGACGCGGACGCGGTGGAGACCGGGCGGGAGGAGTTCCTGACCCGGCTCGCCCAGCGGGCCGGCGGCACGTACGCCCGGGCGCTGGCCGGTGGGGAGGCCACCCCAGCCGACGTACTCGGATTCACCGACTCGGTGGCCGAGCAGACGGCGGCGAGCCAGGCCCGGCGGCGGGAGCTGGGCCGGCGGCGCGACGAGACCCAGGACCGGCTCGCCGCCGTCGAACGCGAACTCGCGGCCCTGCCCGGCAAGCGGCAGCCGGACCGGCTCGCCGCCGACGTGGTCGTCCGGTCCGACCCCGCCGATGCGGAGCAGCCCGGCGACGGCAGCGGCAGCGCCGAGGTCCGACTCGAACTGTCGTACGTCGTGCCGGGGGCGGGCTGGACCTCCTCCTACGACCTGCGGCTGGTCGACGAGAACCTGACGCTCACCTGGTTCGGGCTGGTCAGCCAGCGCACCGGCGAGGATTGGCCGGAGTGCGAGCTGCAGCTCTCCACCGCCCGTCCGACCACCGGTACCGCCCTGCCCGAGCTGACTCCCTGGTATCTGGACCAGCTGGACCGGACGGTCCAGGAACGAGGGAGGGGCGGTGCGCCGGTCCGGACGATGGCGGTGGCCGCGGGTGCGGTCGGCGGTCCGCCGCCGGCCCCGGGAGCCGTAGCCCGCCGGGCCGCCCCGGTCGCCCAGTCGACCGCCACCGTGGAGCAGGGCGTGGTGGCCGCCACGTACCGGCCGGCCCGCCCGGTGGCGGTGCCCGCCGACGGTGGGGCACACCGTGCGGTCGTCGCCGTGCTCGAACTCGAGTCCACCCTCGACTACGTCACCGCGCCGGTCCGTACCCCGGACGTGCACCTGCGGGCCACCGTGACCAACGGTTCCGCCCACACCATGCTGCCCGGACCGGCCTCGGTCTTCCACGGCGGCGACTTCGTCGGCAGTACGCCGCTGCCGACCTGGGCGCCGGGGGAGGAGGTCGAGCTGGCGCTCGGCCTCGACGACCGGATCCGGGTGAAGCGGGAGCTGATCCGGCGCAGCGACACCAGGGCCACGCTGGGCTCGACCCGACGCCGGGAGGTCGAGTACCGGACGACGGTGGCCAACCACACTCCCCGGCCGGCCCGGGTGACCATGCTGGACCAGCTTCCGGTCTCGCGCGCCGAGGGCATCACGGTCCGCGAGCTGCGCCTCGATCCGGCGCCTGAGGAGCGGGCCGCGTTGGGCGAGTTGATCTGGCGGCTGGAACTGCCGCCGGGAGCCTCCCGGGAGATCCTCCTCGGCCTCCGGGTGGAGCTGGCCAAGGGTGTCGAGCTGGCCGGCTGGCGCGAGTAGCCGCCGGGCCACAGGTTGAGCGCCATCACTCCCAGACCGGGGCGCCCGGGTCGACGTGCGCGCCGGCCCGAGATCGCCATGGTTTGCGGGACCTTCCCGCGAGGTAACCCGAACGCCACGGTCGGTTGTGACGTGTCTGAGTGGTCACGGGTGGCCGGCGTCGGTAATGCTGTCGGACGTGACCACCCCCCAAGATCTCGACGAACGGTTCCGGGAGGCGGTCGGCGCCATCGAGGTGTCGGCGACCGGGCGGACGGCGGCGGAGCCGGTCCGGGACGGCGGCACGCTCGACGGTCGGACGGCCCTGGAACTGTTCGACGCCCAACTGGTCAGCCGGCACCTTGATCTCGCTGCGCGCTGGCTGCGCAGCTTCGGCGAGGGGTTCTACACCATCGGCTCCGCCGGCCACGAGGGCAACGCGGCGGTGGCGCTCGCGGTCCGGTCCACCGATCCGGCCCTGTTGCACTACCGGTCCGGCGCGTTCTACTGCGCCCGGGCCGTCCAGGCCGAGGCCGAGGGGCTCGCCGCGCGGGCCGGGCAGGACGACGGCCCGGCGCACCGGGTCGGGGTCGCCGAACGGGTGGCCGAGGCGATGCGCGGCCAGGACGGCAACGGAAAGCCCGGCGACCGGGACCGGGACGGCGACGCCGACGACGGGACCGGCACGCCGGACGCGGTCCTCGATGCCGCCCGGGACGTGCTGCGCGGGGTGGTGGCCTCCGCCGACGAGCCGATCGCCGGCGGCCGGCACAAGGTGTTCGGCAACCCCGCCGTGGCCGTCGTGCCGACCACCTCCACCATCGCCTCGCATCTGCCCCGGGCGGTCGGGATCGGCTTCGCCATCGAACGGCTGCGCCGGCTCGGTGACGGTCGGGTGCGGCCGGCCGGTCGACGGGCGGCCGGCGGTGCGGCCCGGCGGCACGGTGCGGCCGAGCCGGCCTGGCCGAGCGACGCCATCGTGGTCTGCTCGTTCGGCGACGCCTCGGTGAACCACGCCACCGCCGTCGCCGCGTTCAACACCGCCGGCTGGTGCGACCACGCCGGGCTGCGCATTCCGGTGCTCTTCGTCTGCGAGGACAACGGGCTCGGCATCAGCGTCCGGTCGCCGGACGGCTGGGTGGCGCAGGCGTTGCGGGCCAAGCCCGGGATCCGGTACTTCTCGGCGGACGGCTGCGACCTGGTCGAGACGTACGACGTGGCGGTCGAGGCGGCGGCCTGGGTGCGCCGGCACCGCCGGCCCGCCGTGCTGCACCTGTGCACGGTGCGGCTGATGGGGCACGCCGGGGCGGACGCCGAGATCGCGTACCGGAGCGCCGCCGAGATCGCCCGGGACGTCGACCGGGATCCCGTGGTGGCCACCGCCCGGCTGCTCGCCGAGGCCGGCCTGGTCACCCCGGAGGAGCTGATCGCCCGCTACGACGAGGTCGGCTGGCAGGTCCGCAAGGTCGCCGAGGAGGTGCTCGGCGAGCGCAAGCTGGAGAGCGCGGCGGACATCGTGGCTCCGCTGGCGCCCCGGCGGCCGGTCCGGGTCGCGCGGACGATCACCGACGCCGCCGGCCGGGCCGCCGGGCCGGGTGCCGCGGCCCGCAGCGCCGCGTTCGACGGCAAGCTGCCGGAGCAGGCCGGCCCGCTCACCCTGGCCCAGACCATCAACGCCGCGCTCGCCGACGGGCTGCTCGACCACCCGGGCATGACCGTCTTCGGCGAGGACGTGGCGGTCAAGGGCGGGGTGTACGGGGTCACCAAGGGCCTGCGGGAGCGGTTCGGCGCGCCCCGGGTCTTCGACACGTTGCTGGACGAGACGTCGATCCTCGGGCTCGGGCTCGGTGCCGGGCTGAGCGGGATGCTGCCGGTGCCCGAGATCCAGTACCTGGCGTACCTGCACAACGCGGAGGACCAGCTCCGGGGCGAGGCGGCCACGATGCAGTACTTCTCCCGGGGCGCCTACCGCAATCCGATGGTGGTGCGGATCGCCGGGTTGGCGTACCAGGACGGGTTCGGGGGGCACTTCCACAACGACAACTCGCTGGCCGTACTCCGGGACGTTCCGGGGCTGGTGCTCGCGGTGCCGGCCCGGGCCGACGACGCCGCACCGATGCTGCGCTCGTGCCTGGCCAGTGCGGCGGTGGACGGCAGTGTCTGCGTCTTCCTGGAGCCGATCGCGCTGTACCACACCCGCGATCTGCACGCTGAGGGTGACGAGGAGTGGCTCGCCCCCTATCTCGGCCCGGGCGGCTGGACGGCCAGCCACGTGCCGATCGGCCGGGGCCGGGTGTACGGCGTCGGCTCGGCCGAGGACGTCACGATCATCACGTTCGGTAATGGTGTTCGCATGTCGCTGCGGGCCGCCGCGAAGCTGGCCGAGGAGGATGTCGGCGTCCGGGTGCTGGACCTGCGCTGGCTGGCCCCGCTGCCGGTGGCGGACATCATCCGGGAGGCCCAGGCGACCGGCCGGGTGCTGGTCGTGGACGAGACGCGCCGCTCCGGCGGGGTCGGCGAGGGTGTGGTGGCGGCGCTGGTTGATGCCGGTTTTGTCGGATCTGCCCGTAGGGTGGCTGCTATCGACACTTTTGTGCCGCTGGGTCCGGCTGCCCGTCATGTACTGGTCTCCGAAGAGGCCATTACCCAGGGTGCCCGAACGCTGCTGGCGCGGTAAATTCCCTTCGACCCGGTGCGCCACTTGCGCGCGAGGGAACAACTGTGTGGACTTTGCGTCATCGGCGTCGCACGGATGCCGCTGGCAGTGGAGATGAGGAGGCACGTGACAGTGAGCGCGACCGCTGGTCAGGCCGCCGACGGCGTACGGAGTCTGGCGGACCGGTTCGGCATCGAGCCGGGGATGGTCGTCATGGAGATGGGCTACGACGACGACGTCGACCAGGATCTCCGGGACGCCCTGACCGATCGCTGCGGAGAGCTGGTAGACGAGGACACCGACGAGGTCGTGGACTCGGTGCTGCTCTGGTATCGGGACGGCGACGGTGACCTGTTCGAGATGCTCGTCGAGACGCTCAGCCCGCTGGCTGACAACGGCGTGGTCTGGTTGTTGACGCCCAAGGCCGGACGGGAGGGCCACGTCGAGCCGAGCGAGATCAGTGAGACGGCGGTCACCGCCGGCCTCCAGCAGACGTCGACCATCAACGCCGGCAAGGACTGGAGCGGCGCTCGACTGGTCCTCCGCCGTGGCACCAAGGGCAGGAAGTAGGAAGGAACCGGATGCCGATCGAGGTTGGCGCCCCAGCGCCGGACTTCGTGTTGAAGGACCAGAACAACCAGCAGGTACGACTCTCCGACTTCCGTGGTCGCCGAGCCGTGCTGCTGGTCTTCTACCCGCTGGCGTTCACCGGCACCTGTCAGGGCGAGCTGGGCGAGCTGCGGGACAACCTCCACGAGTACCAGAACGACGACGTCCAGGTGCTGACGATCAGCGTCGACTCGGTCTATGCGCACAAGGTGTGGGCCGACCGGGAGGGTTTCGAGTTCCCGCTGCTGGCCGACTTCTGGCCGCACGGTGGGGTGGCCCGGACCTACGACGTCTTCAACGACACCGCCGGGTTCGCCAATCGGGGCACTTTCGTCATCGACCGGGCCGGCACGGTGCGCTTCGCCGAGCTGAACCAGCCCGGCGAGCCGCGTGACCAGGCCGGTTGGCGCAAGGCTCTGGCCATGGTGGTGGCCTGAGCCGGCCGCCGGGGTACGGTTTCGACCGGCCGGTGGGTCTCCGCGCGGGGTGCGTGGCGGCTACCGGGTTCCGGATACTGGGTCGACCGTGGGGCGCAGCGGCAGGGTAAGCTTGCCGCCGCCGGTAGGCCGCACGGGCGTTCCGGGCGCGTAGCTCAGTGGGAGAGCACTCGCCTTACAAGCGAGGGGTCGCAGGTTCGAAACCTGCCGCGCCCACCGATCCTCCTTTTCACCCCACCCCCGGTTCCTGCCGTCGTGATCGACCGGCCGGTGTTCCGTGAGCGGACGATCACCATCCGGGTACCGGCCGCCGTGCTGACCCGGCCGCGTCGCCCGCCGACATAGGTTTCCTTTAAATGTGGCCTAAGCTTCGCTCTCCTCGGGCATCCGAGATTGACTCATAAGCGCGCACGGCAATACGGTCCTGGCCGACAACTCCATTGCCACTCTGGCGCCGCTTTCTGGGAGGTTGAGTACGTGGCCACGGCCCGATCTGCGGTAAAGGCAACGCGTCCGACGGCTGTTCTGCTGGCTGGCCTGGTGATCGGACTGCTCGTGCTGCCGGGGGCGGCGATCGCGGCCCCTGCCGGGCCCACCCAGCTCGGCGCTGCCGACATGGCACTGCTCAGCGGGGTGCGCATGGCCGGGCTCTGGGAGATGCCGGCCGGGCAGATGGCGGCCGAGAAGGGCGACAGCGCCCGGGTCCGGGAGATCGGCGCCGAGATCGCCAAGCAGCACGTGGAACTGGACCAGCTCACCGTGGAGGCCGCCAACAAGCTGGGCGTACAGCTGCCCAACGAGCCGAGTGCGCAGCAGAAGGGCTGGATCACCGAGATGACGAACGCGTCCGGGGCGCGGTTCGACCGGATCTTCGTGGACCGGCTGCGGGCGGCGCACGGCGCGATCTTCCCGGTGATCGGGGCCGTCCGGTCCGGAACCCGGAACGAGATCGTGCGCCAGCTCGCCGAGCAGGCCAACGGCTTCGTCATGAACCACATGACCCTGCTGGAGAGCACCGGCCTGGTCCGGTACGCCGAACTTCCCCCGGTGGTGGTGCCCGCGCCACAGGACCAGTCGCTGGCCGCCAACGCCAAGGCGAACGCGGAGTTCGGCACCGGCCTGAACACCACGGTCATCTGGGCGGTACTCCTCGGCGCGCTGGCCCTGGGCGGCATCGCGACGGTCCGGGTGTTCCGGGGCAGGTAGCGGTTCGGACGGGCCGGAACCGACTCAGGACGGGGCCGGCCCGCGCCATCGGTACAGCCAGGGCGGCCTCTCCCCGGGGGTTGCCTCCAGCTCGTAGATCTCGGCCCGGGCGAGTCCGCCGTCGACCACCAGGTGGTGGGTGAGCGGTGGGCGGCCGTGCACGTCGAGGTCGACGATCACGATGTCGCCGTCACCCGCGCCCCCGACCAGCGGGATCTCGGTGGTGACCTCCATGTGGCCATCCTGCCGCCGGGGGTGCGCCCGGCGCAGCGGATCGGCGTACCCGGCACGCCACCACGTCACCGGTGTCTCCACCGAGCCGGTCCGCCGCCATCGGTCGGCGCCTCCCGACCGGTCACCGCCACTGGTAGTGCAGGTCCGCGACCCGTACCCCGATGCTGACCCGGGCCAGTACGGCGGTCAGCAGCGCCTGCCGCTGGTCCTGCGGCACGTCCCGGGCGGCCTCCCCGTACGTCGCCGCGACGTGTGCCCAGACGGCCTGCTCGGCCTGCTCGGCCAGAATCCAGGGGCGGGGACACTGCCGCCGGGGGCAGCCGTAGTAACGGCGTCCGCTCGACGAGAAGGACGGGATCAGCAGTTCGTCGCAGGGCCCGCAGGAGAGCAGCCCGCGGAGCAGGTAGCGCCCTGGCGTGGCCCGTTTCACGATGGGAAAATCCACGGTCACCGCCTCGCCTCGTGATCTACGGCGCATTCATGCCTGTCGTCATCCTCTCTGTTAGTACGGCTGCCGGGGCGAAACTGTTCGATTCGTGACTGGGGTAAGGCAAAAAATCGCCAGGAGCCAGCCGGCCACCGTCGTCGGCCATCGGGCCGCGGTGCCGGCGGGACGGTTGGCGGGTGCCGGGCGAGGGTCGCGCGGCGGCACCCGACGGGGTGCTACAAAGGGGTTCCGTCAGTTGACCTCACGGCCGAGAAGGGACCTGTGCGTGCTCGTCGTCCACGCTGTGTGGCTGGCCGGTGGTCGGCTCGCGATGTGGGCGGAGGACCCCAGGCTGCCCACCCGGCCGCCGCGCCGGCCCGGCCGTCCGCCCCGGGACCGGCCACACCCCTTCGCGGCCGGGCATCCCGGGCTGGCCGGTGCACTCGGTGAACTCGCCGCCAAGGCGACCACCGGCAGCGCCCTGCTCGCCCTGCCCACCCGGGCCGGCGCCCCTGTCGACTCGGCGGAGCTGGTCCGGACCGAGCCGGTCGAGCCGGCCCGTGGTCCGGTCGACCTTGCCTCGTGGCGGGTGCCGGTCCTGGAGTACGACGCCGACCACGCACTGCCGGTGCTGCTCGCCTTCGCCGCCGAGCCGCTCGGCGGCCGGGAGGCACCGGCCGGCCGGGAGCGGCCCGCCCGGCGGCGGTCGCCGGCCGGTCGAGGCGCCGACCGGGAGCCGCCCGCCGACCGGGAACCCGACGGCTCGACCCCGCCGGTCCCGGGCGCGTCGCTGCGCCACCTCGCCAGGCTGGCCGACCTCGCGGTCGAGCTGGTCCGGCGGGGCCGGGTCCTGCCCGGCCTCTCCACGACCGGTCCGGGCGGTTCGGCGGCCGCTGCCGGTCCGGCGGGTGCCTCTCGACTACCGGGCGGTTCGGCGGGCGCTGCCGGTCCGAGCGGTTCGGCGGGCTCGGCTCGGGCGGTGTGGCGCCCGCTGCTGACCGGGTCCGACGCCGGCTGGGCCCGCGCGCTGACCATGGCGCTGCCGCCGGTGACCCGCGCCGCGCTCGACCCGCCGGCTGCCGGGTTCACCGCGGCGCAGGACGGCACCGGATCGGCCGGGGGCCGGCCGGGTGGTGTTCCCGGAGCGAGCGGCTCGGCGGCGGCCACCGTCGCGGAGGCCCTGGACGCGCTCACCGACGCCGCCGCCCGGACCGCCCTGGAGGGCGTACGGCTGATCGGGGCGGGTCGGGCAGGTGCCGCCGACGCCGCCGTACGGGACTGGCTCCGGGCGCTGACCGGGCGGCAGCGGGACTTCACCGCGGCACCGGAGGCGCTGGCCGGACTGGACCGTGAACTGCGCGCCTGGCAGCGGGACGCCGCCGGCAGCCCGGTACGGGCCTGCTTCCGACTCGTCGAACCACCCGCGCCGGCCGAGATCGACCTGACGCCGACCGAGCCGGACGAGCTGGCGGAGCCAGACGACCCGGCCGGGGCAGACGATTCCGCCGTGGCGGATGATCTGGCGGGGTCGACCGGGAGGGAAGGACTGGCCGGGAGCGGCGCGCTGGCCGGGCTGATCGACGTCGACGCGCCGGCCGGGGCGGAGCGGCGTTGGCGGGTGGAGTTCGCCCTCCAGGCGGCCGACGAACCGAGCCTGGTGGTCGGGGCGGACCGGATCTGGGCGGCCCGGGGCGACCTGCGGGGGCTGGCCCGGCACCTGGCCGATCCGCAGGAGACCCTGCTGACCGAGCTGGGTCGGGCGAGCCGGCTCTGGCCGGAGCTGGACGACGCGCTGCGTACGGCCACGCCGGAGGCGTTGGAGCTGGACACCGAGGGAGCGCACCGGTTCCTCCGGGACGGTGCGCCGGTGCTGCACGCCGCCGGGTTCGGGGTGCTGCTCCCGTCCTGGTGGCAGCGGCCGGGGGCCCGGCTCGGGGCCCGGTTGCAGGCGAAGACCCGTACCGCGCCGGGGACGGTCGCGTCGCGCAGCGCACTGGGTATGGACGCGCTGGTCGACTACCGGTGGGAGCTGGCCCTCGGCGACCAGCCGCTGCACGCCGCCGAGCTGCGGGCGCTGGCGAAACTGAAGACGCCGCTGGTGCGGCTGCGCGGCCAGTGGGTGGAACTGGACGCGAAGCGGCTCGCCGCCGGGCTCAAGCTGCTCCGCGCGGGTGGCGAGCTGACCGTGGGCGACCTGCTCCGGCTGGGACTGGCCACCGAGGACGATCCGGCGGCGCTGCCGGTGCTCGGGGTCAGCGCCGACGGCCCGCTCGGCGACCTGCTCGCCGGTCAGGCCGAGCGGCATCTGACGCCCCGGGAGGCGCCGGAGTCCTTCCGGGGCACGCTGCGGCCGTACCAGCAGCGCGGGCTGGCCTGGCTGGCCTTCCTCCAGTCGCTCGGGCTCGGCGGGATCCTCGCCGACGACATGGGGCTGGGCAAGACCATCATGATGCTCGCACTGCTCGCCGGTGACCCGCCGGAGGCCGGCCCGACCCTGCTGGTCTGCCCGATGTCGCTGGTCGGCAACTGGCAGCGCGAGGCGGCCCGGTTCGCCCCGGAGCTGCGGGTGCACGTACACCATGGTGCGGAACGGCCGCGCGGGGCGAGGTTCGCCGCGGCGGTGCGGGACGCGGACCTGGTGCTCACCACCTACTCGCTGGCGGCCCGGGACGCCGCCGCACTGGGTGAGGTCGACTGGCACCGGATCGTGGTCGACGAGGCGCAGTCGATCAAGAATGCCGCGACCCGGCAGGCCGCCGCCGTGCGGTCGCTGCCCGCCCGGCACCGGGTGGCGGTCACCGGTACCCCGGTGGAGAACCGCCTCGCCGACCTCTGGTCGATCATGGAGTTCGCCAATCCCGGGCTGCTCGGCGCCGCGCCGGCCTTCAAGAAGCGGTACGCCGAGCCGATCGAGCGGCACGGCGACGACGAGGCGGCGGCCCGGCTGCGCCGGATCACCGGCCCGTTCGTGCTGCGCCGGGTGAAGACCGACCGGTCGATCATCACCGACCTGCCGGAGAAGCTGGAGATGGAGGTGCTCTGCAACCTCACCCGGGAGCAGGCCTCCCTCTACCAGGCGGTGGTCGACGACATGATGGCCAGGATCGAGTCCAGTGACGGCATCGAGCGACGCGGGCTGGTGCTGGCCACCATGACCCGGCTCAAGCAGGTCTGCAACCACCCCGCGCAGGTGCTCCGGGACGGCTCGGCGCTGCCCGGCCGCTCCGGCAAGCTGGCCCGGCTGGAGGAGATCCTGGACGAGGTACTGGCGGCCGGCGAGAAGGCACTGATCTTCAGCCAGTACGCCGAGTTCGGCGGGATGCTCCGGGCCCACCTCGCCGCCCGGTTCGGCCGCGAGGTGCTCTACCTGCACGGCGGCGTCGGCAAGACCGACCGGGACGCGATGGTGGCCCGGTTCCAGGACTCCACCGGGGACGGGTCGACCGGCCCGGCCCTCTTCGTCCTCTCCCTCAAGGCCGGCGGCACCGGGCTGACCCTGACCGCCGCCAACCACGTCATCCACGTCGACCGGTGGTGGAACCCGGCGGTCGAGGACCAGGCCACCGACCGGGCGTTCCGGATCGGCCAACGCCGCCCGGTGCAGGTCCGCAAGTTCGTCTGCGCCGGCACCGTGGAGGAGAAGGTGGCCGCGATGATCAACGAGAAGCGGGGGTTGGCCGCGCGGATCGTCGGCAGCGGCGAGCAGTGGCTCACCGAGCTGTCCACCTCGGCACTGCGCCAACTCTTCGCCCTGGAAAGCGGGGCGGTGGTGGAATGACCGACTTCCGCGAGTACGGCCGTCCGCGCAGGGTCGACGGTGGACTGCGGGCGCGTACCGCCCGGGGGGCGATCGGGCAGTCCTGGTGGTCCCGCCGCTTCGTCGACGTACTCGAGTCCTTCGCGTTGGGCACCCGGCTCACCCGGGGCCGCTCGTACGCCCGCGCCGGGCAGGTCCTCTCGCTCGACGTGGCACCGGGCGAGGTGACCGCCGTCGTCCAGGGCTCCCGGGCGAAGCCGTACCGGGTGTCGATCCGGTTCCGGCCGTTGACCGAGCGGGTCTGGACCCGGCTGGAGAGGCTGCTCGCCGCGCAGGCGCTGTTCAGCGCGCGGCTGCTGGCCGGCGACGTACCGCCGGAGCTGGAGGCGGTCTTCGCCGAGGCGGGCGCGCCACTCTTTCCGGCCGGGGTGGACGAGCTGACCCAGCGCTGCGACTGTCCCGACTTCGCCGTGCCGTGCAAGCACCTGGCCGCGACCTTCTATCTGCTCGCCGAGGCGTTCGACGCGGATCCGTTCCAGCTGCTGCACTGGCGGGGGCGGGACCGGGCCCGGCTACTGGCCCGGCTGCGGGCGCTGCGCGGTGCCGAATCCGGCGACGGCGGGGCGGCGCGGCGGAGCACCGACCCGGGGCGTGGTCGCGGGCCGGCGGGCCGGCGTGGGGCACGTACCGGTGCGTCCGACAGCGACACCGACACCGACACCGCCGGGCTGCCGGTTCCGACCGACCCGGGCCCGGCCGACTCACCGCCGGTCGGAGCCGGGCCGGCCCTCGCCGACCTGCCCGCCGAACCGTTGGCCGGAGCGCTCGACCGGTTCTGGGTCGCCCCGGTGCCGCTGCCGGCCCGCGCGCCCACCCTGGCGACCGAACCGGAGCTGGTACTGCGCCAGCTCGGACCGCCGGCCGCGGCGATCGGCGGGCCGGGCCTGACCGAGCGGCTCCGCCGCGCCTACCGCCGGTTCGGCGAGAGCGAGCCGGTCTGAGCCTGCCGTGTTGCCTGCCGTGTTGCCTGCCGTGTCCGGTTCGGCGACGACTGCGCTGCCCTCGCCCGAGCTCACCGGATCCGCCGGGCCTGCCACATCATCAGGGTGGCCGCGACCAGGACCGCCGGGGCGATAGCGACGGCGAGCCAGCCGCCGAGCACGACCAGGGCCGGCACGGTGGCCCAGAGTACGAAGGTCAACACGAGTATCAGCCGAGCGCGCCGCAGTTTGCCCCGGTCGCTCAACCGGGCGACGAACTCGGGATCGCTTATCCGGAGCTGGTGCGTGATCTCGTCGAATCGGCGCTGATCCTCTTTGCTGAGCATGGCGTGGGCCCTTTCCTCAGGCGTCAACCAGTCCGGCGCCGGATTACCCGGTCCGGGGCCGCTCTCACGCTCCTCGTACCCCTGCTACCAGCCCGGTCGCCGGCCAGGCGCGTCGCACCGGCCCGGCCGGCGCGAGCCCGCGCGGGCCGGGCCCGACGTGACCGCCCAGCACGGGCGACGGTGCCCGGGAGACACCCGGAAGGCATCCGGAGCGGGAACCGGCCACTCCGGGGCAGACGCGGCGGGAACCGACGATTCCGGCCCAGGCTAAGCGGAAACCCGGCGATTCCCGCCGAGACGCCGGCGGCGACCGACGATCCGGTGCCCTCAGTAGCCCCGGCGGGGGGCGGGCAGGTGGGCCGGGAAGAGCGGCTCGGGCAGCGCCGGAGCGACCGCCTCCAACGCCTCGACGATCAGCTCCTGGACGCCGTACGGGTCGGCCAGGCGCCAGCAGGTCTCCTCCGGGGACACCAGCCAGCGCACCGTCCCCTCCGGCAGCCGGGTCGGCGGGGCAGGAATCCACGAGCCGGAGCCGTGCCGGACCACGTAGAGGTTGTGTTCCAGTTCGGGCCGGAGCGGCTCGCCGGGGCGTACCAGGAACATCCACCGGCCGCCCGGTGTGACCGCGACCGGCCCGCGGACCTGGTTGGAGACGGCGCCGAACAGCCGCGGCCGGGCCTGCTCCAGCGCGAACCGGCCCAGGTAGGCGGGGACCTCCAGGACGTCGAAGGCGCGGCCGGTGGCGAGCAGGATCGAGTGCGGGCGGAGCCGCCACCAGGTGGCGACCCGGGCCGGGTCGGCGGTGGCGTTCTGCTCCCAATGCTCCAGCGCCGGATGGCAACCGGTGGTCGGACAGCCGGCCCGGCCACAGACGAAACGGTGCCGGGCCAGACACGCGCCGGGGGTGACCTGCCAGCCGTGGCTGGCATAGCGGACCGCGATCCGGCGCAGCCGGACCCGGTCGAGTTGGGCGAAACGGACCGAACGCGGACGGACCTTCTCCCACATTTTCGTGAACCCCCTACATTTATTGATCTCGGCCAGTTATGCAGGTCGAAGCCCGTCACTGGCGTCTGACGCGGTCGTTTGTCCGGGCAGACAGCCGCAAGTTGCATCGAAAGCTACGAGCGGCCGTCTCCGGAGTGACGTACATGCTGTGCGACCAGCGCAGATGTGAGTCGCACCCCGTTTTCGTACCGGCGCGGGCCCCCTACCGGACCGCCGACGCAGAAGGGAGGGCCGGACGTGGACGAACTGCCGATCGGGCGTCGCGTCGCCTACTGGCGCGGTCGCCGCAAAATGTCGCAACAGGTCTTCGCCGATCGGCTCGGAAAGTCGAAGAGCTGGGTGGACAAGGTCGAACGAGGCGTACGCCGCCTGGACAAGTTCTCGGTGCTCTACGAGATCGCCGACGTACTCCAACTCGATGCCCAACTCCTGCTCGGCAAGGCGCCGGAACGTCGGGCCGACGGGCTCACCTGCATCGACGAGGTGGAGGTCGACGAGATCCGCTCCGCCCTGGAGCGGTACGACTCGATGAGTTCGTTCCTCACCACGAATCCGCAGCCGCCCTCGTTGGCCGAGATGACCAAGTCGGTGAACCACGCCTGGCTGACGTTCCAGTACGCCCGGTACGGCGTGTTGACCCGGGCGCTGCCGAAGCTGCTCCGGGACGCACAGGCGCTGGACAGCGTGGCCGGCGGCGACGACGGCCCCAAGGCGGCCCACCTGCTCGGGCAGGTGTACCAGATCGCCTCGTCGGCGCTGCGCAAGCTCGGCGAGTACGAGCTGGCCTGGCTCGCCGCCGACCGGTCGATGGCGGTCTCACAGCGGGCCGGCGATCCGCTGCTGGCCGGGGTGGCCACCTACCGGGTCGGCAACGCCCTGCTGGCGCTCGGCCGGGCCCGGCCGGCGCTGGAGGTGAACGTGAGCGTCGCCAACCGCCTGGCGCCCGGCGGTGGCAACGACGCAGGGCCGGAGCGGCTCTCCGTCTACGGGATGCTGCTGTTGCAGGGGGCGATGGCGGCGGCCCGGATGGGCGACAACAACACGGTCAAGGACCTGATCTACGAGGCGGAGGGCGCGGCGGACCGGCTGGGCGGCGACCATAACCACTACTGGACCAGCTTCGGCCCGACCAACCTGGAGCTGCACCGCGCGGCGGCGGCGGTGGAGCTGGGCGAGGGCGGGAACGCGGTGCAGACCCACGAGCGGCGGATCATGCGGCGGGAGGGCTTCAACACGCTGCTGCCGGAGCGGCGGGCACACCACATGCTGGACCTGGCCCGCGGGTTCGCCCAGATCGGCGACCTGGACCGGGCGGGCGAGGCGCTGGTCGACGGCGACCGGCTGGCCCCGTCCGAGATCAGGTGCCGGCCGATCGCGCACGAGGTGATGTCAAACGTGCTGCGTCGCACACGGGGTGCGCCGCCCGCCGCGATTGCGGAGTTGGCTGAGCAGATGGGAGTAGCGATATGACGCGGCCGGTCCCCGGGCTTGCCCCAGCCACCCGGGCGGTGCCGGAGGTCGTCCGGTGACGGAGTCGAGCGGGTCCCGGGTGCTGTACGTGCTCGCCTGCGGCTCGCCGCTGACCCGGCACGTCGGTCGGCTGGTCACCTGCGCGCAGCGCGACGGCTGGGACGTCTGCGTGGTGTTGACCCCGGACGGGACGAAGTTCGCCGACGTACCGGCGCTGCGCCGGCAGACCGGGCATCCGGTGCGGTCGACGTACAAGAACCCCGGCGATCCGGACGTACTTCCCGACGCGGACGCGATGATCGTCTCTCCGGCGACGGTGAACACGATCAACAAGTGGGCCGCCGGGATAGCGGACACCCTCGCCCTCGGTCTGCTGGTCGAGGGGCTCGGCAAGGGGCTGCCGATCGTGGCGATGCCGTTCACCAACGCCGCGATGGCGGCCCATCCGGCCTTCCTGACCAGCCTCGCCCGGCTGCGGGACTGGCACGTCACGGTGCTCTTCGGCGACCACGTCATGCCGCTGCACGCACCCGGCACCGGGGAGCGCTACCTGGAGAGGTTTCCCTGGGAGATGGCGGTGACGGCGCTGCGGGCCAGGCTCTCGGTCAGCGGCCAGCGCGGCTGAACCGGGGCGGACCCGCCGACGGGCCGGGCCGGCGCCGGTAAGCTGGGCCGCCGTGGATGCATCCGGAGCTCAGGCGGTCAGTGTCGCCGACGTCGTGGCCGCGCTCGACCAGCGTTACCCGCCGGCCTGGGCCGAGGGGTGGGACCGGGTGGGACTGGTGGTCGGTGAGCCGTCCGCGCCGGTACGCCGGGTCTGCTGCGTGGTGGACGTGGTGCCGGAGACCGTCGCCGAGGCGCTCGGCTACGGTGCCGACCTGATCGTGGCGCACCATCCGCTGCTGCTGCGCGGGGTCTCGTCGGTGGCCGCGACGACGTACAAGGGCCGGGTTGTGCACCAGTTGATCCGCAACGACGTGGCCCTGTACGTGGCGCACACCAACGCCGACATCGCCAACCCAGGGGTCTCCGACGCGCTCGCCGTCCGGCTCGGCCTGACCGACCTGCGCCCGCTGCGCCCGGCCGACCCCGCCGGTCCGGCCACCGGGGCGGGGCGCGGCTTCGGGCGGATCGGCCGGCTGCCGCAGCCGGCGACGCTGGCCGAGTTCACCGGCCACGCGGCCCGGGTGCTCCCGCCCACCGCCTGGGGCGTACGCGCCGCCGGTGACCCCGGGCGGACGATCTCGACCGTGGCGGTCAGCGGCGGGGCCGGTGACTCCTTCCTCGCCGACGCCCTCCGGGCCGGCGTCGACGCCTTCCTCACCGCCGACCTGCGGCACCATCCGGTCAGCGAGTACCAGGCCGAGGAGGGGCCGGCTCTGCTGGACGCCGCGCACTGGGCGACCGAGCGGCCCTGGCTGGACGACCTGGCCGCACACCTGCGCGAGCGACTGGGCGTGGAGACCCTGGTGTCCGATCTGGACACCGATCCGTGGACGGTGCAGGCGGCGTCTCCCGTACCACCCGTGCTACCCCCCGCATCCCTCGTGGAGAAGGAGTCCCCCCGATGAAGGCCGACCCGAAAGACCAGCGTCGCCTGCTCGACCTGCAGGCGATCGACACCGGGCTCGCCCAGCTCGCGCACCGGCGCCGTACGCTGCCGGAGCACGCCGAGCTGGAGACGCTGGCCCGGGAGCTGTCCGCGCTGGAGGACGAGCGGGTCCGCGCCCAGGTGGCAGTGGACGACCTGGACCGGGACATCGCCCGGTTGGAGCGGGACGTCGAGCAGGTGCGGATCCGCAAGGACCGCAACGAGGCCCGGCTGACCGTCGGCTCGGGGCCGGCCCGCGAACTGGAGGCGCTGCAGCACGAGCTTGCCTCCCTCAACCGGCGGCAGACCGAGCTGGAGGACGCCGAGCTGGAGCTGATGGAGCAGCGGGAGACCGCGCAGGGCGTACTCGACGGGATCGAGCAGCGGCTGGCGGCGGCCCGGGAGCGGCGTGCGGAGACCGAGCAGCGGCGCGACCGGGCCCTTGCCGAGATCGGCAAGGAGGAGGAGTTCAAGGTCGGCTCGCGGCAGCCACTCGCGGCCGACCTCCCGGCCGACCTGGTGGCGCTCTACGACAAGATCCGGGAGGCGTCGGGCGGGCTCGGTGCGGCCCTGGTCGCTGGTGGGCGCTGTGGCGGCTGCCGGCTGGAGCTCTACGGCGCGGACCGGGGCCGGATCAAGGCCGCCGCTCCCGACGAGGTGGTGCGCTGCGAGGAGTGCCGGCGCATCATGGTGCGTACCGCCGAGTCCGGGCTGTGACGGCGTCGGTGACGGGATCGGGAGGTGGACCCGTGCCGGGTCGTAAGGTCGTGGTGGAGGCGGACGGCGGTGCCCGGGGCAATCCGGGGCCGGCCGGTTACGGCGCGGTGGTCCGGGACGCCGGCAGCGGCGAGGTGCTCGCCGAGCGCTCCGAGTCGATCGGGGTCGCCACCAACAACGTCGCGGAATACCGTGGCCTGATCGCCGGGTTGGAGGCCGCCCGCGCGTCCGGGGCGACCGGGGTCGAGGTGCGGATGGACTCCAAGCTGGTGGTCGAGCAGATGGCGGGCCGCTGGCAGATCAAGCATCCGGGCCTGCGTCCGCTCGCCGCCCAGGCGGCCGGGCTGGTCCGGAAGTTCGACTCGGTGACGTACACCTGGATTCCCCGGGAGCGCAACCGGCACGCGGACGCGCTGGCGAACGCGGCGATGGATCTGGCCGCCGGCAAGGCGCCGGAGGTCGCCCCGGACAGCGCGGCCGAGGCGGAGGCCGCGACGCCGGCCGATGCGTCCGGGCGGGCGCAGGCGCACGAGGTCGCCGCGCAGGGGTCGACCGCGAAGAGTTCCTGGGAACCGCGTCCGGCCGAGACCGCCACCCGGCTGCTGCTGCTCCGGCACGGCGAGACGGAGTACACCGCGAAGGGCCGCTACTCCGGCCGGGGTGACGTGCCGCTCTCCGACCGGGGCCTGGTCCAGGCGGGTGCGACGGCCCGCCGGGTGGCCGGGCTGGTCGACACGGTCGCGGCCGTGGTCAGCTCGCCCCTGTCCCGGTGTACGGCGATGGCCGGCATCATCGCGGGTGGGCTCGGCGGGGTGCCGGTGGTGGTCGAGCCGGATCTGATCGAGTGTGACTTCGGCGAGTGGGAGGGGCGTACCTTCGCCGAGGTACGCGAAGGCTGGCCCGCCGAACTGGACGCCTGGCTGGCCTCGCCGGCCGTGGCTCCGCCCGGCGGGGAGTCCTTCGTCGACGTCGGCGTCCGGGTCGGCCGGGCGATGGCCAAGCTGCTGGCCGACTACCCGGGGGAGACCGTGGTGGTGGTCTCGCACGTCTCGCCGGTGAAGATCGCGCTCCGTGACGCGCTGGCCGCGACCGACGCGTTCCTGCACCGGCTCTACCTGGACCCGGCCGGCCTGTCCCTGTTGGACATCTGGCCCGACGGCGGAATGGCGGTACGCACCGTCAACGACACCGCCCACCTGTGAGGATCTTGTAGGGGCGGGGTCCTGCCTAACACTTCCGGGGCGAGGGTTCGTCGGTGAGGAACGTGAGCAGGTTCTTGACGAACCGGGGCGGATCGTCGAGCCAGGGAAAGTGACTGGCGCCGTCCTGCACCACGGTTTCGGCGTTCGGGAAGAGCGCGGCGAGCGCCCGGGCCGCCTCCGGGGTGGGCGCCGGATCGAGTTCGCCGGCCACGACCAGCACCGGGGCGTCGAGTCGGGCCAGTGCGGTGCGGACCGCGGCGGTATCCGGGGCGAAGTCCTGGTAGAACCCGGCGGACGGCGCGTCCGGCCGTTCCTCCGGTTCGGCCTCGGCGTGTGCCCGGGCCCGCTCGTCCCACCGCCCGTACCCGAACGGCGCGGCACCGATGCGCAGCGAATTCACCTCGTCCGGCCCGGCGCCCCGCCCCGCCGCCTCCTGCCAGGCGTCCATCGCGGCCTTCGCCTCCGGGTACCACCACTGCGCGGAGCGGGCGGTGACCGCCTCGGCGAAGCCGAGTGTCTCCACCCCGACCGCACGCAGCCCCGGGGTGACGAGCAGCAGCCGGGAGATCCGGTGCGGATGCCGGGCCGCGTAGAGTTCCGCGAGGTTGCCGGCGGCCGAGTGGGCGAGCAGATCCATCCGGTCCAGTCCGAGGTGGACCCGGAACGCCTCGATGTCGTCGACCAGCCGGTCGCACCGGTAGCTCGCCGGGTCCTCGGGGACCGCCGACTCGCCGCTGCCGCGCAGGTCGAGCATGAGCAGGGTGCGATCCCGGCTCAGTCCACCAAGGTCGCCGAGGTAGCTCGTCGCCCGGGCCGGCCCGCCGGGCAGGCAGACGATCGGCGGTCCGGACCCCAGCACGTGGTAAGCGAGTGCGGTGCTGTCGTACGAGGGAAATCGCGGCACCCGGTCAGCATGGCAACCGGTCGATCGCCGATCAAGAGCAATCGCCATGCTTCGATGTTTTCTTTGCCCCGATAGGACCGTTTGGGGTGACCCTATTCTGGCCGTTGATCACCATTCGGCGCACCGTGGTCGCCGTTTGGCGCAGCGGGCCGATGTCGCCGAGGTGACCACCGTCACTCTGCCCTAACCTCCGGCGTCACATATAGGTCAACGCCGACACGTCATCCAGGTCAACGCCGATGCGTCATCGGAAGAGTCAACCGGGCGGGCCACCAGGCCGCAGCGCAGCGAGGAGACGGCATGAGCGAGCGTAGCGAGCGAATCTTCGAACACGGCGCCGATCTGCCTCAGGACGGTACGGAGCGAGAGGAGTGCCGGCATGAGCGACCCTGAGACGCCGGCGGCGCCGGCCGGCGAGGTGGTGGCGAAGGCCCGGGCGAAGGACCACAGTCCGTGGAACTGGCTGCTCTTCCTGCCGATCGTCGTGCCGCTGATCACGCCGTTGTTCAACGCCGACTCGCCCCGGCTGTTCGGCTTCCCGGTCTTCTACTGGCTCCAACTGGTGTTCATCCTGCTCGGGGTCGGCACCACGACCCTGGTCTACCAGATGACCAAGAAGCGGGGGTGACCGGTGATGTGGCGGGACCATCTCACTGAGATCGTCATCTTCACCCTGCTGTTCCTGCTGGTCAGCGGGATGGGCTTCGTCGCCGCCCGGTGGCGGGCACCGAACGACATGGCGCACCTGGACGAGTGGGGCCTGGGCGGGCGCAGTTTCGGCGGCTGGATCACCTGGTTCCTGGTCGGCGGCGACCTCTACACCGCGTACACCTTCGTGGCCGTGCCGGCGCTGCTCTTCGGGGCCGGCGCGGCCGGGTTCTTCGCGGTGCCGTACACGATCATCATCTATCCGCTGGTCTTCCTGGTGCTGGTCCGGCTCTGGTCGGTGTCGCACCGGCACGGCTTCGTCACCCCGGCCGACTTCGTCCGGAAGCGGTTCGACTCGCCGACCCTGGCACTGATCATCGCGATCACCGGGATCGTCGCGACGATGCCCTACATCGCGCTCCAGCTGGTCGGCATCGAGGCGGTACTCAAGACGATGGGGGTCAGCGGGGAGAGCACGGTCGCCCGGCACCTGCCGATCATCATCGCCTTCGCCATCCTGGCCGCCTACACCTACCAGTCCGGGCTACGGGCGCCGGCGCTGATCGCCTTCGTCAAGGACTCGCTGATCTACATCGTGATCCTGGTGGCGATCGTCTACCTGCCGTACAAGCTGGGTGGCTGGGGGAGCATCTTCGACGCGGCGGAGGCGAAGTTCGACGCCAGCCCGTCACCGAACGACGGCATCACGCTCAATGCCAACAACCAGTTGCAGTACATCACCCTGGCCCTCGGCTCGGCGCTGGCGCTCTTCCTCTACCCGCACAGCCTCACCGGCGTACTTGCCAGCCGGAGCCGGGACGTGATCAAGCGGAACATGTCGGCGCTCCCGGCGTACAGCCTGCTGCTGGGTCTGATCGCCCTGCTCGGGTACGCCGCCATCGCCGCCGAGGTGACCCCGCTGCCGGGCGCGACCGAGGGCACCGTGGACAACAACACCGTGGTACCGCTGCTGTTCGAGCAGCAGTTCCCGAGCTGGTTCGCCGGGATCGCGTTCGCCGCGATCGGGATCGGCGCGCTGGTGCCGGCCGCCATCATGTCGATCGCGGCGGCCAACCTCTTCACCCGGAACATCTACAAGGAGTACCTGCGCAAGGACGCCACCGCGGCCCAGGAGGCGAACGTCTCCAAGATCACATCGTTGGTGGTGAAGATCGGTGCGGTCGCCTGCATCGTCTTCCTCGACCCGCAGTTCTCGATCGACCTCCAACTCATCGGCGGGGTCATCATCCTGCAGACGCTGCCGGCGGTCGCCCTCGGCCTCTACACCCGGTGGTTCCACCGGGGCGCGCTGGTCGCCGGCTGGGTGGCCGGGATGGGCCTCGGGATGTGGATGCTCTACCAGATCCCGAACCCGGCGACCAAGCGGGCACACTTCGGCGGGTCCGCGTTCCCGCTGGAGAAGCTCGGCTTCGACGGCTCAGCCAAGACCATCTACGTCGGCCTGGTCGCCGTCGTGGTCAACCTGCTGGTCGCGGTGATCGTCACGCTGGTGCTCCGGGCCGCCAGGGTCCCCGCCGGGGTCGACGGGACCGAACAGGACGACTACTTCGCCGACCAGGGCGATCCGCGGCTCCTACCCAGCCCGAGGGAGTCGGCCGAGGTGGCCGGCGAGGCGGTCGAACCCTCGCCGAAGGTCTGACCGGTCCGCCACAAGCGCCGGCATCCGGCCACCTGCCATCGGGGTGGCCGGTGCCGGCGTCGGGGTCAACGCCAGGAGCGGTAGAGCAGCAGCAGGCCGATCACCGCACCGAAGAGCACGATCACGGCCTTGAGTATCTCGGGCCGCATCCGGCGGACGAGCCGCGCGCCCGCGTACCCCCCGACGACGGTCGCGGGGGCGACCACCGCGACGGCGGCCCAGTTCACCGGACCGAACGCGGCGAAGGCGACGATCGTGGTCAGCCCGACCACCGCGGAGAGCAGATTCTTGATCGCGCTGATCCGGACCAGCGACTCGTCCAGCACCAGCGCCAGCCCGGCCACCAGCATGACCCCGAGCGCGGCGCCGAAGTATCCGCCGTAGACCGCGCCGACCACCACCATGGTGTGCAGCGCGACACTCTGCCGGGAGCCGCTCCGCACCATCGTCCGGCCGGATGTGCCGGTGCCGGCGCCGGCGCCGGTCGTGGTGGGTTGCCCGCCGCGCCGTCCGACGAGGCGGCGAAGCTGGTCCTGGAACGCCAGCACGGCGGTCGCACCGAGCACCAGGAACGGTACGGTCACCTCGAATGCCCGGGCCGGGGTGGAGAGCAGCAACGCGCAGCCGGCGGCGGTGCCCAGCACGGTCCCGGGGACCAGCCGGAGCAGCCACCGGCGGTCCGGCAGATCGACCCGACTGCCCCACACGCTGGCCAGATAGCCGGGACAGACGGACATCGAGTTGCTCACGTTCGCCGGAACCGGCGGCAGCCCGACCGCGATCATGGCCGGAAAGGTGATGAGCGAGCCCCCGCCGGCCACCGCGTTGACCACGCCCGCGGCGAGCCCGGCAGCGACCAGTAGCAGCGCCTCGGGAAAATCCATAGCCTGTCGAGGCTAATCCGCGCTGATTCCTGTCTCTCGGTGGCCTGCCGGGTTCCGGGTCGGGCGTACCCGGGAGCGGCCGGGTGGATCGCTCTTCGGGAACATCGCTACGATTGGTACGCGACGGACGAGTCGACCGGGCGGTCGCGTCGGCGGGCCCCGAGCCCGCCGCCGAGGAACGTCCGGACTCCACAGGGCAGGGTGGTTGCTAACGGCAACCCGGGGTGACCCGCGGGAAAGTGCCACAGAAAACAGACCGCCGAGCGGGTGGTTTACGCGGAAACGCGTGGATCGACCGGTTCGGTAAGGGTGAAACGGTGGGGTAAGAGCCCACCAGCATCCCGGGTGACCGGGATGGCTCGGTAAACCCCACCCGGAGCAAGGCCAAGAGAGGGCCATCGCCGAAGGGCAACGGCCCGCGCAGGCGTTCGAGGGCGGCCCGCCCGATGCCTGCGGGTAGGCCGCTGGAGCCTGTCGGCAACGGCAGGCCGAGATGGATGACCGCCGCCGGCACCATCGGCAACGGTGCGTGTCGGGCACAAAATCCGGCGTACAGGTCGACTCGTCCGTCGTACTCCAGGTCACGGTCCTGATCAGGGCTGTGACCTGCTTCTTTGCCTGGTGTCGTTGGTTGACCTTGGTCAGCGTTGGGCGGCGTCTGACGGCCCGGTGACGGCCCAGACGGCCCAGAGACGGCCCGGGAGACGCTGACTGCCCGATCAATTGATCTCGGCTGTGGGTGGCCTTGTTGGGCTTTGCGCGGCCTGGTGCTCGTCGACGGCCGGCGACGCGGGGAGGGCTCGGGGTACGCCCTGGCGGTAGAGCTGGTGCCGCGACCCGGTGACCCGGTGGCAAGCCAGTCCCGGGGTTGGACTGGCGCGGCAGTCGGAAGCCCCAACCGCGACGACGAGCAATCCCGCTGGCTTCCGCACGGCCTCATCGGGTGCTGAGGCTCACGGGCTATCGCAGCGAAGCTCGCTCGTCGACGTGGTAGTCCGGTTCGCTAAGGAAGGCGTCTCGTGCCATAGGGCCGAAGCCGATGCTGACGGTATGCAGAACGTAATGCCAGTCGGCCATCCCGGTCATGGAGGAGTAGCGGTTGTTCATCTGCCACCGCACCCACTCGCCGTGCTGGAGCGTCACCACGGGGCGATGATTTCGGACCGGTACCCCGAAGCCTGCGGGGAGCTGTACGCGGAGCACGTCCCTCATGAGGCGGAGGCCCAGCTCGTGCCGTAGCGGTAGGTCGTGAACGATCCTGACGTCGGGCACGAAGTCGTTCTCCTCGCGCATGACGACTTCGTGGAGCATCGGCGCGGGGTCAGCCGGTAGGGGGAATGCGGTCGGGGCGGCGTTGCGGAGGGCTGCCTGTGGGAAGCCACGGGATCGCTTGCTCCAGGTCGTGCGGATCCGCTGCACGGTCACGTCCATGTGGTCATGGTCGTCGGTGCTGTCGCTGACCGGCAACCAACTTGTCGGCACGGGCGCGGTTGTCCGCCGGCTGTCGGTGGCCTTCCGCCCCGGCGCCGCAGGCAGCCGGGGCGGCTTGCCGCCGGGCGGTTCACCGCGCCTGCACCGCACGCAGCGCGGCGCCTTGATCCAATACAGAACTATTCGGCAAACCCATGACACCTGCTCAGGGGACCACCCGTGCTCATAAGGGCGTCTGATCTTGATGTTGCTGCCGATCGCTACCATCCGGTCACGCTCGACGGGGCGCCGCCGACCTGCTGAAGGAACCGCTGGCAGCGACAGCAGGGGTCGCCCCGACACCCTGAAGTGGTTGGGCT
Organism: Plantactinospora sp. B6F1; assembly: GCF_040120695.1. Taxonomy (NCBI): domain Bacteria; kingdom Bacillati; phylum Actinomycetota; class Actinomycetes; order Micromonosporales; family Micromonosporaceae; genus Plantactinospora; species Plantactinospora sp. B6F1. The sequence goes on along the minus strand of NZ_JBEEAC010000007.1, from coordinate 159,082 downwards.
CCCTCGGCCGTGTCCGGCCGCGATACGGCGCGGCCCAGCGTGGTCACCGTGATCCGAGCACTCACCGGCCGCAGACGTCGATGACTACCACCGTCACGTTGTCGTGGCCACCATGTTCAAGGGCCAGCACGACGAGTTGGTCGGCCGTGTCCTCGGGATCCGTTCCGGAGCCCAGTGTGTCGCGGATCAGCTCCTGCGGCACGTACGAACTCAGGCCGTCCGAGCACAGCAGGATCCGGTCTCCCGGACGGAGTTGGACGGCGGTCAGGTCGGGAGATCGGCCGTCGTGCCGGCCATCGAGGAAGCGGGTCAGCATCCCTGGCAGGCTTGGCACCGCAGCGGCGTCGGCCACAAGCTGTTGATACGTGTGGTCGTCGCTCACCTGAACAAAACTGTGCCGCTGAGCGCTGCGGTTGCGCATGAGGTAGGCACGGGAGTCACCGATGTTTGCCAACATCGCGTCCGTTCCGGACCAGAGCAGGGCAACGAGCGTGGTGGCCATGCCGGTCAGCTCGGGTTGTGCCCGGATCCTCCGGCGTAGCGTCTCGTTCGCCTCGCTGATCGCCCTGCCCATGACGACGGCAAGATCCTCTGTTCCGACTGCACGGTCGTACGCTCTCAGCGTTTCGATGGCGGTGAAGCTGGCGACGTCCCCGGCGACGTGCCCGCCGAGCCCGTCGGCGACCGCGAACAGATGGCGGCCCTGAAAGCAGGAGTCTTCGTTGCGTCTCCGAACGTAGCCGACGTGCGTCCGACTCGCGGCATCGAGGATGATCGGTGAGTTCACAGGTCGCCTGTCGGCGTTGGATCCGTGGGCCAGGGATCTCGGGCGTTCTCGTCCCGATGCAGGACATGCACCGTTTCGACGCGGTCACTTGCCACGACGTACTCGGTGACTTCGACCGGCTGGTTGTCCGTACCTGATCGACCGACCCGCACGATCTCCAGCACCGGCAGGTTGGTGGGGATCTCCAGCAGGGTGGCTTCGTCCTTGCTGGGCATCCGCGCCCGGTGGATCTCGATCCAACTGAGCGGCCAGTGTCCGGCTGCCTCGATCCGGTACAACCACTCACCGGCTGCGGGGTTCGCGTCGATGCCGGTGACGATTTCGGCGACACGCGGATGGATCCATGAGACGTTGATCTGGAATGGAGCTTCCGAAGCTGGTCCCGTGACCCGGAACCGGCGCAACACCTCGGTGCCCGGCTCGACGCCGAGCAGCTTGGCGATGCGTGGGTCCTCCAGGAGGGCCGGCTCGTTGATCGCCGGGCCGTGTCGGACCCACACCTCCTGGCTGCTCGCCGAGGGAAACGAGTAGCCGGTCGCCTGCTTGTTGCGCTTGACCAGGTCGCCTCTGGGCCGGCGCGGTCGCATCGTGCCGTAGCGGACGGAGATTCCTCGGCCTTGGACCGCCCACACGTAGCCCTCGGTCTCCAGGACGGCGATCGCCCGGCCGACGGTGTCTCGGTTGGCTCCGTACTCGGCCGCGAAGTCGTCCAGCCGTGGTAGACGGGTGCCGGGCGTCCACTCTCCGGCCTCGATCCGCGCACGGATTCTGGCTGCGATGTCCCGGTACCGCGAGTGCACGGGCAAGGTGAGACCTCCGGTTTCTAAATTATCTTGGGATAATCCTTGACCTACGGACTGGATTGTCCCCACACTATCGGTGGTAGATTATCCCAAGACAATCTGGTACCTGAGGGGTGCTGCCGTTGGCACCGCTCACCGCACCCCGCAAGGAGGTCGTAATGGTTCGTGATCGTGCCCGTCCACTCGTTCGACACGCGTTCTGGCGGCGGTGTGGGGCGCTACCGCCTCTCGGGCAGCAGTTCTGGGTATCCGATGGGCGGTGGTCTCGGTGACCGGGGCATCCCAGCGGGCCGAGGTGGCGCACCCGCCATGGTGTCTGCCTCGGCGGTGCGAGTTCATGCTGCCTGCCGCGACGCAGCTGGGACGGCCGCTACCTCGGCACAAAGGGTCGGTCCGGACGGTCGGAGATCGACGGGACGGCGGCACCGTCGTTGTGTACCTCATCGCCGGGCGGGCAGGTCTGCCGATGCTCGGGATCCACTCTGCTGCCCGGTTCCTGGGAGCCGGCGGTGCCGTCCTCCGGTTGGTTGACGTGTGGCAGCTTGCCCGACATCTGGACGGCCTACTGACCGAAGCGGGATTTGCGCCGCCGCAGGGAGGCAGCTATGAGCGGACGTGATCAGGCCGGCGGCGAGCGGATGCCGGCGCGAGCCTCTGCGCCCGATCAGTGCCCGGTGTGGTGTCGAGGTTGCCGGCCGACGGCCCCGAGGCACCACAGCCGATCGGCAACCATCGGCCGGGAAGGCAGCGGTTGGCTCAGCGTGCAGCTGATCGCGGACCGTGGATGCGGACACGCACCTCTATTGCGGGTCGACGCGACGCGTGACACCGCCACCACGACGGTGCTGCTCACCTTCGCGCAGTTGGCGCGCGTGCTCGGGGAGGTCATCCACCTTCCACATCCGGTCGGCGCCTGGCAGTTGCAACAGGATCCGCTGCCGAGGAACGACGGCGGTAACCGACCGGCGGGGTGAGTTCTGCGGGATGTCCGGCCGGCCGCCTGGCGACTTCGGTGAGATCCGGTGGCCGTCGACGCGCATCGCGTACCGACGACCACCGGCGTGGTCGGTGTTTCCGTTCGACTTTGGGCGGGTGTGGGCTCCCGGTGGTTGTCGGCGTAGCCTCCCACACTGATCATCCTGTAGTTGCCGCTGATCGTTACCGTCGGGGCCATGTTCCGACGGGCCGGCACCGACCGCGCCAAGCGAGCCACCGGCGCCACTGGTGAATCCGCCCCGAAGCGCAGACGCGGTCGTGGCCCCGCCGTCGTCGTCACCAGCGTCATCGCCTTGATCATCTGCAACATTCCGGTCTACAGGCTGGTCACCGACTCGGCGGATGGCGGCTCCGTCGCCTTCGTTCTGATCGTCTTCGGTCCCGGCGCCCTGGTGGCGCTCAGCTGGCTCGTACGCCTGGTGCAGTGGTGTCTCGCCGCGCGTGCACCCGGCACCTCCGTGCTGGTGACGCCGCATCTCGCGCAGTCCCCGGTGCCGTTCGATCGGGGCCGCACCGGCATCGGTACCCGCCGCGGGCTGCGCAGCGAGGCTCGGGGGTACGCCGTCTGGCTGACCTGGCGCGGCTCGGACGGCGTGTACTGGCACCAGCGTGTCGTCTGGGAGCCGTGGCTTCGCAACCTGACCAGGCCGTGTCAGGCCACGGTACGTCGTGGCCCCGGCGCCGTCACCGTGATCGACGTGCGTGACCACGGTCGGCTCTGGCCGGCGAGTTTCACCCTGCGCCGCCGCCCGTTGGCGGTGCGACTCACGCCGTTCAGCAAGGCGCATCGGCTGCCGGAGCAGACCCGTCTCGACTTCGGTTCCCTGGCGTACCTGTTCCTGCTCCTCGTCATACCGGGCCTGGTCGGCGTCGTGGACGGCGACTGGATGATCCTCGGCTGGTGGATCGGCTACGTGATCGCCCTGATGGCCGCCGTCGGTACCTGGTTTGGCATCGTCCCGCCGGGTGCACTGCCTGGAGGGCAGCGGGGGCGCGGCTCGACGCCCGCCTCCCGCAGGATCCGATGAATATGGGCGGCGGAGCCACGCGCTCCGCCGCCCAACTCGCCTCCCGTCGTTACTGGGCCTTCTGTTTGATCGGGTCGTGGTGCCGGTACCGCAGGTCGAACGCGCGGGTGGTGGTTTGGGTCAGGGTGTTACCCGCCTTGTCCCAGACCTTGAGTTTCAGGCTGACCGCGCCGGTACCACCCTTGGGCTTGTACACGGCCTTCACCTCGAACTGGCCGTTGCCCTTGTTCTTGACCTGCGCGGGCTTCCAGGTCCGCCCGTCGTCCTGGCTGTACCACATCCGCACCCCGGCGATCTTGGGCATCGGTGTCCGGGACGGGGCGTGGTAGGCGTTCACCTTGAACCAGTGCGCCCCCGGGGCCTTGACCGTGTTGTCCAAGCCCAGCCGGGACCCCAGGTCGTAGGTGGCGTACACCAACGGCTCGGCCCGGCAGACGTTGGTCTGCTTGAACAGGCTGGTTGGGCAGTACAGGCCGTGCGCCTGGTTGGGCTGGTTCGCGGTGCCCTCGGAGTGGAACGTCCATTCCGACCTGGTCCGCAAACCGGGATCGTGCAGGGTCAGCCGGTAGTCCCCGGGCTCAGACGGCATCGTGAACCCCGGGATATCACCGTCGGTTTCGATCGGGATCTCCCGGTCTCCCTGGTAGAGATGGGTCAGATCTGGCCCGATGTAGTTGGTCATTTCGTATTCTCCGGTGCCAAAGATCCGCTGGAACACCGGGTAGAACTTGTCGCCTTCCCTGCACATCGAGCAGATGGTGATGCTGCGGTGGTACTGCGGGTCGTCCGGGTAGGTCAACTTCGCGAGCGCGTCGGAGTAGGTGGCCGACCCCGGTACCGCGGCGGTCCCGTTCCACGTCGTGTGGGTCCGGACCGGTTCGGTGAACAGGTTGATTTTCGTCATGTTGTACGGGGCCGGTTCGCTCGTGTGGACGACCCGGTCGGAGAGCGGTCCCACGTAGTGGGTGCGGGTGGCCGGCCCGTCCACCGGTGGCGAGAACACGATTGGGACCTGCACCGCGCGGTGCCCGTACGACAGCCAGCGCGGTGTGAACGTGGTGGGTTCGGTCGCGTGGTACTCGGCGTACTCCGTGGCCACGTTTCCGTCGGTCAGGTCGTAGGTCAACGAGTCGGGAACCTGGCCGATCTCGAACGGAACCGCCTTGTAGACGTAGGGGGAGACCGGGGTACCGGTGACCGTGATCCGGATTGGTTTCCGGGTGAGTCGGTCCCGCAGGGCTCGCCCCTCACCGGGTGCGACCGACGCGTAGGGGATGCCGATGTTCCGGTCCCGGTCAACGTCCGTTTCGACGACAGGCAGCGGGATGGTCGGCCCGTTCCAGCAGCCCGACGTGTTGACCTCATGGGAGGGCCAGGCCAGCACACCGGCCGCCCCAGCGTCCCGGAGGTTGTGCATCCGGTCGATGCGGATCGCGCACAGGCTGTCCATTTCGAGCAGCGCGAGAGCGCCGGTCAGATCACGACCGGCGATGTCCTCGGGGCGCCCGAGCCCGGCGTCGACCAGTTTCAGCGTCCGGGTTCCGGTGAACAGTTCCCCGGTGTATCCCATCATGAACTCGGTCCCGTTGTGTGGGAACGTCATCGGGTGCAGGTCGAGGTCGGAAACGCCCTCGACCCGCATGGTGACCTCGGGCGCGGCCAGTGGCATCCCCGTGTACACCTGCAGGTCCCCCACCTCCACCGGCTCGGTCGGCGTGGCCCAGTACTGGTAGAAGTTCGCCGAGTTCACGTAGCCGAAGTGTGTCGCGCCGCCTGTCACCGTCCGCTGCCACACCATCGTGATGGTTTCCCCGCTGGGCGAGACCTCGGCGGGTCGGGAGGTGCGGAAGGTGAACTTCTGGAGGGTCCTGGCGTCGAGGGTGATCTCCGTGTCGCCGGTCACCTCGACCTCGGGATCGAGGAGGTACCCGAAGTGGTTTCGATGAGACTCATCGATCCAATGGAAGGCCACGGCAACGCTGGTCGCTCCCACCGGGACGAGCGTCTTCCACACGCCGGGGGACACCCATTGGCCGAACTGTCCGAAGCTACCCAACTGATGGATGAGGTCGACCGCATCCACCAGGGTCGCGTAGGCCGGTTGGCCGTCGCGGCCGAGGACGTTGACCGTCAACGTGTGCATGGGCGGCTGACGGCGGAATCCGACCGGGGTGCTCAGGCTGGTGCCCGTGGTCTCGTCGGTGGCCACGACCGCTCCGGTGTAGGTGGCCACGTCCAGGTGGGCGGAGGTGAGGGTGACCGTGGCGGTGGCGGTGCCACCGGCCGGCACGGTCAACTGACCGTCGACGGTCAGCGTGTCGGCCGGTACGGGGTCACCACCGACCTTCCGCAGGCTCGGCGCCAGGGTGAGGGTCACATCGGCATCGCCGGTGTTGCGGTAGGTGATTTGTCGGGTGGCCGGGGCGGCGTCGGCCGGAACGATGCCGAAGTCCGCGTTCGGGGTGGTGGCGAAGACGGTCCGGGTGACCGCACGGGCGATGTCCACCCGCCCGGCGCCCTGCTGGTAGACGGAGTACCCGCCGTCGACGCTGGTGCTCATCAACGCGGTTTTGAGTTCGGCGTGGGTCCAGTCCGGGTGTTTCTGGGCCAGGATCGCCGCCGCCCCACTCACATGCGGGGTCGCCATGGACGTACCCCTCATGCCGACGTAGTACGGGTCATCACCGACCCCCGGGCTGGTACCTTTCGCGCGAGCGGCGGTGATCGCCACACCGGGTGCGGCGATGTCCGGCTTGAGCCCACCCTCCAGGAGTGGGCCCCGAGAGGAGAAGTCGGCGAGCTGGTCGGACTTGTCGACCGCGGCCACGGTCAGTGCCGAATCCGCGATCCCCGGCGAGCCGATCGTGAACTCGGCCGGACCGTCGTTGCCGGCGGCGATCACGAACAGCGCACCGGTCGACTCCGTCAACTCTTCGACGGCCTGGGCCGTCGGATCGTCGGGGATCGGGCTGGCGCCCAGGCTCATGCTGATGATGTCCGCACCGTTGGTCGCGGCCCATTCCATGCCCGCGATCACATCCGTGTACAGGCCGGATCCGTTGTCGCGCAGTACTTTGCCGATCATCAGGTCGACGCCCGGGGCGACACCCTTGTGGCGGCCGTCGGACGCGGCACCAGACCCGGCGATGGTGGACGCCACGTGGGTGCCGTGCCCGTTACCGTCGTGCGTCGAGGTGTCGCCGAAGAGGTCGAACCCCTTGGCGGCGACGACCTTGCCGGCCAGATCCGGGTGGTTCTCGTCGTACCCGGTGTCCAGGACCGCCACGGTCACCCCGGTACCGTCCAGACCCAGTCCCCAGGCTGCCGGGGCGCCGATCATCGGTACGCTTTCGGCCAGGCTGACCTCGACCCGGTGGTCCAACCACAACTTGCTGAGCCCGGTCGACAAAGCCCTGGCACGAACACCGGGACCAACCGTGGTCGGCCGGATCGCCGACCAGAAGTCGGCTGCGTCGTCCTTGGCGACCGCGAGCCCGGACGAGTTGATGCTGGACAACTCGACCGTGGGTTTGCTGGCTGGCAGCGCGTCGGCCGAGGCGGCCAGCGACCGGGTGGACCGGTGTTCGGGATACGACGCGATCACCGGCAGGCTGTCGATCTCTGCGTCGGTGTACCCGTTCTCCGCCAGGTAGGTCAGATTGAACAGGTCCCGATCCAACATGCCGGATTCGACCGCTGGCCGGGCGTCGTCCGGGTACAGGTAGAACGCGTTGTCGTCGCCCGTGCCCTCGAACCTCGGAATGTGACCGTCCGGGCGCGGCGCCGCGTCGACATCGACCGCGAACGCGTCCGAACCGGTGCCGGCATCCCTGAGCGTGACCTGGTCACCGGTGATCAACGTGATCGTCTTCGGACCCGGGGCGACGCCGTCCAGGGTGAGGACACCCGGGTCCTGGCCGGTCTGGTCGGACGCCGAGGAGCTGCTCGGTGGGTCGGCGTACGCGGCAGGCCCGGCCGTGAGCAGCCCAGCGGCCAGCGCGACGACCGCCAACACCGCGAACGGCGTTCGTCGTAACGTACTTATCGAGTGGTACATGGAACCTCCATATCCAGTGGGTGCTCGGTGCGCGTCACACGGGGACGTACGGGCCGCAGCCCTCGGCGCCGTCGGTCGGATCGGGCCTGTCGGAAACCGTGACCGGGGAATCGTTCCGGGGAGTCGGAGTCGGAGGCGGAGGCGGCTCGGGCGGGGCCGGTTCGGGCGCGGGGGTACGGCGCGAACCGGTTTGGTCGGTCATAGGCTGATCTCCACGAGACGTCGGGGACGAAGCGAGTCTCTGTCGGGATCAACACACTTGTAATTGGGCAGATGACCTAATCAATGGGGGCGGCCGGATCCTCGACGGCGGGCACCCGGTCGAGGTCGAGGACGCTGACCGCGAGCGCGGTCCGCGAGGTCACGCCGAGCTTGCGCATGGCCGAGTTGAGTTGGGCCGCGACGGTCTTCGGTGATCGGGACAGGGCCTGGCCGATCTCCCGGTTGGTCTTCCCGGTGACCAGCAACCGGAGTACCTCCATCTCCCGAGGGGAGATCTGCCCGCCGTAGCCGCGCCGTCCTCGCCGGTTGGGCCTGATCCGTATCCCGTGCTCGCCGAGCTGGCGTGCCACCCGGTCCGCGTCCGGTCGGGCGCCCAGGTGGACCAGCCCTTCGTGCGCGTCCATGAGCGCCGCGAGGGCGTCCGGTTCCCGGCCGGCCGCGAGCAGGCATCCGGCCCGGCGCTCCTCGGCCAGCAGCGCGCCGTACGGGCGGGACATCTCCTGCCAGGCAGCGGCGACCCGCGAATACCGGCGGGCCGCGTCGATCACATCCCCGCGATGCGCGGCCAGCGCCGCCCGGCACCAGGCCAGCGCCGCCCGCGGCGCGGGCATCTCCCGGCCGCGCAGCCCTCGGCCGAACCAGTCCACCACGTTGGCGGCCTCCGCGTGCTGGCCGGTCGCCAACAGGGCGTCCACCCGGACCGGGACCAGTTCGGTCGCCCACATCCACACGCGCTTGCTCCGCAGCACGGCGACAGGTGCCTCGGTGACCCGCGCCGCGTGCTCCGGGCTCCCCCGCTCCAGCCAGCACTGGCCCAGGTGCGCGGCCGCCCCGATCACCAGACTCAGTTCGGCGTGCCGGTCGGCCAGCACGGATTCGAACGCCTGGGCGGCACGCTCGATGGCACCGGTGACCCGTAGCATCAGTCCGGCGACGAGCCTCGCCTCCAACCGGCTCGGCCAGAGGGCGTCGTCATCGCCGTCGATCGCCCGGGCGCGCTCGGCCAAACCCTTCCACTGCCCGACGTACCAGTCGACGTGGCACCCGGTCGACCGGATCATGTCGTGGATCCCGGCGTCCTGGACGCGGTCGGCCAATGCCGCGGCATCGGCCAGGTGGGCGGTGGCCCGGTCGTACCAGCCCCATCGCATCGCGGCGTCCGCCATGTTCACCCGTGCCGACGCCAGGGCGTGGCGCTCCGCCGCGGTGGTCGCGTCGTCGGGCAGGTCCCGGGCCGCCACCCAGCCCTCGTCCAGGCCCAGCGCGAGCAGTGCACTGGCCTCGTTCACCTGGTACGCCAACCGGCTGGCCCGATCCGCCGGTCTGGGCAGCGCGGCAGCGCGGCGCAACCATCGCAGGTGCTCGGCGACTGAGCAGCTCAGACCGGCGGGGATGGCCAGGGCCAGCATCGCCCGGCTGGCGATCGCCGGATCATCGCGCACGTCCGGGACCACGCGCAGCAGCTCGACCCGACCCTCCTCGTCGCGTTTGGCGAGTATCAGCAATCGGGCCAGCGGGAACCGGACCTGAGCCCGTTGGTCGGGGGGCAGGTCGAGCCGGTCCAGCATCGACCGCAGCGCGTCGGTCAGCTCCGTGTACCGGCCCGGAGGGCGCACGCTGCTGACCTCGATGGTGCTGACCAGCCGCAACACCGACCGGTCCGCCCGGTCGGCGTTGGCCAGCAGGTCCCGCAGCAGCGAAACGGCCGAGGTGTGGTCGCCGGCATCCAGCGCCCTCGCCGCGGCCAGCTCGGCGTACCGGCACCACCGGGAAAGTTGACCGGCGCGCCGGAAGTGGTATGCCAGCCGCTCCACCGGCTGACCGGTGACCGACTCGAGTATCTGACCGGCGCGCAGGTGCAGCTCCCGACGCCGGCCCACCGGGATCGTGTCGTAGATCGCCGTCGCCGCCAGCGCGTGTCGTGGGGCGATCGTGCCGCGGTCGACGACGAGCAACCCGGACTCCAGGGCCGCGCCCAAGGCTCCCTCCGCGTCGGGCGGGTCGGCCACGGCCAGCAGGGTGGCCTCGTCGACCGGGTCGCCCAGCACCGCGGCGGCCCGGAGGAGTCCACCGACCTCCGGCGGCAGCCGGCCGACCCGTTCCAGTACGGCGTCACGGACCGTGGGCGGCACCTCGATCGAGGTCAATTCGCGGCGCATCCAGTGGCCGCCCTCATGAACGAGGTCGGCCCGGTCGTACAGCAGGCGGACGAGTTGTTCGATGACGAACGGGATCCCCCCGGTCCGCCGGCACACCAGCTCGGTGAACTCTCCGGACACGGCTTCACCGCCGAGCATCGCCGACACCAACTCACCCGTACGAGCCGCGTCCAGCCCGGCCAGGCTCAGCCGGATGAACGTGGCGCCGGCCGGTGCCCTGGAGGTCAGCCGGGGCAGCAGCGAGCCGGCGGATACGTCCTCGGGCCGGTACGTGACCACCAGGCTCATCGGCCGGGCCGGCCGCGCCGCCACGAACATCAGGAACTCGATCGTGGCCTCGTCCGCCCAGTGCGTGTCCTCGGCCACCAGGACCGTCACACCCAACTTGTCGAGCACCTCGACCAGCGCCCGGAACAACCGGTGCCGGGACGCCCGTGCGTCCTCAAGCGGTTCGGGCGCGGGCGGCAGCTCGCCGGCCCACTCCGGGAACAGCGGCCGCAGTGTCCCGGCCAGGCCGGACAGGCGCAGCCCGGCGACGTGGTCGACGGCCTGACGGATCGCGTCGACGACCGGCCCCAGGGTGAACGGCTCCCGGAAAGGTGGACAGACCATGGTCAGACACCGGTGCCGCCGACCTTCGGGCGAGGCGAGCAGTTCGCGAACCAGCCAGCTCTTGCCGATACCGGCCTCACCCTCGACCAGCAGGACCGCCGGTGGGCGGGCGAGCGCCCGCGCCAAGGCGGTGAGCTCCGCGTCCCGGCCGACAAACACGCGATCGAAGGGCACGACCCGCTGACGATCCCCCGAGACCGCGTTTCCAGCAACCGATGAACCCATCCACCAGCACCGCCCGAGTGATGCCCCGACCCGTTGTGGGAACCGACAATAACCGGTGATCACCCCAGCTCATAGCGTTGATCAGATTCTCGCAGCGAAGCTCTCTCGTGATGGCCAGCGGCTATGGGTGAGGCCGGACGTCATGAGCGGGTGGGCGGACCGGCGGCTGGACGCGGCGGGCCAGCCTGCGCCCCCATGTCTGGCTCGGCGCTTCGATGTGACGGTAGGTCAGTACGCACAGCGGAATCAGGACCGCGTAGAACGCCACTTCGAGTACGAGATTGTTCTGCTGCCACCGGCCGATGGTGCCGTCGGTCACCGCCAGCAGCACCGGATGCACCAGGTAGACCGAATAACTGATCGTGCCCAGTCCGGTCAACCAGCCCGGTACCCGTCGATGGCGTAACGCCAGCCCGACGCCGAAGGTGAGCACGGCCAGCAGGAAGGCCACGATCCAGCCGCGCCGGGTGAAATGTCCCGCATCGCCGAACGCGTACGCACTTCCTACCGCGCAGCTGAGCACCACGGCGGCGGTGCAGCCCGCGACCCGCCAGGAACTCTGACCGTGCTCGGCCCGGTAGATGGCGGTGCCGAGGAACATGACGGCGAGGATCACCATCCCCTCCCAGATCGGCACCGTGCCGTTGAGGGGGACCAGAAGGAGCGCCAGCGCCCCGCCCAACAAGCCACCGAACAGGCGAAACGCGAGTGGCGTGGCGCTCGCACCGCAGATGGCGATCACCATGGCGATCGAGGCAAGCGCGATCAGCGGGCCGGTGCCGACCCTGTCGGAGAGGGCCGAGGCCGGCAATGTGAGACCCGCCGCCACGCTCGCGGCGGCGAGCACGGCCAGGATGACCGCGACCGCCGTCGAGCGTTGGTGCAGACGGACGGTGAAGAGAGCCACGACCAGCAGGTAGAAGGCCATCTCGTACGACAGCGTCCATAGGACGAGCAGGAGATTGGGCGTACCCAGCAGCTCCTGGAGCATGGTGAGGTGGGCGAGGGTCACCGTGGCCACATTCCGCTGACCGAAGTCGCGGAGGTTCGCGACGCCCAGCAGACCGGCGGCAAGGACCGCGACGACGACCGCCACCCACAACGGGTAGATGCGGAACACCCGTCCGATCCAGAATGTCCTGATGCAGCCCCTGCGCTCCAGCGACGCCGGGATGATGTAGCCGCTGACCAGGAAGAACACCATGATGCCGTACCTGCTGGTGTTGAACTGTGCCATCAGCTCCGGTCGCAGCTCCGCCATGAAGGCGTACGACGAGTGGTCGAAGACGACGACGAGTGCCGCGATGCCGCGCAGCGCGTCCAACCAGCCCAAGCGTGATGCGCGGCCGGAGGCACCGGATGCGGCTGGCCGTGCCGGCGCGGCGGATGCTCCCGGCGGCGGGTGGACGGGGTGGGCGGTGTCCATACTCATCCTTTGCATGAATCGTCGCCGATGTCCGACGACGACCATCATGCACCGGTCGATCTCGATCCGATGCTTGGCTGGGGCGCGTACCGGGGGTGCGGTTGCGATGCCGATGGCGTACCGGATTGAGCCTCGGGAGCGTGCCCTCCGGGGCGCGGAGCGGGAAACTGATTGAATGGCGGCCCGACGAGGTCATCCGCGAGGAGGGGCATGACCCTGACCAGCCGTCTCGCCCGGCGTACGGACCTACCGGAGCTGCTGCCGCTGATCGACGCCGCGATCACCGAGCTGCAGAAGGGTTTCCTCGACGAGGCGCAGATCGCCTCCAGCCGCTCGATCATGGGCATCGACACCCAGCTCATCGACGACGGCACCTACTTCGTGGTCGAGTCCGGCGGCAGGCTCGCCGGCTGTGGCGGGTGGAGCCGTCGGGCCACCCTCTACGGCGGTGACCACTCGTCCGGACGCGACCCGGCGATGCTCGACCCGGCCCGGGATCCCGCGAAGGTCCGCGCCATGTACACCCATCCGGACTGCACGCGCCGGGGCGTCGGCCGGCTGATCCTCGCCCGTTGCGAGGAAGCCGCCGCCGCCGAGGGTTTTCGCACCCTCGAACTGATGTCGACGCTCGCCGGCCGGCCACTCTACGAGCCGGCCGGGTTCGTACCGGTCGAGCAGGTGGTGGACCCGGCCGGCGGCGTACCCGTGCGGCTGGTCCGGATGCGCAAGCCGATCGAGGCGGTGGCGCGCTGACAACCCGGCGGGGCGGGCGGCCGCCACGGAACGCGTCGGCGGCCACCGGGTCGAGCTGACCGCCTCCGGGCGGTCAGCCGCCGTCGATCGCGCGTTCGAGCAGGGTACGGTGCCGGACCTCCATCCGGCGGTCCGCGTCCGCCAGGGGAGCGCCCGCAGCGGGCGGCCGGGGCGGTCGACTCCGGCGTCGCCGCCCGCCCGTTCGCCGACGGAGCCGACCGTGCCGGACGCGGTGAAGCTGCTCTGACGCTGTGAAGCCGATCTGAAGTAGCCGAGCGCGATGGTGGTGGCGGTCGAACCGACCATCAAACGCGCGAGAAGGGGGACCGATCATGCGTAATGTTCGGTGGCGTCATCGACCGCTCCGGTTGGCCAGGGCGGTTGCCGTCGTACTGACGTTGGCGGGCGTGGGGGTGGTGGCCTCCGCGCAGTCGAGCAGCGCGGCGAGCGAACGGGAGTGCCAGATCGTGCTCGGTGCCGCACCGGCACCGGGTGCCGCCTCGCCGGTGTTGTCCCGGGAGTGTGCCGGGTCGGGCGAACGGCTGGTCGCGCCCGCCGCCGACACGCTGCTCATGACGTGGTACGAGGGCTACAACTACGGCGGAGACTCGACCAAGGTGTACGGATCAGGTGGCCCGTGCGACACGGGTGGCTACGGCATCGCCAACGTGGGTGCGGCATGGAATGACCGGATCCGGTCCTACAAGGTGTTCAACGAGTTTTAGCGGGGAATCCCGGCCGTTCAGGGTCGGGAGGAATCGCGTCACGGACCGGGATGTTTCTGGTTCTCTATGTACTCGCGGATCACGCTCAGCGGCGCGCCGCCGCACGAGCCGGCGAAGTAGGAGGGTGACCAGAGGTGGCCGTGCATGATGTGTCGGTTGATCCGGCCGGTGAACTCCTGCCGCAAGTAGTGGGCGGAGACGCCCTTGAGCCGGTTGACCAGGGTGGAGATTGGCAGCTTCGGCGGGTAGTGGACGAGCAGGTGCACGTGGTCGTCCTCGCCGTTGAACTCGTGCAGATCGGCGCCGAGCTTGGCGCAGACGTCGGCCATCACCTGTCGGCAGCGGGTCAGCATTTCGTCGGTCAGCACGTCACGGCGATACTTGGTGACGAAGACAAGATGGACGTGCAGGTTGTAGACCACGCTGCGACCGCGACGAACATTGGGGTCGGGCGACCATCGAGGCGACATAGACAAGATGCTACATTGGGTGATGTGAAGGTCACGGTACAGGTCCGATTGTTTCCCGACGCCACCCAGGAGGCGGCGCTGCGGGCGACCCTGGACCTGTGCAACGAGGCCGCGAACTGGACCTCGTCCGAGGCGTACCGAACCCGGACGTTTGCGAAGCAGGCGGTGCAACGACTCACCTACGGCCGCCTGAAGACAATGGGCCTGTCCGCACAGCCGGCGATCCACGTGGCCCGTAAGGTCGCCGGCGCGTACGCCACCCTGAAGGCGAACATCAGGGCCGGAAACCTCGGCAAGCCCGGATCGAACCGGCGGACGAAGGCCGAGAGCAAGCCGATTGCGTTCCGGCGGGACGCGGCCCAACCGTTCGACGACCGCTGCCTGTCGTGGCAGATCGCCGACCGCACCGTGTCGATCTGGACGGTCGGAGGCCGGCTGAACAAGGTCCGGTTCGCCTGCTCCGACAGTCAGCACGCGACCCTGGCCACGTACCGCGCAGGCGAGTCCGACCTGGTCCACCGAGACGGCAAGTGGTACCTGTACGCCACCTGCGACCTGCCGGACGTCGAGACGAAGGAGCCCGGTGGTTTCCTTGGCGTCGACCTCGGCATCGCGAACATCGCGACGACCTCCGACGGCGCCCGCTACTGCGGCAAGGGCCTGTACCGGGTCCGGCACCGCAACCAACGGCTGCGGACCAAACTCCAGAAGATCGCTACGAAGTCCGCAAAGCGGTTGCTGCGCAAGCGTTCCCGCAAGGAATCGCGGTTCGCCGCCGACACCAACCACGTCATCTCGAAACGCATCGTGACCGAGGCCGAACGCACCGGCCGTGGAATCGCCCTGGAAGACCTCGGCGGCATCCGCGACCGGGTACGGCTCCGACGGCCCCAGCGGGTCACTTTGCACTCGTGGTCGTTCCACCAGCTCGGCCGGTTCGTCGCCTACAAGGCGGCCCGCGCCGGGGTCGCGGTCGCCCACATCGACCCGGCGTACACCTCGCAGGCGTGTTCCACCTGCGGGCACATCGCCCGAGCGAACCGCCCCAACCAGTCCACCTTCAGATGCACGTCGTGCGGCTTCGCTGAGCATGCCGACGTGAACGCGGCCCGAAACATCGCAGCACGCGGTGTCGAGGGCTGGGCAGCTGTCAGCCTGCCGAACGCGGCGTGACCGATGCATCCAACACCGAGTCGCGATCCGCAAGCTCGGCCCTTCAAGGCCGAGAAGCTGACCAACTGCAACTACTCGGCGACCTTCGAACACGTGAACTGGGGCGGACTCTGTTTCGAGGGGTACGGCACCGTGCTGTCGAGAGCGCCGATCACCAGCTCGGTCTGGGTCTCCAGCGGCAAGTTCGCCTGGGATCTGTGTGACTGAGAACCGGTAGTCGCGGTCGACCGTGGGAGAACGCCGGGGTGACCGGCTTCTCCCACGTCGTCGTCGACACCGACGACGACATGGGGCGGCCGAGCGGCCCTGCACGGCCGGGTGCGGCCTTGTCCCACTGCCCGGTGCCCCACTGCCCGGACCTTGGTTGACTGGCGGGCGACACAGGCACTATCGAGTCCAGCCGTTCGATCATGGGCATCGACACCCAGTTGATCGACGACGGGACCTACTTCGTGGTCGAGTCGTCCGGCACGCTCGCCGGCTGCGGCGGATGGAGTCGCCGGGCCACCCTCTACGGCGGTGACCACTCCCGGGGCCGCCACCCCGGACTGCTCGACCCGACCCGGGATCCGGCCAGGGTCCGCGGCATGTACACCCATCCGGGGTTCGTCCGGCGGGGCGTCGGTCGGCTGATCCTCGCCCGCTGCGAGGAGGCCGCCGCGGCCGAGGGCTTCCGGACGCTCGAACTGATGTCGATGCTCGCCGGTCGGCCACTCTACGAGGCCGCCGGGTTCGTGCCGGTCGAGCAGGTTGAGGACCCGACCGGCGGCGTACCCGTGCGACTGGTCCGGATGCGCAAGCCGATCGCGGCGCCGACACACTGACCAGATCCGCGGCCGACGGCCGCCGGCGCGCTGAACGTGCCGACGGCCGCCGGGCACTCAGCCGCCGGAAACGGCGCGGTCGAGCAGGGTACGGTGCCGGATCATCCATCCGGCGGCCCGCGCCCGCCAGGCCAGCGCCCAGAGCGGCGTCGGGTCGGTCGACTCCGGCGTGATCCGGGCCCGGGCCGCCTCGGCGGCACAGTCCCGGATCGCGAACTCGATCATCCGGCCGACCAGGCCGGCCCGGTCCGCCGCCGGCAGCTCGTAGCCGTCCAGGAACAGCCGTAGCTGCCGGGCCCGGCCTGCCGAATCCGGCAGGTGGTGGCGTTCGGCGATGTCGTCGTCGTGCAACTGGGCGTTCCACCATGCGGTGCCGACCACCTCGTCGAGCCGGTCGACCGGTCCGGCGAGGGTCCAGTCGATGAACGCCACCGGCCGGCCGGCCCGGGCCACGACGTGCCACGGCCCGGCGTCGCAGTGCCCGATCACCGTGTCGGGCCCCTCCCGGTGCATCCACCACGGCTGCCACCGGGCGCCCGGCGGTGGCCGGAAGCTCGCGGTGGCGTCGTGCAGGTCGCGCAGCAGCCTGCCGACCTGCCAGATCCCTTCGTCCGTCCAGGCGTGTGGGTGCATGATGTCGCCCTCGACGTACGTCAGCATCTCGTTGCCGTTGCCGTCGATGCCGGTACCGACCACCCAGGGTGAGCCGGGAAACCCGACCTCTTCCAGGTGGTGCAGCAGGGCGTGCACGGTACCGGTCCAGGGTTTCGCGGCACGCCGCACGATCTGGCCGGTACGGATGACCTGACTTGGTCCGCCCTCGGCCGCCGTCAACGGCTCGAAGGATGTCGCGGAATCCACTAGTACTCCTCGGTTCAGCGCAATGAGCGGTGAGAGACAGCATCGGATCGCCGACGCCAAGGGCTGGCCGCGGAGGGCTTCCGCGGCCAGCGGGGACCGCTACGACGCGAGGAGTCGGCGGCTCGGCCGGCGGGGAAGGGCCGGCAGGAGCCGCTGGGGCGGGTGTCCGGAGGTCAGCTCGCGGTGCGACCGCGCGTCGTGGCGGTGGTGGCTATCGCGCCAGTGACCGGGTGAGCCATCTCGTCGACCTCCTCGAAGAGTCGGGGCATCGCGAGGCTACGACACCGCCCCACCGGCCGCCACCGGATTTCCGCCGGCCGGCCGGCGGGGCCGGTCACCGGACTCCGCCGGCCGGTCCCGCCGGTTGAACGTGCCCGCGGCGCTGCTGAAACCGGGCAACCGAGGCGGTCCCTGGGGTCCGTGGTAGCGCCTAGACTCCGTGCTGTGCAGCAGATCGTGCCGTTCGTGGTGCTGGCCGGCGCGCTCGCCGCGGTCCTGGGCGGGTTCGCCTGGCTTGCCTCCCGGGCCCGACGGAGCGGCGTCGGCCGGGCGCTCCTGGGTCCGCTCGACGAGGTCTACCACCCGGCCGCGCACCGGTCGCGGATCGAGATCCAGGTGCAGGCCGAGCGTCAGGCGCCGGCACCGGCGCCGGGTGACGGGTTGCGCCGGGCCGGAGCCGCGCGGCCAGGTCCGGCCGGGGACTGGTGATTGGAGCGGACGCGCGGGCCGGCTGAGGTCACGCCCGCGCCGCTCAGGAAAGTGCGGAGGAGTCCGGGGCGAACCAGCTCCCGGCGGTCTCCGTGGCGAGCGCGTGCGCGATCGTGGTCCGGGCGTGCTCGTCCAGCGGCGGCAGCCGATCGGGCGCGAACCAGCCGACCGCGACCGACTCGTCGTCGTTGACCCGGGCGACGCCGTCGAGCAGCCGGCAACGGAAGCCGATGTTGAGGAACTGGCACCGGTCGCCGTTCGGATAGGTGTGCGGGCGGGCCACCACGCTCGTCACCCGCTCCGGCAGCACCCGTACGCCGGTCTCCTCGAAGACCTCCCGGACCAGTGCCTCGGCGGGCTGCTCGTCGGGCTCGACGATGCCGCTGACGACCGACCAGCGCCGGTCGTCGGAGCGCTGGCCGAGCAGCAGCTCCCCGGCGTCGTTGCAGACCACGGCGCTCACGCTGGGCAGCCAGAGCAGGTCGTGCCCGACGAGTTTGCGGATCCGTGCGACGTACTCCGGGACGGCCATGCCGAGGACCATAACCGCCGGCCGGCCACGGGACCCTGACGCGCCCGGTGCCGGTCTCAGCCGCCCGGTCCGGCGGCCGGGCTGGGCTCGTCGGCCGGATGGCCGGGCTCGTCGAATGGGCGGCCAGGGTTGTCGACCGGCTGGCTGGGCTTGTCGACCGGCTCCGTGCCGGGTGTCGGCGCGGGCTGGCCGGCCGGCTGGCTCGGTACCGCCGTCGGCGTCATCCCGGGCAGCATGCTGTCCGGGCAGGGCACCTCGACCCGGGAGAAGTCGGCCCGCTCCTGGTCGACGACCTGACGGAAACAGACCCGTACCTCGGTCCGCTTCCGCCCGGCCATCGCGGGCCGGGACATCGTCACGTGCACCCGGAACACCAGCCGTACGCCGGGGGAGCGACGCCGGTCGGTGCCGTTGACGCTGAGTACCTCGACCCGTCCGCTCCGGGTCGCGGTCTGCCCGAGTTCGGCGGCGCTGTCGCCGACGCCGTGCACGAGTGCCTCACCGATCAGCGCGGCCTGGCGTACCGCTTCCTGTCGGGCCCGTTCCTCGATCGACGGCTCTGTCGCGATACGGATAATGGTGTGCGCGGCGCTGCCGACGAGCAGCACCAGAATGGCCAGCGCGACCATTGACAGGACCCGGCCGAGCCGTCCTGTCGCACCCAAGCGTCGCATGCTGCCCACACCGCGAATTGTGCTCCATCCTGCGCCGCGAAGTGCCAGGTCAGCCTGATGAGGCGGGAGATGGAGCCGGTCGGCGGGGAAATTCTTTCCGGCGCCCGCGCGGCACGTCGCCATCGCCTTCGGGGGCCGCTGACGGCGGTGAATCCCTTGCCGCAGAATGCCTTTCCCCCGTACGGCGGCACTTTGCCGTTTCTCCGGTGACGGTTATCCGATCGGGTCTACTGTGGAAGTCGCTCTGTCATTTTGCGCGAAACGGTAGCGCTTGGGCGGTTTGCCGTGCACAGTTACCCCATGAGCGACAGCGGGAGTGATGTGCGGTACTTCTGGTGCATCCGTCATCACCGGGTCGAGACCGGTGACGACGTCTGCCCGGCGAGGTACGTGCTCGGTCCGTACGCCTCGACAGCCGACGCGGAGCAGGCGCTGCAGCAGGTGCAGCAGCGCAACGAAGCGTGGGACGCCGAGGATGCCCGCTGGGCCGGGGAGGAGCGCTAGACCGGCGCGGCGACAGCCCGCGTCGAGAAACTCCGTGGTGCTCCGCGAGGAGACCCCCGAGAGCATGTCCCGCAAGGAGGAACACAGATGGCCGAAGCAACCAGGGCCACCCGCTCGGTAGCGAGAAGTGCTGCCGGCAAGAAGACCGCGGCGCGCAGCCGGACCGTGGGGGCCAGCCGGGCCACCCCGGCCCGCAAGGCCGCCAGTTCGTCGGTGGCCAAGCAGGCACCCGCGAAGAAGGCCCCGGCCAAGCGTGCGACGGCGGCGAAGAAGGCGCCGGCGAAGAAGGCAGCGGCAAAGCGGGCGCCGGCGAAGAAGGCCACCGCGAAGACCACCGCGCGGGCGGCGACGGGCCGCGCCGGCACGGCGAAGCGCACCACCGCGGCGGCGAAGAAGACCGCCGGCACCGCGAAGCGCACCACCGCGGCGGCGGCGAAGAAGACCGCCACCGCGGCGAAACGGGCCACGGCCGGCAAGAAGACCACCGCTGCGGCGCGGAAGAGCACCGCGGGGGCGAAGCGGACCACCGCGGCGGCGAAGAAGGCCCCCGCCAAGCGGACGACCGCGACCAAGGCGCCGGCGAAGCGGGCGACCGCGAAGAAGGCCCCGGCCAAACGGGCGACCGCGACCAAGGCACCGGCCAAGCGGGCGACGGCCAAGAAGGCACCGGCAAAGCGGGCGACCGCGGCGACGAAGCGGACCGGCACGACGGCGAGCAAGGTCACCGGCCGTAAGGCGCCCGGCCGGCAGGCCGCGGCCCGGAAGGCTCCGGCGAAGGCGCCGGCGCGGAAGGCCACTAGGGCGACCGCGCGGAAGATGACGGGTTGAGTTCCCACCGGAACGCCCGGCGGGCGTTCCGGTGCGGTGGCAATCCCCGGGTACCTCACGCCGCCCGGCCCGGCACCGCCGACGGGCCGGGCGGTCTGCGAGGATTCCGGCATGGCATATGACGCGAGCGTGCTGCCGGACGTCACCGGACTCACCGTCGGCATCATCGGCGGCACGGGCGACCAGGGACGGGGACTGGCCTACCGGCTGGCCCGGGCGGGGCAGCCGGTGCTCGTCGGCTCCCGCTCGGCGGGCCGGGCGGAGCAGATGGCGGCCGAACTCCGTACCCTGCCCGGAATGCCGGCCGACGCGTCGATCGCCGGCGGCGACAACGCCGAGGTGGCGGGCCGCTCGGACGTGGTCATCATCGCGGTGCCCTGGGAGGGACACCGGGACACCGTCGCCGGGCTGCGCGAGGCGCTGGCCGGCAAGGTGGTCGTCGACTGCGTCAACCCGCTCGGCTTCGACCGGCAGGGGCCGTACCCGCTGCGGGTCGAGGAGGGTAGCGCCGTGCAGCAGGCGGCGGCGCTGCTGCCGGACTCCCGGGTCTGCGCCGCCTTCAACCACGTCAGCGCGCCACTGCTGGCCGACCCGGAGGTCGACCGGATCGAGCTCGACGTGCTGATCTGCACCGAGGAACGCGAGCTGGTGGGGCTGGTCGGCGCGCTGGCCGCGCGGATCCCCGGCATGCGCGGCGTCTACGCCGGGCGGCTGCGCAACGCGCACCAGATCGAGGCGTTCACCGCCAACCTGATCGCGATCAACCGGCGCTACAAGGCGCACGCCGGGATCCGGGTCACCGACGTCTGAGAGCGCGGCGGCGGGGCCGGCTCCGGCCCGCCGGGAGGACCACCACCACGGCGGCGGCCCTCCCGACCGGTCGGGATCGTCGGGGACCGGAAGGGTGGATCAGAAGGTGTGCTCGTCGGTGGGGAACTCGCCGTCCCGCACCTCGGCGGCGAACCGCCGGGTCGCCTCGGTGAGCGTGCCGTGCAGGTCCGCGTAGCGCTTCACGAACCGGGGCAGCCGGCCGGACCGCAGCCCGGCCATGTCCTGCCAGACCAGCACCTGGGCGTCGGTGTCCGGGCCGGCCCCGATCCCGATGGTGGGAATCGCCAGCTCGTGCGTGACCCGCTTGGCCACCTCGCCCGGCACCATCTCCAGGACGACCGAGAAGGCTCCCGCCTCGGCGACCGCGAGGGCGTCCGCCAGCACGTCGTCGGCGGCCTCGCCCCGGCCCTGCACCCGGTAGCCGCCGATGGCGTGCTCCCGTTGCGGGGTGAACCCGATGTGCGCCATCACCGGCACGCCGGCCCCGGTGATCGCCCGGATCTGCTCCGCCACCTGCCGGCCGCCCTCCAGCTTGACCGCGTGGCAGCCGCCCTCCTTCATGAACCGTACGGCGGTGCGCAGCGCCTGGGCCGGCCCCTCCTCGTACGAACCGAACGGGAGGTCGCCGACGACCAGCGGGTAGCTGGTGGCGCCCACCACCGCGCGCACCAGCGGAAGCAAATCGTCGACGGTGACCGGCAGGGTCGTGGGGTAGCCGAAGACGTTGTTCGCCGCCGAGTCGCCGACCAGCAGTACCGGAATCCCGGCCTGGTCGAAGATCGCGGCGGTGTACTGGTCGTACGAGGTGAGCATCGGCCACCGCTCGCCGCGCTCCTTGGCGGCTACCAGGTCGCGGGCGCGTACCCGCCGGGTCGCCGGACCGCCGTACAGCGTCGCCACCTCGGCCGGGGCGGACGCCATCTGGTGTTCGGACATCGCTGTCTCCTCTCGCCTCGAGGCCGCGTTCGCGGTCCCCGGGTCACTGCCGATCGTCCCACCGCCGTGGGCGGCGACGGCAGGGAAGAGTGCAGGTTCTCACACCGGGAGACTGGTTCCGGGCCGGTCAGGGGCGCTCACGCCACCGGTTGGTGATCGGCAGCCGGCGATCCCGCCCGAACGCCTTCATGGAGATCTTCGGGCCGGGTGCGGACTGCCGCCGCTTGTATTCGGCGATGTCCACCATCCGGAGCACCTTGTCCACCACCTCCGGGTCGTGCCCGGCCGCGACCAGGTCGTCCCTGCCCTGGTCTCCGTCGACATAGCCGACCAGGATCGCGTCCAGGATCGAGTAGTCCGGCAGGGTGTCGGTGTCGAGCTGGCCGGGGCTCAGCTCGGCGCTCGGCGGCTTCCGGATCGAGTTCTCCGGGATCGGCGGCGTCTCGCCGCGCCGGACCGCCTCCGCGTTGCGCCAGTTCGCCAGCTTCCAGACCAGGCTCTTCCAGACGTCCTTGAGCGGATTGAAGCCGCCGACCGAGTCGCCGTAGAGGGTGGAGTAGCCGACCGCGAGTTCGCTCTTGTTGCCGGTGGTGAGCACGAGGTGGCCCTCCTGGTTCGACAGCGCCATCAGCAGCACCCCGCGTACCCGGGCCTGGAGGTTCTCCACCGACATCCCGTGCAGCGACAGGTTGGCCAGGAAGCCGTCGACCATCGGCTGGATCGGCTCGACCCGGTAGTCCAGCCCGGTCCGCTGGGCCAGTTCGGCGGCGTCGTCCCGGGAGTGTTCCGACGAGTGCTGGCTCGGCATCGAGACCCCGACCACCCGCTCCGGGCCGAGCGCGTCCACCGCGATCGTGGCGACCAGCGCCGAGTCGATGCCGCCGGAGAGGCCGAGCACCACCGAGCGGAAGCCGTTCTTGTCGGTGTAGTCGCGCAGCCCCAGCACCAGGGCCTGCCACACCTCGCCCTCGTCGACGACCGGCTGGGTGACGCCGCCGGTGACCCGGGGCCCGGTCGGGGCGGGCAGTCCGTCGCTGACCCGGACCCGGACGACGGCCATCTCGGCCCGGGCCGCGGCTCTGTCCTCCCGGGCGGCGGCCGTGTCCTCCGGGACGCCGGTCACGTCCTCCCGGGCGCCGGCCGTGTCCTCCGTGGCGGCGGCCACGTCCTCCCGGGCGCCGGCCGGCACCGGCTGTGCCGGCTCGGCGCCGGACGGGTCGACCCGGCCGGCGGGCAGGTCGAGGTCGTGCAGCAGCAGGTGCTCGACGAACTGCGGGGCGCGGGCCAGCAGGGTGCCGTCGGACGCGACGATCATCGAGTCGCCGTCGAAGACCAACTCGTCCTGGCCGCCGACCAGGTTGACGTACGCGACCGTCGCCTCGGCCTCGGCGGCTCGGCGGCGGACCAGCGGCAGGCGTACGTCGTCCTTGTTCAGCTCGTACGGCGAACCGTTGATGGTGACGACCAGCCCGACCCCGGCGCGGCGGGCGACCGTGAACGGGCCGCCGGCCTGCCACAGGTCCTCGCAGATGGTCAGCGCGACGTCGACCCCGCCGATCCGGACCACCGTCAGGGTGTCGCCCGGCACGAAGTAGCGGTCCTCGTCGAAGACCCCGTAGTTCGGCAGGTGGTGCTTGAAGTAGCGGGCGACGGTCCGCCCGTCGTGCAGGACGGCGAGGGCGTTGCGCGGCCCCCGGGCCGGGGTGGCCTCGGCGTTGGCGCTGGCCGGGCCGTCGGAGTCGAGGTAGCCGACCAGCACCGGCAGCCCGCCGAGCCCGTCGGCGGCGAGGTCGGCGGCGAGCCGGTCGAGGGTGGACCGGGAGGCGGCGACGAAGGAGTCCCGGAAGACCAGGTCCTCGACCGGGTACCCGGTGAGCGCCATCTCCGGGAAGACCACGAGGTGCGCGCCGGCTCCGGCAGCCTCCCGGGACCGCGCGCGGATCAGGGCCGAGTTGCCGGCGACGTCGCCGACGGTGGGGTTGACCTGGGCCAGGGCGATGCGCAAGGTCGGCATGTCCCCATCTTGCCGCAGCCGGTCCGGTTCGGCTCGGGCGCGCAGGGAGCCGTCCGGTCGGCTCGGGCGCGCGGGGCGCCGTCCGGTCGGTCCGCCGCGCCGGGAACCGCCCGGTGGACGCCGGAGCCGGTCCGGGGGTTATGTTTGGGGCGAACGCCCGGTAAGTACGCAGGCCGTGCCAGCCCACGCATCGGTTCCGATCTAGTTCCCGTAACGTCGGCGTAACGGAACCGGTGAAGACTGGACCGTCAGGCCGTGCGCCGGCTGGGCCGGTCCGAACATAGTGTGCGAGGGGTAGCGGTGGACCGTCAGCAGGAGTTCGTGCTCCGCACGCTGGAAGAGCGTGACATTCGTTTCGTCCGGTTGTGGTTCACCGACGTGCTCGGCACGCTGAAGAGCGTCTCGGTGGCCCCCGCCGAGCTGGAGGCGGCCTTCGACGAGGGGATCGGCTTCGACGGCTCCGCCATCGAGGGCTTCGCCCGGGTCTTCGAGTCGGACATGGTGGCGATGCCCGACCCGACCACCTTCCAGGTCTTCCCCTTCGAGGGCGGGGTCAGTGGCGAGAGCGCCCGGATGTTCTGCGACATCCTGCTCCCCGACGGCAGCCCGTCCTGGGCGGACCCGCGGCACGTGCTGCGCCGGGCGCTGTCCCGGGCCGCCGAGAAGGGCTTCACCTTCTACACCCACCCCGAGATCGAGTTCTTCCTGCTGGAGAACGGCCCCAACGACGGCTCGCTGCCGATCCCGGTCGACGACGGCGGCTACTTCGAGCACACCACCCACGCGGTGGCCCGGGACTTCCGCCGGCAGGCGGTACTGGCGTTGGAGCGGATCGGCATCTCGGTGGAGTACAGCCACCACGAGGTCGCGCCCGGCCAGCAGGAGATCGACCTGCGCTACGCCGACGCGCTCACCACGGCCGACAACATCATGACCTTCCGGCACATGGTCAAGGAGGTCGCGCTCTCCACCGGGGTACGGGCCAGCTTCATGCCGAAGCCCTTCACCGACCAGCCCGGCAGCGGGATGCACACCCACCTGTCGCTGTTCGAGGGGGAGCGGAACGCGTTCCACGACGCCAGCGACCCGATGAAGCTCTCCAAGGTCGGCCGCGCCTTCATCGCCGGGCTGCTGGTGCACGCCCGCGAATACACCGCGGTCACCAACCAGTGGGTCAACTCCTACAAGCGGCTCTTCCCGCAGGCGCTGCCGGACCGGATCACCGAGTCCCCGGCGTACGTCTGCTGGGGGCACCTGAACCGCTCCGCGCTGGTTCGGGTGCCCGCGTACGGCAAGCCGAACTCGGCCCGGGTGGAGATCCGCTCGCCGGACTCGGCCACCAACCCCTACCTCGCCTTCGCGGTACTGCTCGGCGCCGGGCTCAAGGGCATCGAGGAGGGCTACGAGCTGCCGCCGGGGGCCGAGGACGACGTCTGGGCGCTCTCCAACGCCGAGCGCAAGGCGGTGGGATACGAGTCGCTGCCGGAGAACCTCGCCGAGGCGATCGACGTGATGGCCGGCTCGGAGTTGGTCGCCGAGGTGCTCGGCGAGCACGTCTTCGACTTCTTCCTGCGCAACAAGCGCGCCGAGTGGGAGCAGTACCGCCGCGAGGTCACCCCCTACGAGCGGCAGCGCTACCTGGGTCTGCTCTAGCCGGGCGCTGCTCCGGGGTATCGGTCAGCCGCGCTTGTCGGGCCGCGTTATCGTCCCTGACGACGCGGCCCCCTCGTACGGCCGCCCACACCCGATCGGAGACAGACGGTGGTCGAGGACCTGCTCGTGGGAGCCTGGCAGAGCATCGTGTTCGGCGTGGTCGGCATCGCCTTGATGGCCGCGGGTTTCGGGCTTGTCGACCTGCTCACCCCGGGCCGGCTGCGCGAGCTGATCTGGGCACGCCGCAACGGCAACGCGGCGCTGTTGCTGCTCGCCAACCAACTCGGCATCGCCGCCATCGTCTTCACCGCGATCCTGACCAGCTACAGCGACTTCACCAAAGGGCTCGCCTCGACCGTCCTGTTCGGACTGATCGGCCTCGGGGTCATGGCGCTCGGCTTCCTGGTGCTCGACTGGCTCACGCCCGGCAAGCTCGGCGAGGTGATCTGCGCCGACGAGCCGCACCCCGCCGCCCGGGTCAGCGCCGCCACCCACTTCGGCGCCGCGCTCATCGTCTGCGCCAGCATCGCCTGACTCACCCCGCTGCTCGACCCGGTCCTTCCATCCCCGGCTGGTGGCGTCGAGGACCCACCCGGGAGTTCCGGGCTCAGCGTACGGCGGGGGAGACCGTCAGGGTGCCGGCGTCCGCATCCAGCGTCGCCGGTACGCCGACCGGCACGGTGAGCTGCCCGACCCCGTGCCCGATCGGCAGCCCGCCGAGCACCGGCACGCCCAGGTCGCCGAGGCGTTCGGCCAGCACCTCGGCCACCCCGACCGCCCAGCCGTCCGCGCAGTCGGTGAACTGGCCGACCGCCACCCCGGCCACCCCGGCCAGCGCCCCGGTGCGGCGCAGGTGGGTGAGCATCCGGTCGATCTTGTACGGCGGCTCCCCGACATCCTCGACCAGCAGGACCGCCCCGGTCAGGTCCGGCATGTCGGGGGTGCCGAGGGAGTGTGTGAGCAGGCAGAGGTTGCCGCCGAGCAGCCGGCCGGTGGCCCTACCGGGAACCAGCACGCTCGCGGTCTCCTCGGTCGGCAGCCGGTGCACCACCACCGGCTCGGGGCACATCAGCGCGGCGCGCAGCGACTCGGCCGAGACCGGTGGGGTGCGCTCGTCCAGCCAGGCCGCTCCCGGGCCGTGCACGGTGGCCAGCCGGGCGCCGCGCCAGAGCGCGAGTTGCAGCGCGGTGATGTCGGAGAACCCGGCCACCACCTTCGGGTCGCGGCGCACCGCCGACATGTCGATCGCGTCGACCACCCGCTGCGCGCCGTAGCCGCCCCGGGTGCAGAGCACGCCGCGTACCGCCGGGTCGGCGAAGGCCGCGTTCAGGTCGGCGGCGCGCAGCGCGTCGTCCCCGGCGAGGTAGCCGCGCCGGGCGTACGCGTTCGGGGCGAGGACCGGACGAAGGCCCCAACCGGTGAGCAGTTCCACGCCGCGGGCGACCCGGTCCGCCCGGGTCGGCCCGGACGGCGACACCAGCAGCACCGTGTCACCGGGCCGCAGCGCCGGTGGTCGCACCGCCTGATCGTCGGCCACCTCGCCTCCTCGCTCCGCTCGGCCCCGAGCCTATCGGTGGCGGTCGGGCGCACCGGATAGCCTCGACACCGTGGCAACCGAGACCGGAACCGAGAGCGACACCGGCAGCACGGGCGGCACCGCCACCGCGCTGGTGATCGAGAACGACCCGACGGACGACGTCCGCCGGCTGGGGGAGTGGCTCACCGAGGCCGGACTCGACCTGGCGGTGCTCCGGCCGCACGCCGGGGACCCGCTGCCCGACGACCTGACCGGGTACGCCGCTCTCGTGGTCCTCGGCGGCTACCAGCATCCGTACCCGGCACCCGACGGCACCCCCGGGGCGCCCTGGTTCCCCGCCCTGGAGGGGCTGCTCCGCAAGGCGGTCCGGCACCGGGTGCCGACCCTGGCGATCTGCCTCGGCGCCCAACTGCTGGCCACCGCGCACGCCGGTACGGTGCAGCGGAGCGCGGCCGGGCCGGAGGTCGGGCCCAGCGTGGTCGGCAAGCGCGACGCGGCCGAGCACGATCCGCTCTTCCGGTACGTGCCGATGATCCCGGACGTGTTCCAGTGGCACGTCGACGAGATCACCGAGCTGCCGCAGGGCGCGACCCTGCTGGCCGCCTCGACCCGCTATCCGCACCAGGCGTTCCGGCTCGGTGACCGGGCCTGGGGCCTCCAGTTCCACATCGAGTGCGACGCCGCGATGATCGCCGACTGGGCGACCGACTCGGCGACGCTGGCCGAGCTGGGCTACGACCCGGAGCTGGTGGTGGCCGCCTGTGCCGAGGTGCTGGCCGACGTGGAAGAGGTGTGGCAGCCGTTCGCGGCCCGGTTCGCGGCCCTGGCCCAGGGCCGGCTCGACGACGTCCCGCCCCGGCCCACCCTGCCGCTGCTCGGGCACTAGGAGCCGCCGCCGATGACGGACCCGGGAGACCGCCCCCGATCGACACGACGGACTCCGGTGTGGTCGTCGACGACCGACACGGGAGGCGGCCGCCGATGAGCAGACCGATCAGCGCGACCGGCCGGCTCGCCCGGTACGGCTTCGGGGTGGGCGACCGGGAACGGGTTGGCGGCGACGGGGTGGGCCGCGCTGCCGACCTGCTCGGGCCGGACGGGCTCGGGCTGTGGGACGTCGACACCCAGGAGCCGGTGGACGAGCCGGCCGGCGAGCTGCTCACCGCGCTTTCCCGGGCCGCCGACCCGGACCTGGCCCTGCGCCAACTCCACCGGATCGTCGAGGCGGAACGCCGCATCGCGCCCCCGGCGAGGCGTGCCGGCGCGGCTGGCGGCAGGGGCGCCGACAGCGCGCTTGGCGACACCGGCGACGACACGGGCGACGGAGGGGGGAGCCTGCTCGCCGCCCTGCACACCGATTCGGGGCTGCGTCGCCGGCTGCTCGCCGTGCTGGGCGCCTCGTCCGCGCTCGGCGACCACCTGGTGGCCCACCCGGAGCAGTGGCGGGCACTGCGTACCGGGGTCGACGGACTGCCACCGGACGCCGACGGACTGCTGCATCGGGATCGCGCCGATCCCGGCGGCGGACCGGACCCGCTGCCGGTGGTGGCGGCGCTGCGCCGGGCGTACCGGCTGGCCCTGCTGCGGATCGCGGCGGCCGACCTGACCGGCGGGCGCGGCCTGGAGCAGACCATGGCGGCGCTGTCGGCGCTCGCCGACGCCACCCTGGCCGACGCGTACGGTATCGCGGTCGGCGAGCTGCCGGCGGGTAAGGCGCCCCGGCTGGCGGTGGTGGCGATGGGCAAGTGCGGCGGCAACGAGCTGAACTACGTCTCCGACGTCGACGTGATCTTCGTGGCCGCCACCGACGAGGACCTGCCGGCCGCCACCCGGGTGGCGACCCGGATCATCGAGATCTGCGGGCTGGTGGCCTGGCCGGTGGACGCCGCGCTGCGGCCGGAGGGCAACCGGGGGCCGCTGGTGCGTACCCTCGCCAGCCACCTCGCCTACTACCGCCGCTGGGCCCGGACCTGGGAGTTCCAGGCGCTGCTCAAGGCCCGCCCGGCGGCCGGCGACGTCGCGCTGGCCCAGGAGTGGATCGACGCGCTCGCCCCGCTGGTCTGGCAGGCCGCCGAACGGCCGGAGGCGGTCGAGGACGTCCGGGCGATGCGCCGCAAGATCATCGACAACATACCGCCCCGCGAGCTGGAGCGGGAGATCAAGCGTGGGCCGGGCGGGCTGCGGGACATCGAGTTCGCGGTGCAGCTCCTGCAACTGGTGCACGGCCGGGGCGACGAGTCGCTGCGTGCCCCCGGCACCATCCCGGCACTGCGGGCCCTGGTTGCCGGCGGATACGTGGGGCGGGCCGACGGCGAGGCGCTGCTGCGCGGGTACCGCTTTCTGCGCGGGGTCGAGCACCGGCTCCAGTTGCAGGCGCTGCGGCGTACCCACACCGTGCCGGCGGACCGGCCGGCACTGCGCTGGCTCGCGCACGCGCTCGGCTACACGGCGCTGCCCGGCCGGGACGCCGTCGAGGCGTTCCGGGCCGACTGGGTCGGCCACGCCACCGAGGTACGCCGGCTGCACGCCAAACTGCTCTACCGCCCGCTGCTGGAGGCGGTCGCCCGGGTCCCCGCCGACGGGCTGCGACTCACCCCGGAGGCGGCTCGGAACAGGTTGGAGATCCTCGGCTTCGCCGACCCGACCCGGGCGCTGCGGCACCTGGAGGCGCTGACCGGCGGGGTGACCCGGACGGCCGCGATCCAGCGCACCCTGCTGCCGGTGCTGCTCCAGGAGTTCGCCGACGCGCCCGAGCCGGACCGGGGACTGCTCAACTACCGCCAGGTCTCCGACAAGCTCGGCGGCACCCCGTGGTACCTGCGGCTGCTCCGTGACGGGGGGCCGGTGGCCCGCCGGCTGGCCCGTACCCTGGCGGTCTCCCGCTACGTCGCCGACCTGCTGGCCCGGGACCCGGAGGCGCTGCGGCTGCTCGCCGACGACACCGAGCTGACCCCCCGGGACACCGAGGTGTTGCGGGACGGGTTCGTGGCCGCAGCCGACCGCTACCTCGTCGGCCGGGGATCGCAGCCGGCCGACCCGACCGAGGCGATCCG
Source organism: Plantactinospora sp. B6F1 (assembly GCF_040120695.1). Classification (NCBI taxonomy): domain Bacteria; kingdom Bacillati; phylum Actinomycetota; class Actinomycetes; order Micromonosporales; family Micromonosporaceae; genus Plantactinospora; species Plantactinospora sp. B6F1. The sequence continues at coordinate 128,691 of NZ_JBEEAC010000007.1, read as the reverse complement.
GTCGGTCCGGGCGCTGCGTGGCAGGGAACTGATCCGGATCGCCTGCGCCGACGTGCTCTACCGGGCGGGGTCGTTGGCCCCGGCCGGTCGGACCGGGATGGCCGTGACCGTCGCCCCGGAACCGGCCCCGGCCGGCGTCGTCGGCGACTCCGATGTGCTCACCGTCGGCGCGGCGCTCTCCGCCGTCACCGACGCCACCCTGCGGGCGGCGCTGCGGGTGGCCCGGGCGACCCGGCCGGCAATGCCCGGACTGCGGTTCGCGGTGATCGGGATGGGTCGGCTCGGCGGGTACGAGATGAACTACCTCTCCGACGCCGACGTGCTCTTCGTCTACGACGCCCCGCCCGGGGTGGCCGAGGACGCGGCCAGCGCGGCGGCCCGGGCGATCGCCGAGGAACTGCGCCGGCTGCTCGCCATGCCGGCCGCCGACCCGCCGCTCGGGGTCGACGCCGACCTGCGCCCCGAGGGCCGGCAGGGGCCGCTGGTCCGCAGCCTCGGCGCGTACGCGCAGTACTATGCCCGCTGGTCCGAGGTCTGGGAGGCACAGGCACTCCTGCGGGCCCGGCACGTCTGCGGCGACGCCGACCTCGGGCGCGAGTTCGAGGCGGTCGCCGATCCGGTGCGCTATCCGGAACGAGGACTGGCCCGGGAGCAGGTGGTGGAGATCCGCCGGATCAAGGCCCGGGTGGAGACCGAACGGCTGCCCCGGGGCGCCGACCCGGCCACGCACACCAAACTGGGCCGGGGCGGGCTGGCCGACGTGGAGTGGGCGGTGCAGCTCACCCAGCTCCGGCACGCCGGTCGACTGCCCGAGCTGCGCTGCACGCGTACCCTCGACGCGCTGGCCGCCGCCCGGGAGGCCGGGGTGATCGACGGCGCCGACGCGGCCGCGATGGCCGCCGGGTGGAGCATGGCGGCCCAGGTGCGCAACGCGCTGATGCTGGTACGCGGCCGGGCCGGCGACCAGCTGCCCCGGCACGGTGTGGAGCTGGCCGGCGTGGTACGCCTGCTCGGCGGCGGCGACCCGGGCGAGTTCCTGGACCACTACCTGCGGACGGCGCGACGATCCCGGGCGGCGGCGGAGCGTGTGCTGAATGCCTGACCGGCGCCGGGTCATCCGGGTGCTGTCCGGCGCGGTCGGCCTGGCCGGCGTGCTGACGGTCGCCTTCCTGCTCGCCCCACCGCTCGGCACCGACCTCTCCGCCCAGGTCGCCCGGGCCAACTTCTTCGGCCGGCACGGAATTGCCCCGCTGGACCTCGGGTGGTACGCCGGAATCTCGCCGTACGGCTACAGCATCGTCACCCCGCCGCTGATGCACTGGCTCGGTGCCGACACCCTCGGCCCCCGGCTGGCCGGTGCGCTCGCCCTGCTGGTCTCGGCGGCGGCACTGGCGCTGCTGATGCTGCGCACCGGCGCCCGCCGGCCGGTGCTCGGCGGAATGGTCGGCGCCGCCTGCATCGCCGGCAACCTCGTCTCCGGCCGGATCACCTACGCGATCGGGGTGGCATTCGGACTCCTCGCCCTGCTCGCGCTGACCAGCACCGTCCGGCCGGCGCTGCGCCGGGGCCTGGCCGGGACGGCGGCCGCGCTGGCCGGGGCGGCGAGCCCGGTGGCGGGCCTCTTCGTGATGCTCGCCGGCGCGGGTAAGGAAGGGCCCCCGCTTATCGCTTTCGGTAGTAGAAGGGCCCCCTCCTTACACCTCAGCCTCGACGGGCCGGTGCTGGTGGCGGCCGCCGGGGTGCCGACGGTGGCGCTGGGGCTGGTGTTCGGCGCGGGTGGCTGGATGAACATCAGCCTGGCGGACACGGTGACGGCGGCGGTGGCGAGTGTGCTGGTGGCGCTGCTGGTGCCGCGCCGGGAGGTCCGGGCCGGGGCGGTGCTGGCCACGCTGGGAGTGCTGGCCGCGTTCGCCATCCGGACCCCGGTGGGGCTGAACGCCACCCGGCTGGCCGCGATGTTCGCGCTGCCGGTGCTGGTGGGCTATGGGACGCTGCCGGCCGGACTGGTCCGGAGGTGGCCCCGGCGGGCGGCCGGAGCGGTGCTGGTCGCGATCATGGCGTTGGTCGCCGTGGTGGAGCCGCCGGTCTCGGTGGCGGACCTGCGCGCGGCCGGGGACCCGACGGCGTCCCGGAGCTACTTCGCACCGCTGCTGGCCGAGCTGGCCCGCCGGCCACCCGGCCGGGTCGAGGTGATTCCGACGGCGAACTACTGGGAGGCGGCGTACGTCCCGGAGGCCGCGCCGCTGGCCCGGGGCTGGCTGCGCCAGGCTGACCAGGCACACAACCGGCTCTTCCTGGACGGCAGCGTCGACGCGGAGTCGTACGGGCACTGGCTGCGGCACAACGGTGTCCGGTACGTCGCGCTGGCCGGGGCGGAGCCGTCCTGGGTCGGCCGCCGGGAGGCGGAACTGGTCCGGGGCGGGCTGCCGTACCTGACCCCGGTCTGGCGGCACCCGGACTGGACCCTGTACGCGGTCGCCGGCTCGCCGTCCATCGTGGAGGCGATCGGGTCACCGCCGGTCACCCCGGGTGGGGGCGACCCACCGGACGGTGCCGAGGGACCGGTGCCCGGGACCCCGGGCGTGGAGCTGGTGCGGGCGACGTCGGCGGAGTTGACGGTCGACGTGCCGGCGGCAGGGGAGACCCTGCTCCGGCTGCGCTGGTCGAGGTGGCTGCGGGTGGAGGGCCCCGACGCCTGCCTGGCCCCGTACGGCGACTGGACGGTGCTCCGGGTGGCACGGGCCGGCAGGTACTCGATCAGCGGTGCCCTGGCCGGCGCGGGGCCGCGCTGTCCGGGCTGATCGACCCCCCGCCCGCCCCGCGGCGGAGCGGCACGTGGGCCGCTGGCGGCCAGGCCACGCGGCCCGCGTCGTTGCGCGGGGTCGGCAGTGGGTGGCGGTACCATCCTTCTGTCCATTTGCTCCCCGTCTTGAGTGAAAGGCACTTTTAGTGAGTCTCATTCAGGAGCCGGGGAAGCGCTGACCCGTGGCCAAATCTCCCGCCTCGCAACCTCCCGCCTCGCGGCTGACCCGACGCGAGATCGCCTCCGGGGTGGTCCTCGGGCACCTACCCGGGCAGTCCATGCAGCGAGCCGGCCCGGCACGGTGGTCACTCGGCTGGGCCCCGCCGGAGACCGCTGCGGACCCGGGGCGCGCGGTGACCCCGCTCGGCGCCCTCGAACGGGCGGTACTGCCCGCGCTGCGCCGACCGCCGTGCCTGGTCGGCTTCTCCGGCGGGCCGGACTCGTCGCTCGTGCTCGCGGTCGCGCTGCGGGTGGCCCGGCGGGAGGGGCTGCCGCACCCGGTGCCGGTCACCTGGCGGTTCTCCGGGGTGTCCCCGGCCGGCGAGTCACGCTGGCAGGATCGGATCGTCCAGGCGCTGGGCATCGGGGACTGGCAACTCCTCCAGGCGGACGACGATCTGGACCTGGTCGGTCCGACGGCGGGGCGGCTGCTGCGCCGGCACGGTCTGCGGCACCCGGTGAACCTGCACCTGCACCTGCCCATCGTCGAGCTGGCGGCCGGTGGTGCCATGCTCACCGGCGCCGGTGGGGACCAGGTGTTCGGTGGCTGGCGTACCGCCGGGTCCGGTCAACCATGGGTACGGTTGCGCCGGGCCGCCGGCCAGCTTCGGACCGCGCTCCGGGGGCACAGGTCGAGCCGGGACATGTTTCCGTGGCTGCGCCCGGAGGTGTCGGCGGAGATCTACCGGGCCTTCCGGGCGGAACGGCGCGGGGAGCCCCGCCGGCTCGACCGCCGGATCGCCTGGCACGTTCGTCGGCGGGACCTCGGGCTGACCTGTGCCAGCCTGGCCGCGCTCGGCACCACCCACGGGGTGACGGTGGTGAATCCGCTGCTCGATCCCGACTTCCTGGGTACCCTCACCGGGCCGGCGGGCCGGCGCGGCTGCCCGCCCCGGGACCAGTTGGTCGCCGAGATCGCCGCCGGGATGCTGCCGGAGGTGGTCACCGCGCCCCGGCCGAGGGCGCGCTTCCTGGACGCCTTCCTCCGGGGGCCGACCCGCCGGTTCGTCCAGCGCTGGGACGGCAGCGGCGTCGACGAGGAACTCGTCGACGTGGCAGCGTTGCGGAGGCTCTGGTCCCGGTGGCCGATCCCCGGCGGTACGGCGGGACTGGTCCAGGAGGTGTGGCTCGCCGCCAGCTCCGGCGGGGCGGGCCGGTGAGCTGCGGCGGTGACCACCGCCGGGTGATTGCTCTGTCCTCGTCGGTGGCGCCGGTGGCAGGGTGACCAGCGCCGGGCGATCCGCCCCTGTCACCGTGGTCGCGCCGGTGCCAGGGGACCGGACCGGTGGACGGCGTGCCGGAGGCCGGCGTGCCCGGAGCGGAGGAGAGCGGGATGGGCGACCCGTTGCACGATCGGGACGCGGCGGCGGAGGTGCTGCGCCAGGTGTACGCGGCCGCCGGTCCCTACCTGGACTCGCTCGCCGACCGTCCGGTGCACGAGCCGGCCACCGAGGCGCTGCTGACCGAACTCTCCACACTGTCCAATTCGGACCCGTCCACCGGTGCCGGTGAACAACCGACCGGGACGACGCCCGGCGATCTGCCGGAGCGGGGCATCGGAGCGGCGGCCGCCCTGGAGCGGCTGCTTCGGATCGGCGCCGCCGCCGCGACCCACTCCGCCGGACCGCGGTTCTTCCACTTCGTCATCGGCGGCGCCACCCCGGCCGCGCTCGCCGGTGACTGGACCGCCGCGCTGCTGGACCAGAACGCCGCCTTCCGGGCCTCCTCGCCACTCGCCGCCGAGCTGGAGGCGATCGCGCTGCGCTGGCTGCGGGAACTGTTCGGGCTGCCCGACCGGTACGGCGGGGCGCTGGTCGCCAGCGCCACCTTCGCGAACTTCACCTCGCTGGCCGTCGCCACGCACTGGTGGGCCGAGCGGCACGGCGTGGACGTCGCGGCGGACGGGCTCGGCACGCTGCCCCGGATGCCGGTGCTCTCCGGCGGCTACCTGCATGCCAGCGCACGCAAGGCGTTGCAGATGCTCGGGCACGGCCGGGACACCGCCGAGGTGTACGCCCGGGACCGGGTGGGCCGGGTCGACCTGCCGGCGATCGAGCGGCGCCTCGCCGAACTGGACGGGCCGGCGGTGCTGATCGCCAACGCCGGTGAGGTGAACGCGGGCGACTTCGACCCGGTCGACGCCCTCGCCGACCTCGCCGAGCGGTACGGCGCCTGGTTGCATGTGGACGGCGCGTTCGGTTTGTTCGCCGCGCTCTCGCCCCGGACCGCCGCTCTGGTGCGCGGGATCGAGCGGGCCGACTCGATCGCCTGTGACGGGCACAAGTGGCTCAACGTGCCGTACGAGAGCGGGTTCGCCTTTCTCCGCGAGCCGGCCCGGTTGCCGGTGGCGTTCGGGATGCCCGGCACGACGTACCTGCCGGGGCCGGGGAGCCCACTGTGGTCGGGGCAGCCGGGGCCGGTGGACTACGCGCTGCACGGGCCGGAGTCGTCCCGCCGGGCGCGGTCGATGCCGATCTGGGCGACCCTGGCCGCGTACGGCCGCCAGGGCCACCGGGCGATGGTGGAGCGGCAGCTCGACCTGGCCCAGCGCCTCGCCCGGGGAGTGGACGAGGCGCCCGAGCTGGAACGGTTGGCCGAGGTGCCGCTCTGCATCGTCTGCTTCCGGGCCGCTCCGGAGCACGTGCCGCCGGACGGACTCGACGACCTCAACCGGCGGCTCGGTGCGGCTCTGCTGGACGACGGCCGGGTCTTCGTCGGCACCACCGTCTACGACGGCCGGGTCGCGCTCCGCCCGGCGATCGTGAACTGGCGGACCACCGAGACCGACATCGACCTGCTGGTCGAGGTGGTACGCGAGCTGACCGCCCAGCTTGCTCCGGCACCCCGCGCCTAGTACGCCACGGTGAAGTGCCGCGTACCGAGCTGGGGGTTCTCGATCTCGTCCACAGCGGCGACGGCCAAGTCCTCTGCGGAGATGCGCGACTCTCCGTTGACGTCGATGAGGAGCTGGTTTCCTCCGCGTCGGTAGCTCCCGGTGCGGGTGCCGGACCCGAGCAACGCCGGAGGGCTCAGGTAGGTCCAGTCCGCGTCGTGAGCCCCGCAGGCGTTGAACTGGTCGACGCTGGCCTGGGCGATGCTTCGCCACTGCTCGGGAACGAAGCGCTGGTCATCGATCACGAGCTGGTCCGGGCGGTCAGGGCACCGCAGCGGGCCTGCGCCGCCGATCACGATGACGCGGCGCCCGGCGCCAAGGGCTGCGTCCAGGACGACGGTCACTGGGGATGTGGCATCCTCTCGCGTCCCAGGAGCTGGTCTGGTGGCCAGCACGATGACGTCGTGCTCAGCCGCGATCCGACCCATGGCTTCCGGGTCGGTGGCGTCAGCGGTCGACAAGGTGATTCCGGGGGCGGTTCGTCCGGCACTGGCTTCTGAGCGTGAGTACCCGGAGTCGATGTGTCCTCGACGCGCTGCTTCTACGGCGATGCGGGAGCCTGCCATTCCTGTCGCGCCGATGATCGCAATCTTCATGATCCTGTCCTGGTCCGCGCGGCGAGCAACGCCGGCCGGTTGGTGTCCGGATCCGTGGTCTGGGTGATGTTCGGGGTGCGAGAGGGCGTCTTCTTGCGCGGAGTGACCTGCCCTGCCGCGATCGCCGCCAGGGCAAGCGCGAACCCGACCATCTGTACGACGCCGAGGGTCTGGCCCAGGAGGAGCGCTCCGAGTCCGGCGGCGACCAGTGGCGAGAGCAGTCCGAGCACGGCGACCGAAGCGGCCGGCAGCCGGGCGATGCCGCTGAACCACAGCGTGTAGGTGAGGAGCCCACCGACAAGTCCGAGCCACGCGTAACCGGCCAGTGCGGTGACATCGATGGTCACGGGGACGCCCTCGACAAGCAGGGTGACGGGCAGGAGGAACAGTCCGCCCGCCGTCAGTTGCCATCCGGCGAGGCCCATCGCGGGCACCCCTGCGGCTCGCCCCCACTTCTTGGTGAGAGTGACGCCGAAGCCCATGGACACGGCGCTCAGCAGCCCGGCGAGCACACCGACCGCATCGAGTGTCGCGGTGGAACGCAGTACGACCAGGGCGACACCGATGATCCCGACGATTCCCCACCACAGGCGCCACGCAGAGAACGACTCGCGCAGGATGACGACGACGAGGATCGCGACGACGAGTGGTTGCGCGGCTCCGAGTGTGGCGGCAACGCCGCCGGGCAGGTGGTAGGCGGCGACGAAGAGCAGCGGGAAGAACGCGCCGATGTTGAGTACACCCAGCACGGCAGACTTCCACCACCACGCACCCGTGGGTCGTGCCCTGGTCAGCGCGATCGCGACCAGCCCCGCGGGCAATGCTCGTACCAGCGAGGCGAACAGCGGATGCCCGTCGGGCAACATTTCGGTCGTCACGATGTACGTCGTCCCCCACGTCGCCGGGGCGATCGCCGTGAGCAACGTGGTGCGGAGCTTGTCCATACAACCCCTCAGCCTTGAACTGTTTAACGTTGAGGAGACTACGGTGTTAAAGTGCTTGCCGTCAAACAGTTCAACGTTGAGAGGTGTATGGGGTGGAGGACAGCGTCGACCGAATCGTTGCCCAGTGGGCGCGGGTGCGCCCGGATGTCGATGTCAGCCCGATGGGGGTGTTCGGCCGGCTCTCTCGGCTCACACGTCTGTTCGAGCGCGAGCTACAGACAGTCTTCTCTCAGCACGGCCTGCAACCGGGAGAGTTCGACATCCTGGCGACCCTGCGGCGCGCCGACACCGAAGGGCGCGGTCTGACCGCGGGCCAGCTTGCCGACAGCACCATGGTCACATCCGGCGCGATCACCAACCGGCTCGACCGGCTCGTCGCCAAAGGACTCGTCACCCGTGAGCCCGACCCGCACAGCCGCCGCACAATCCGGGTCGCCCTCACCCAACGGGGGCGGGAGGTCATCGACGCGGCACTGGACGACCATGTCTCCAATGAGGAACGCCTGCTCGCAACGATGACGGCCAGCCAGCGGCGACAGCTCGAAGAACTGCTCCGCGGCCTCCTCGACCACCATGAGAGCCAGGCTTGACGTCCGGTGCGAGACGACGCTTCGCGGCACGACCACCCCTGGCAGCGACGCCGCTGATCCGCAGGGAAGCCTGCCGGCGTCAGCATCGCCTGAATCTCCGCCAGTGCCACCCAGGTCCACGTGCCCACATGTGGGGTTGACGTCGATCGTCGACGCGGAGCGGGATGCGGGGTCGATGGGTGGGGTCGCTATTCCGCGTCGTCGCCTGGCGGCGGGCTCGGATGGCGGAGCACGCGGCCTGGGTGGTGGAGCGCGGCATCGACGAGCTGCGGCAGGCGTACGCGGGATTGGTGTTGAGCCTCGGACGGGCTCGGGCGGTGACGACCGGCTCGCGGCATCCGCTGCCGGCCCGCGCGCTGCGGCGCTGGGACGCCGCCCTGGAGCAGGCCGGTCAGGTGCAGCGGCAGCTCAGCGGCGGGGTCGGCGAACTGTGCCGGTTGTCGGGGGTCGGGCCGGTCGGCGGCGTCGGCGAGGCGGTCGCCGCGCTGCGTAGGGCAGCCGACGAGGTATGCGCCAGCACCGCCAGCCTGGTCGAGCTGCGTGCTCGGATCGCCGCCACCACCGCCATGGAGTCGGGCGAGGCGCTGCCGGCTGCCGCGCTCACGCGACTACGGACCGGAGCGGGCGAGCTGGAGGAGTTGACCGCACGGATGCAGCAGGGCTGTGTGGCGCTGTCCGCGTACACGGATGGGGTTTCCGGGGTTGACCTGATGCCCGGCCGGACCGCCCGGGCCGGCGCACTGGCGCGGGTGAGCTGGCACCCGCCCGACGGCGTCGGCGTGGGCGCGGAGCTGGCGGGGCGGCTGGTGGCCGCCGGCGGTCGCCGGGCCCGCCCGCGCCGGCACACCTGCGGGTGCCGTTGCGGCGCCGGGCGGCCTGGCGCGCGTCGCGCGGCTTCTGGGCCTCCGGCGGGTCGCGGCTGGCCAGCCCGCACACCGACGGCGCCTTCTTCGCTCTGCCTACGTGCCGTGCTCCTGCTGACCAGGGGAAACACCATCTGGTACGCCGACCGCCTCGACCTGTTCCGCCGGGCCGGAGCGCTCGACGGGTATGTCGACGCGCTCGCCGCCGCGGTGGTGGTGGCGGTGGACCGGCGGCTGACCCGGGTCGGTGACGGCGCGACGGTACGGCGGCTCGCCGCCCGGATACACGACCGCTACGACGGCGGTACCCAGGAGGTGCCGCCGGAGGTGGCCGGAGCGCTGATCCGGGCCGCGCTCGGTGTGGCACGCCCGCCGGCAGCCGATCCAGTCCGGCTGATCCTGTTGCAGACCCTGCTCCTGGTGGATCTGCTCGGCGACGAGCGGCTCACCCGAGCGGACCAGGCCGCCTTCGCTCGGGTTGTCCATCGCGCCGCGCCGGGCTGATCAGGGCATTGCCCGGCCCTCCTCAGCGTCGGCCCGTCGTGCGAGACCGGATACGTGCCCACAGGTCGGGCACGGGTCGCCGGCCGAGCGTGCCCGGATCGCCCGGTACCGGCCGCCGTGCCAGGCGACCACGGCCAGTAGCAGGACCGTGCCGACCAGGGGGAGTACGGCGGCGGTGGCGGCGAGTTCGAGCCAGGTCAGGGCGCCGCCCCAGTACCAGCCGGCGATCGGTTGGATCCCGAGCAGACCGGCCGGGGTCACCAGCAGTACGACCGACCACAGTGCACCACTGTCACCGGTGACCGCTCGAACGAGACCGAAGGCCAGAGCCAGCCCGACCAACAACACACCCGCCATCGCCAGGATCTCGATCGTGGAGTTGTAGCTGGTGAACCAGCCGCCGCTCCCGGTGACCTCGAACAGCACGCCCACCGCCGTACCGGTCAGCGCCCCGAGCAGGGGCGGGATCCGGCCCGCCCAGCCAGGACGGGCGGGCAGTGCCAACGTCATCAGACCGAACGCCAACACCGGGACGAGCACGTAGAGCGGGGGCCGGGGCAGCCCGGACAGCGGTGCGGCCGGGATCACGGCCAGCGTCAGCAGGATGGCGGCGGCGACGCCCCGGCGTGCCCAGTGCGCCGGCAGTACCATCGTGGCGAGCGCGGCCAGCAGCCAGCCGGCCCAGAGGAACGCACCGAGGGTCTGCGCCGGGCCGACCTTCGCGGGCAGAACGTCGGCCGGCAGGTTGGTGAACTCGACCTGGATGAGCAGGAACGCCGCGATCGCCGCCAGCGTGCTCATCGCGATTGTCGCGGCGATCGGCAGGCCGGCGGCGAGCCCGGAAGCGCCCTGCTCGCGCAGCCGCTGGCGTAGCCCGGCACGCAGCACGTCGACGACGTCGTGCCGGGAGGGCCGGCGCCGATCCGGCTCGGCCAGATCGAGGTACGTCCCGACCAGTTCGTCGCCCCGGCTCGACCGGTAGCGGCGCGGGTACGCGTACAGCAGTCGCCGGTAGCGCCGCTCCAGCGGACTCACCTCGGCGGCCGGACCGTCCTGCCCGGTCCCGTCGGGCTGCCCGGTCATGCCGTCCTGCCCGGCTCCGCCGGGCTGCTCGCTCATGCCGGGGCTCCGGCGAGCCGGATGGCGGGGCGGACTGCCGGCGCCGGACGGGCGGTCGAGCCCTCGGACGCTCGGGCGCTGCGGGCTCGCAGGCGTTGGGTGGCCGCCTCGACGTTGCGGCGCAGCCGCTCGGTCTCGGCGGTGAGCGCGGCGGTCCCGTTGTCGGTGAGCCGGTAGTAGCGGCGGAGCCGGCCGCCGACGATCTCCTCCCGGTCCGGCTCGACCAGGCCCTCGTCGGAGAGTCGGTCGAGCGCGCCGTAGAGGGTGCCGGGCCGCAGGTTCAGCCGGCCGTCGGAGAGCGCGGCGACCTCGGAGACGATGCCGTAGCCGTGCATCGGCTCCCGGGCGAGCGCGGTGAGGATCAGGAACGTCGGTTCCCGTAACGGGGCAGGTGTGGTCATGCGGGGGAGTATATCGGTGACCAAGCTATAACGGCTACGAAGGTATAGAAGGCCCGAGACAGTGCGGCGCGCCGCCGACCGAGCCCCTGCGGGGTTGAGCCCCGGTGGGGTCTGGTCGACGACGCGCCCGACGTGCTGGTGTCGCCTGTCCCCGGGGCCGTGCGGGAAGCACGACCCCGGGCCGACGATTGGTTCTATACGTCGAAGTTCTATACGTCGAAGTACATCGCGAACTCGTGCGGGGTCGGCCGCAGCCGGACCGGATCGACCTCGTTGGTGCGCTTCCACTCGACCCAGGTGGAGATCAGGTCCGGGGTGAAGACGCCACCCTCCAGCAGGAAGTCGTGGTCGGCCTCCAGCGAGTCGAGCACCTCGGGCAGCGAGCCGGGCACCTGCTTGACCGAACCCCACTCCTCCGGCGGGAGGTCGTAGAGGTCCTTGTCGATCGGCTCCGGCGGCTCGATCTTGCTCTTGATGCCGTCCAGACCGGCCATCATCATCGCCGAGAACGCCAGGTAGACGTTGGCCGACGGGTCCGGCACCCGGAACTCGACCCGCTTCGCCTTGGCGTTGCTGCCGGTGACCGGGATGCGGGTGCAGGCGGAGCGGTTCCGCTGCGAGTAGACCAGGTTGACCGGGGCCTCGAAGCCCGGCACCAGCCGGCGGTACGAGTTGACCGTCGGGTTGGTGAAGGCCAATAGCGACGGCGCGTGGTGCAGCAGGCCACCGATGTACCAGCGGGCGGTGTCGGAGAGGCCGGCGTAGCCGGTCTCGTCGTAGAACAGCGGTTCGCCGTTCAGCCAGAGGCTCTGGTGGGTGTGCATCCCGGAGCCGTTGTCGCCGAAGAGCGGCTTGGGCATGAAGGTCGCGGTCTTGCCGTTCGCCCAGGCGGTGTTCTTCACGATGTACTTGAAGAGCTGGAGCTGGTCGCCCGCGTGCAGCAGGGTGGAGAACCTGTAGTTGATCTCAGCCTGGCCGGCGGTGCCCACCTCGTGGTGCGAACGCTCGACGGTGAAGCCGGCGTTGAGCAGCCGCTGGACGATCTCGTCGCGCAGGTCGGCGTAGTGGTCGACCGGCGGGACCGGGAAGTAGCCGCCCTTGTACGCGGTCTTGTAACCGCGGTTGCCGCCCGCTTCCTCGCGGCCGGTGTTCCACCAGCCCTCGACGGAGTCGATGTAGTAGTAGGACTGGTTCGCCGAGGTCTCGTGCCGGATCGAGTCGAAGATGTAGAACTCGGCCTCCGGGCCGAAGTACGCGGTGTCGGCGATGCCGCTGGCGGCGAGGTACGCCTCCGCCTTCTTCGCCACGTTCCGCGGGTCCCGGGAGTACGCCTCCCGGGTGAACGGGTCGTGGATGAAGAAGTTCAGTGCCAGTGTCTTCTGTGTCCGGAAGGGGTCGATGAAGGCGGTGGCGACGTCGGGCAGCAACAGCATGTCCGACTCGTGGATCGCCTGGAAACCGCGGATCGACGATCCGTCGAAGGCGAGACCGTCGGTGAAGACCGATTCGTCGAACGACTCGACCGGCAGGTTGAAGTGCTGCATCACGCCGGGCAGGTCACAGAAACGAACATCGACGAACCGTACGTCCTCGTTCTTGAGGTATCGCAGGAGTTCCTCGGGGTTGGCGAACACACGTCCTCCTGGCACGTCCACTGATGGCTAGGCTGGTGGCGACGCTATGGCCATGCGATTGCCCGAGCGTGTCTCTGATGTTTCTGCCGTGTTACGTCGTCTGCGGAGCGTGATCCCCGCAGGTGGTCGGCTCGGGCCTACTCCGGGATGATACTCCGGTTTGGTTGGTGGGCCTGGTTTGTTGCGTTTCGCTCCCGGTGGGGTGACGCGGGTCCCGGCCGGCGGAGCCTGCCGGGACGTGATCGCCACCAGCCGATACCCTGGTTGACCGTGGCAGCACAGCAGAACGGCGTCGCTCCGCCCGCACCGGCGGACGACCCGACCAGTCCGCCGCCGAGCCTGGCGCGCCGGTTCGCCGCGTTGAGCATCGACTGGATCCTGTGCCTGCTGGTCACCAACCTCTACGCCGACCCGATCGTCGACAGTTGGGCTCCGGTCCTCACGCTGGTCGTCGTCTACGGCTTCTTCGTCGGCCTCTTCGCGCAGACCCCGGGCATGCGGCTGTGCCGGCTCAGTTGCGTCCGGTACGCCGACGGCGGCCGGATCGGCGTGCTCCGCGGGCTGCTCCGGGGCGCCCTGCTCGGATTGGTGATCCCGGCGCTGGTCATGGACGCTCGCAACCGTGGCCTGCATGACCGGGCCGCTGGCTCGATCGTGGTCTGGATGCCGTCGACCCGCCACACCGGCTGAATCGGCCCGCCCCACCTGCCCTGAATCGGCCCGCCGGCCACGCCGGACGATCCACCGAGGGCACCTGCAGAGTCATCCCGCTGGCGTACCGCGCTGGATGGGCGTACTGTATCGATCCAGAAGACCTACTGGATCGATACAGAAGGCGGATTGGTGAAGCCAACGTTACAGACCGTGGCCGATGCCGTGGGCGTTTCCCGCAGCACGGTCTCCAACGCCTACAGCCGGCCGGACCAGTTGTCCCCGGCGCTGCGGGAGCGGATCCACGAGGCGGCCCGCCGGCTGGGCTACCCGGGGCCGGACCCGACGGCACGGTCGCTGCGCCGGGGTCGGGTCGGGGCGATCGGGGTGCTCTTCACCTCGGCGCTCTCCTACGCCTTCACCGACCCGTACGCGGTGCAGTTCCTCCGGGGCATCGCCGAGACCGCCGAACGGCACGGCAACGGCCTGCTGCTGATCCCGCTCTCCAGGTCGGAGGAGCAGACCGGCATCGAGGCGGTCCGCAACGCATCTGTCGACGGCTTCTGCGTGTACTGCGTACCGGCCTGGCACCCGGCGCTGGACGTGACCCGGTCCCGGGGTCTGCCGACGGTCGCCGCCGAGCGCCCCGCCGAGGTCGGACCGGAGACCATGTACGTCGGGATCGACGAGGTGGCCGCCGCCCGTACCGTCGGCAGTCACCTCGCCCGGCTGGGTCACCGCCGGGTCGCGGTGGTCTCCGACTTCCTGGTCGCGCAGCGCCGGACCGGTCCGGTCACCGTCACCGACCCGGCCGAGATCCGCTACGACGTCACCCGCGAGCGGCTGCGTGGCTTCGCCGAAGGGCTGGCCGAGGGCGGTGTCGGCTGGTCCGACCTGCTGCTCTGCAACGCCGGCGCGAACAGCCGGGGCGAGGGCGAGCGCGCGGCGGCGTACGCGCTGGACCGCGTGGACCGGCCGACGGCGGTGCTGGCCATCACCGACCTGCTGGCGCTCGGGGTGCTCGACGCGCTCGCCGCCCGGGGGCTGCGACCCGGCCGGGACGTCTCGGTCACCGGCTTCGACGACATCCCGGAGGCGACCGCCGTCGGGCTCACCACGATCCGGCAACCGGCGGTGGAGAAGGGCGCGATCGCCGGCCGACTGCTGCTGGACCCACCGGAGGACCCCGCCGCCCGCCAGGTGCTGCTCCCCACCGACCTGGTCGTCCGCACCTCGACCGGTCCCGTCGAAAGGAAGTGAACCTCATGGATCCCGTCGGTTACCACCTCGCGCTGGGCGCGACCGAGCGGCACGTACGGTCGGCCCGGCCGGACGCACCGGTCCGGCCCGACCGGGAACCGGCTCCGGACGCCGGCCCGGGACGGCTCCGGCGGAGCACCGCCGCGATGCTGCGACGGGTTGCGGACCGGCTCGCACCGGCCCCGCCGACGCTGCCGTCCACGACCACCCGGGCCTGCCCGTCGTGAGCCGGACTACCGGCCGCGCATCTGCCGGAACGCCCCCTTGGGCGGGCGCATGTTCTTCGGGATCGCGCCCTTCGGCAGTTGCGGCCGGGCCGCGGAAAGCGCCTTGAGCCGCTTGTCCAGGGCGTTCACGTCCTTGCCCTTGAGGTTCGGCGGCAGTCGCAACAGGGTCGTACGCAGCTTGCGGATGGACAGTTCGTCCTCGCCCTGGCCGATCAGGTAGTCGTAGAGCGGGGCGCTGCCGATCACCTTGGCGAGCCGCCGCTTCTCCTGGCCGAGCAGGCTCCGGGTCCGCTGCGGGTTGCCCTCGCCGAGCAGGATCACCCCGGGCTTGCCGACGACCAGGTGCACCATGTCCATCTGGGTGGTGGAACTGACCGCCGGGGTGACCCGCCAGTCACCCCGCATGCTCTCCAGGATCGAGGCAGCCGCACCCGGCTGCCCCTCGGCCGCGTTCATCATCGCCCGGTTGGAGCGCAGGTTCAGCACGATGAGCAGCGCGAGCAGGGCGAGCAGGATGCCGATCGGCAGCCAGAGCCAGCCCCAGTTCAGCACCGCCACCACGGTGACGGCGATCGGGACCAGCACCGCGACGACGGCGAGCGGCACGAACCACTTGTCGCGTTTGGCGGTGAACGAGAACACCATCCCGATCTGCTTCAGCCGCTGGCCGAACGACACCTTCTCCTGCGCCTTTGCCATGCGACGGAGTCTAGTGGGCCGGGACCGCCCGCCCGTTCCCCGGCCGGACCGTCCCCGTGCCCGGGGTGACCGTCGGCGGGCGGCCGGGCGGCGGGTAAGGACCTTACCGAGCGCGGGCATCCCGGAGAGGCCCAACTGAGGAGGCCGGCCCGGCAGACATGAGGCGGTGCACCAATGTGCCGCAGGTGCCTTCACCCGAAGAGTGGACATCAGCGACGAGTACCGGATCGAACGGAGTACAGCGATGTTCAGCACCGACCCACAGTTCCTGCTCACCCTGCACCGTAGCCACGCCGACGAGCTGCGGGCCGAGGCCGACGCGGCCCGGCTGGCCCGCTCGGTGGCCCGCGGTCCCCGGCAACACCCGACCCGGACCGGGCGGAGACGCCGGTTCGGCTCCCACCGGCACCAGGGGCCGGCCGCCGAGTGAGCGTGGACACCACCACCGCCGCCCCGCGACCCGACCGGGTCGACGGGCGGCCCACAAACCCGCCCACCGGCGGCGGTCCGGAGGTTCGGATCTTCGAGGATGCCGTCCGGCGTGGCATGCTCGATCCCGTGACCACTCGTGCCGCCAGCAGCGTTCTCGTCGGCCGCCAGTCCGAACTCGCCATCCTGCGCGACGCGCTCAAGCGAGTCCGGGCCGACGAGCCGGCCGCGCTGCTGGTCGGCGGCGAGGCGGGCGTCGGCAAGAGCCGGCTGATCGAGGAGTTCGGCCGGGCCGCCGTCGCCGACGGCAACCAGCTCCTCGTCGGGCAGTGCCTGGAGCTCGGCGAGGAGGGCCTGCCGTTCGCGCCGTTCGCCGCCGCGCTCCGGCAGGTGCTGCGCCGCGACGGGGTGGCGGCCTTCGAGGGGTACGAGCGGGAGTTCGCCCGCCTCCTGCCCGAGCTGGCCCGGCTCGCGGCCGGGCCGACCGGCACCGACACCCGGGCCGCCCCGAACGGGCCGGACCTCTCCCTGGACCCGCACCGGGGCTACCTCTTCGAGCTGGTCGCCGAACTCTTCACCCGGCTCGCCGCGCAGCGCCCGCTGGTGCTGGTGATCGAGGACCTGCACTGGGCCGACCGGTCGACCCGAGACCTGATCTCCTTCCTTGCCCGCGCGGTCCGGCCGGCCCGGGTACTGCTGATCTGCACCTACCGCTCCGACGAGCTGCACCGGGGGCATCCGCTCCGCCCGTTCCTGGCCGAACTGGACCGGGCCCGGGGCGTCGAGCGGCTGGAACTGGACCGGCTCGACCGGGAGGGCACCGGCGAGGTGCTGGCCGACCTGTTCGGCTTCGAACCCAGCGACCGGGCCATCGACACCATCCACGACCGGACCCAGGGCAATCCGTTCTTCGTCGAGGAGCTTGCCGCCGCGAGCGACCCGAGCGGCTGCGCCGACCTGCCGGACACCCTGCGCGACCTGCTGCTGGCCCGGGTCGACCGGCTGCCCGAGCCGGCCCAGCGGGTGCTGCGGATCGCCGGGGCCGGCGGCACCCGGATCGCCCACGAACTCCTCGCCGAGGTCGCCGGGGTGCCGGAGACCGAGCTGGAGGAGGCGCTCCGGGCCGCCGTCGCCGCCCAGCTCGTGGTCGCCGACCCGGACGGCGGCTACGAGTTCCGGCACGCGTTGGTCCGGGAGGCCGTACACGAGGACCTGCTCCCCGGCGAGCACGCCCGGCTGCACGCCCGGTACGCGGCCGCGATCGAGGCACAGCCGCAGCTCGTCGCCGACGGTCGGGCCCCGGCCGAGCTGGCCCACCACTGGTACGCGGCACACGACTACCCCCGGGCGCTGACCGCGGCCTGGGCCGCCGCCGAGGCGGCCGGCTCCCGGTACGCGTACGCCGAGCAGGGGCGGCTGCTGGAGCGGGTGCTCGAACTCTGGGAGCAGGTGCCGGACGCGGAGCAGCGGCTCGGCCGCGACCACCTGGCCGTGCTGGAGGCGACGCTCTCGGCGACCTCGACCGCCGGCGACTACAGCCGGGCGCTCGCGTTGACCCGGGCCATGCTGACCGAGCTGGACGGTGCGACCGAACCGGTCCGGACGGCCCGGGTACGGCTGCTGCGCGGCCGGCTGCTCCGGATCCTCGGCAAGTCCGACGGCGCCGAGGAGCTGCGCGAGGCGTACCGGCTGGTTGCCGGGAGCGACGACGATCCGCAGCGGGTACGGCTGCTCGCCGACATCGCCTTCCAGGTGGCCCGGGTGGACCGTGCCGAGGGAGGGCGGATGGCCGCCGAGGCGGTGGCCGCCGCGACGGCTCTCGCCGACGAGGACGCCGTACTGCGCGCGACGCTCGCCGCCGCCTGGGTGTGCAGCCGGCTGGCCTCGATCGACGCCGGCCTGGCCGACCTGCGCCGCGCGGTCGACCTGGCCCGGACCGCGGGTGATTCCTCCGTCCTGGTGACCGCGCTGGTGGTCAGCTCCGACGCCCTCTGCGAGGTCGGCCGGTACGCCGAGTCCGTCGAGGCGGCCGCCGAGGGGTACGCCGAGGCACGGCGGGTCGGGATCAGCCGCTCCACCGGCGCCTTCCTGCTCTCCAACCAGGCCGAGGCGCTGATCGCACTCGGCCGCTGGGACGAGGCCGACGAGTTGTGCGGGCAGGCGGCCCGGCTCGACCTGCCGGGCATCACCGGCTACCACTGGTTGCAGTTGCGGGCCGGGCTGCGGCTGGCCCGGGGCCAGGCCGGTGCCGACGAACTGGTGGCCCGGGCGCTGGGCTTCCTCCGCCGGCCCTTCCTGCCATTGGAGCTGCCCCTGTACGAGCTGCGCCTGGAGGCGGCGCTGGCCGCCGGGGACGTCGCGGGGGCGGTGGAGGCGGCCCGGGCTCTGCTCGGCCGGCGGCTCGAGAGCAGCCTCCGGTACGCCTGGCCGGCGCTGGCCACCGCTGCCCGGGCCGCCAGCGCGGCCGGGGACCGGGAACTCGCCGAGCGGGTACGGTCGGCTGCCGCCGGCATCCCGGTCCGCTATCCGGCCGAGGTGGCGTACGCGGCCCAGGTGCCGGCAGCGCTGGCCGTCGACGCCGCCGAGGCGGTGTCGCGCTGGCAGGAGACGGTGGCGGCCTGGCGGGTGGACGGCCAGCGGTATCCGCTCGGTCGCTCCCTGTTCTGGCTGGCCGAGGCGGCGGCCGGGGCCGGGGACCGGACGCTGGCCGCGAGCGCGCTGGAGGAGGCGGCGGGGATCGCTGGCGAGCTGGCGGCCGTACCGCTGGGGGATCAGGTGGCGACGCTGGCCCGGCGGCTCGGGTTGCGGGCCGGGCCCGGCGCGGCGCCCGGCACCGACCTGCTGACCGCCCGGGAGCAGGAGGTGCTGCGGCTGGTCGCGGAGGGGCACAGCAACAGCCGGATCGCGGAGCAGCTCTACATCTCGCCGAAGACGGCGAGCGTGCACGTGTCCCGGATCATCGCCAAACTCGACGTGGCGAACCGGATCGAGGCGGCGGCAGTCGCGCACCGCCTCGGCCTGCTCGCCCCGCAACCCGACGCTGGCGTGTAAGCAAGGGTGCCCGCTTAGCGCTTTCTGTTGTCGAAGGGGCCCTTCCTTACTCAGCCCGGCACGGCGGTCCGGGGGAGCACCGGGGCGGCCCGGCCGGTGCCGTGCTCGCCCGGCCCCTTCTCCTCGTGGTATTCCTCCTCCACGTTGACCGTCCACACGTCGTGCTCGGTACCGTCGAGAATGTTCGAGACCGAGAGCAGTGCGGTCATCATCGAGTGGTCCGCGTTGTTGTAGCGGTGCATCCCGTTGCGGCCCACCGGGTGCACGTTCGGCACCTCGGCCGCGAGCCAGTCGCGGATGGTGGCGACGTTCTCCTTGTAGGCGAAGTCGTAGAACGGGTAGGCGCGGGGCATCCGCACCACGTAGCCGGCCTCGACGGCGCCGGGGCGGACCAGGCCGAGTCGCTCCAGCTCGGCGGTGCCCAGGGCGATCAGCTCGGCGTCCGGGCTGTTCCACAGTTCGTCGCCGATGCTGAGGAAGTACTCCAGCCCGAGGCAGGTCCGCCCGTCCTTGACCAGGTACGGCGACCAGGAGCCGAAGTTCTGGATCCGGCCCACCTGCACCTCCGGGGCGTGGATGTAGATCCAGTTGTCCGGAAAGCTGAACTCGGCCGGCACCACCAGGGCCACGGTCAGGAAGTCGCGGTAGCCCAGTTGCTTCGCGGCAGCCACCACGGCCGGCGGGGCCGGCGGGTCCATCGCCAGCACCAGGTGCGAGATCGGCATCGACGACACCACGTGGTCGGCAGCCACCCGGCGCTGCCCGTCCGGCCCGTCGACGGTCACCGCGACCGCGCGGCCGCCGGTCCGGTGCACGGCAGTGACCC
Source organism: Plantactinospora sp. B6F1 (assembly GCF_040120695.1). Lineage (NCBI taxonomy): Bacteria > Bacillati > Actinomycetota > Actinomycetes > Micromonosporales > Micromonosporaceae > Plantactinospora > Plantactinospora sp. B6F1. The sequence goes on along the minus strand of NZ_JBEEAC010000007.1, from coordinate 108,982 downwards.
CGGTGTTCAGGGTGACCCGACCGCCGCGCTTCTCGACGTGTTCGGCGCAGCGTTCCCACATCATCCCCGGGCCGTACTTCGGATAGTTGAACTCCTCGATCAGGCTGGTGATCTCCTTCTGGTTCCGCTTGGGCAGCAGCGCGCTCCAGACCGCGTTGGACAGCGACAGATTCTTGATCCGCTGTGCGGCCCAGTCGGCGGAGAGCTCGGTCGCCGGAACCCCCCACAGCTTCTCGTTGTATGTCTTGAAGAAGTGCTCGAACAGCCGCCGGCCGAACCGGGCGGTCACCCAGCCGGCGAGGTGTGACTGGTCCTTCGGCGGCGCCATCTTGGCCCAGAGATAGGAGCCGACGCAGCGGAACGCCTCGACGATGCCGAGGTTGCGCAGCGCGTTGCCGGCCCGAAGTGGATAGTCGTACAGCCTTCCCCGGTAGTGGATCCGGCTCATCCGGGGGCGGAGCAGGAAGTCCTCGGCGGGCAGGATCTCGTGCCAGAGCGCCTCGACCTGGGGGACCTTGGTGAAGAACCGGTGCCCGCCTATGTCGAACCGCCAGCCGTCGCGCTCTACGGTACGGCTGATCCCGCCCACCACGTCATCGGCCTCGAACACGTCGACGGTGGCGTTGCGCTTGGTCAGCTCGTACGCCGCGGTCAGCCCAGCGGGGCCAGCGCCGACGATCACGGTGTGGGGTGCGGTCATCCCTCTATTCATCACCTTCGACGTGTCGTCGGCAAGGGGTCTCCCAGTTGGCGGCCGAACCCGCCGCGGTAGCCCCGCCGCCGGGTGACCTTGATCACTTGCCAGGAGTTTGGGGCCGCGCCACCTACACCCGCCCACCTGGGTCCGGCAGCTGCTCGCCGCCTACGACCTGGGCAGAGACGAATTCTGCGGGCGCATCGAGAAAGGCCAAGGGCCGCGCGAGGTTCCCGAAATTCTGCCGCTCCCTGCGAGACGTTCACCCGGGCGAGGGGTGTGTCGTAACCGCGTCCGACAACTACCCCCCACAGCTGACCACCAAGCGCTCAGGGGCCGCTGACCGAGCTGGTCCACCGACCGGCGGTCCAGGAAGCACTGCGTACGGCTGCCCGAGGCGGCCGGGCGAATCTCGGTGAGCGGCGCCGGTAGCTACAGCCGGGGTGCTGTCCGAAGAAGATCAACGGGCGCCGGCCGTGTTGCCGGCTGGCGCCGTCCGGGCCTCGACGGCCTGCTGGTAGAGCCGGCCGGCCCGGTACGACGAACGCACCAGCGGCCCGCTCATCACCCCGGCGAAGCCGATCTGCTCGGCCTCCTCGCGCAGCTCCACGAACTCCTCCGGGCGGACCCACCGCTCGACGGGGTGATGCCGGGGCGTCGGGCGCAGGTACTGCGTGACGGTGACCAGCTCGCAGCCGGCCGCGTGCAGGTCGCGAAGCGCCTGGGAGATCTCGGCGCGCTCCTCGCCGAGCCCGAGGATCAGGTTGGACTTGGTCACCAGCCCGGCGGCCCGGGCCTGGGTGAGTACGTCGAGCGAGCGCTCGTAGCGGAACGCCGGCCGGATCCGCTTGAAGATCCGGGGCACCGTCTCGACGTTGTGCGCGAGCACCTCCGGGCGGGTGTCGAAGACCTCGGCGAGCTGCTCCGGGTTGCCGTTGAAGTCGGGGATCAGCAGCTCCACCCCGCAGTGCGGCAGCGCGTCCAGGGCCCCGGCGGTGTTCCCGGCGCCGTCGACCGCAGCCACGGCGGCGGCCGGCCGCTCCCGTCGGGTCAGCCCGTGGATCTGCCGGACCGTTTCGGCGTAGAGCCAGGCACCGCCGTCGGGGAGGTCGTCCCGGGCCACCCCGGTGACGGTGGCGTACCGCAGGCCCATCGTGACCACCGACTCGGCGACCCGGCGCGGCTCGTCGGCGTCGAACTCGGCCGGCTTGCCGGTGTCGATCTGGCAGAAGTCGCAGCGGCGGGTGCACTGGTCGCCGCCGATCAGGAAGGTCGCCTCCCGGTCTTCCCAGCACTCGTAGATGTTGGGACAGCCGGCCTCCTGGCAGACGGTGTGCAACCCCTCCCGGGAAACCAGCCCACGGAGTTGGGTGTACTCGGGACCCATCTTCGCCTTGACCTTGATCCACGGCGGCTTGCGCTCGATCGGCGTCGCCGCGTTGCGGGCCTCGACCCGCAGCAGCCGGCGCCCCTCCGGCGCGACGGGATGGCCGGTGCGGTGCTCCGGTGCGGTCACGACGCTCACTCCTCCGGCTTCGGCGGCGGTGGATGGCGCGGCTTGCTCGATGGTCACGAATCCGAGCCTACGCGTCACGGTGCGGCCGATCGACCACCAGCGACCGGACTCACGTGCTGGACCAGGTGATACCACTCACGCAGTACCTGGGCGGCAGGCGGCGGTCACCTTCCCCAGTCGCTGGCGAGTCGCTCGTACACCACCCTGGCGGCCCAGCACCGACCGGTGTGGTCCGGCTGGTTTCTTCCGCACGACCGGCGGGCACCGCGGGGATGCCATACCCGAAAATGCCTTGCCGACATGGCGGTCGGCCCGGCTAGTCTGCCGGCAGAGCGTCGACGGAGCCGAGTACCACCCGACAACCGGAGTCCAGAGAGTCACCGTCGCTGGAAGGTGATCTCCGGCCGGGCTGGGAAGACCCTCCCGAGCTGCGGGAAGAACGGCGTTCCGGCGCCTGGTAGAACCCGCCGTCCGGCCCGCGTCACGGTCCACGAACGAGGCCGTCGGCCCTGGCGCCGACGGTGAAGGTGTGGTGGCACCGCGAGTTCCCGCTCGCCCACACTCCCCGGGGCCATCGGCGCGTCCGACGCGCCGCGACCAGATCGAGGAGTACCCCAGGTGTCCCGCGTCCTCTCCACCTCCCTGTCCGCGCACGTCGGCGCGACGGTGACCGCCGCCGGCTGGGCGCACCGGCGCCGGCAGCTCAAGTCGGTCACGTTCCTGATCCTGCGGGACGCCACCGGGCTGGCCCAGGTGGTGGTGACCGACGCCGACCTGCGGGCCCGGTTGGCCGAGCTGCCGGAGGAGTCGGTGCTGGAGGTGACGGGCCGGGTGGTCCGCAACCCCGCCGCGCCCGCCGGGGTCGAGCTGGTCGACCCGACGGTACGAACACTCGGCGACCCGGCCGTGCCGCCGCCGTTCGACGTGTACCGCCCGGAGTTGACCGCATCGCTGCCCACCCAGCTCGACCACGCGGCGGTGGCGCTGCGCCATCCCACCCGATCGGCGGCGCTGCGGGTCTCGGCGGCCCTGGTGGCCGGCTTCCGGGCCACCCTCGACCGGCTCGGCTTCGTCGAGGTGCACACCCCGAAGATCGTCGCCGCCGCCACCGAGAGCGGCGCCAACGTCTTCGCGCTGGACTATTTCGGTCGATCCGGCTACCTGGCCCAGTCCCCGCAGTTCTACAAGCAGATGCTGGTCGGGGTACTGGAGCGGGTCTACGAGGTGGGGCCGGTGTTCCGGGCCGAGCCGCATGACACCACCCGGCATCTGGCCCAGTACACCTCGCTGGACGTCGAGTTCGGCTTCGTCGCCGACCACCGGGACGTGATGCGGCTGCTCCGCGAGGTACTGGCCGGGATGCTGGACCGACTCGCGGACCATCCGGCGCCGGTCACCCAGATCCCGGTGGTGCCGGCGGAGATTCCGGCGCTGCACTTCACCGAGGCGCTGGGCATCGCCGGGGCGCCGCCGGACGAGCCGGACCTCGCCCCGGCGCACGAGCGGGCGCTCGGCGAGTGGGCCCGGGCCGAGCACGGGTCGGACTTTCTCTTCGTCACCGGCTATCCGCTGGCCAAGCGCCCGTTCTACACCCACCCGGCGACCGGGGACAGCCCGTCGGGCGGCCCGGCACGGGCGTACTCGAACGGGTTCGACCTGCTCTTCCGGGGCGTGGAGCTGGTCACCGGCGGGCAGCGGCTGCACCGGTACGCCGACTACCTGGCCGCGCTCGCGCGGCGGGGCGAGCCGGTCGAGCCGTACGCCGGCTATCTGGACGCGTTCCGGCACGGCATGCCGCCACACGGCGGTTTCGCGATCGGTCTGGAGCGGATGGTGGCCCGGCTGCTCGGGGTGGCGAACGTCCGCGAGGTCACCGCCTTCCCCCGCGACCTGCACCGGCTGACCCCGTAGACGCGAACCCATCTGCAGGACGTGCTGTTTCCGGGAAGTAGTGGCTTGACCGGCCGCCGGAAGGCACTACATCGGGGAAACAGTGGATCCCTGCCGACCCACGTCAGGGAAGCAGGGTCGGCAGGTGACGTTCGACCACCGGCAGGACCTCGGCGACGGTGACCGGGCGGCCGAGTTCGGCGGTGAGCGAGGTGTTGCCGACGTCGCGCAGCCCGCAGGCGACGATCCGGTCGTACGCGGCGAGGTCGCAGTCGCAGTTGATCGAGAAGCCGTGCTGGGTAACTCCCCGGGCCACCCGGATGCCGATCGCGGCCACCTTGCGTTCCGGCCCACGCTCGTCGGCCGGCACCCAGACCCCGCTGCGCCCCTCGACCAGCATTACGCTGGTCAGTCCGAGTTCGGTGCAGACGGCGAGCAGCAGTTGCTCGGTACGCCGGACGAAGGCGACCACGTCCACCGGCAGCCCGGTGTCCGCTCCGGGGAGCTTGAGGATCGGATAGCCGACGAGCTGCCCCGGCCCGTGCCAGGTGATCTTGCCGCCCCGGTCCACGTCGATCACCGGCGTACCGTCCGTCGGCCGGTCCCAGGGCTCGGTGCGCTTGCCGGCCGTGTAGACGTCCGGGTGCTCGAGGAGCAGTACGGTGTCCGGCCGCTCCCCGGCGACCACCGCGTCGTGTACCCGACGCTGCTCTTCCCAGGCGGCCAGATAGTCGACGGTCCCGAGCCGGACGCTGGTCAACCCGGCAACTGTGCTGCTCACCGCTCCAGCTTAGTTCGCTACCGGCGGGTCGCTCCGGTTGGTGGCGGGGTTCACGGGCGCGCGGCCGGTGACCGGGGGCGGGGATGATGCCCGGATGGACGAGTTGCTGACCACGATGGTCCTGTTGCACGCCGGGGTCTCGGCGCTGTGGCTGGGCTCGATGGCGTACAGCCTCTTCGTCGTGGCGCCGAAACTGACCCGGATGCTCGGCGGCTCCGACGGGGCGGAAGAGGCGCGGCGGGCGGAGGACGCATCGCGGCACGCGGAGGCGCACCAGGACGCGGAGGCGCACCAGGACGCGGAGGCGCACCAGGTCGCGGAGGCGCAGCGGATCGCGGGGGCACAGCGGATCGCGGAGGCGCAGCGGGTGGAGGAGGCGCAGCGGGTGCTGGCGCACGGCAACCGGTGGCCCGTCGTCGGGCTGGTCGGTGTGCTCTGGGTGACCGGGCTCGTCCTGGTGCTGCTTGCCGGCGACCGCCCGGCCGTCTGGTGGGCGCTGGTCGCCGCCAAGGGGGTGCTGCTGGCCGCCGCGACCGGACTGTTCTGGTGGGTCTCCTGGCGGGGCTGGCCGCGCCGGGTCTTCGCCCTGCCCGCCGAGCTGCCGGCACTGTCCCGCCGGTTCCGCCGCGTCGCGGTGCTGATGTTCGCCCTGGTCGCCGCCGCCTACACCCTCGGCATCCTGGCCGCGCACTCCTGAGCGGCGTTGCGGCGTGGCCCGGCAACCCCGGCCGGCCAGGGCACGTCGGACGCTACCGCGTCACGGACGACCGCGTCACAGGCGACCGCGTCACAGGCGACTGGCGTCACAGGCGACCGCGTTACGGACGACCGCGTCACAGGCGACCGCGTCACGGACGACTGGCGTCACAAGGTGAGGCGCCAGAGCCAGACGTCGGCTACCCGTTCCGGCGGGCCGAGCAGGTCGGTGGTGACGTCGAGCAGGGCGTCGGCGTGGATCGGGAACTTCGCCCCGTGCACCCGGTCGGCCAGCACCACCGCCTCGACCCGCCAGTGGCGCAGGTCGGCCCGGGCGGCGGCCCGGTCGGCGTCGGTGACGACCGGCCGCTCGCCGGTCTCGGCCACCCGCATCAGCAGCGCGTCGGTGGCCCGGGGCACCGGCCCGATCCGTCCCCGGCCGTCGGGGCCGCCGGGGCCGAGGAAGAAGCCGGAGGGGATGCGGAACTCGCCCTGCCGGTGGCTGAGCGCGTACGCCTGCCAGCGTTGCCCGTCCGGGGCCAGGTCGAGGGTGAGCGGCAGCGGGGTCAGCACCCCGCCGGGGGAGACGTACTGCCGCCAGGTGCCGGCGGTGATGAACTCCGGGATCGGTGCCCGGGCGGTGCTGAGCAGCGGCACCGGCAGCAGCGGCAGGAGTGCCACGGCGAACCCGGCCACCCAGCCGACCCGGGCCCGCCGGGATGTCGGGCCGGCCCGCAGCAGATCGACGGTGTGCGCCAACAGCAGCCCGACCAGTGGCGCCACCACCAGGGCGAGCCGGGACGGCAGGGCGGCGTTGAAGACCGGCAGGTGCCCGAGCAGGGCGTACGGCAGTGGGATGTCGGTGTGCTCGCCGAAGATCTTCACCCGGGGGCCCCAGGAGAGTACGGCGAAGACCAGTGCGGTCACCCCGATCGCCCGTACGGTGGCCCGGCGCTCGGGGTCGGTGCGCCGCCACAGCACGACGAAGCAGAGCACGGCCAGCACCAGCAGCGGCAGCCCGAGGAAGGAGTTCTCCTCGGTCGGGTTCGGCGCCAGTGAGGTGTCCAGCCCGGCCACTCCGGCGAGGGTCCGCTGCGGGTACGCCCCGTACGCGGCGATGTCCTCGGCGTGGATCACCGGGTCGAAGCCGGTGCCGTGGAACCGCTGCGGGCCGAGGAAGTGCAGCCAGAGCGGATACGCCAGCAGCACGAACGCGGTCAGCGCGGTGACGCCGAGCCCGCGTAGGAAGTCCGGCAGCGCCGCTCGCGCCTCCGCCCGGCGGCGGCGGTCCAGTGCCCAGGTGCCGAAGAAGACGGCGCAGGCCAGCGCGGTGAAGAAGAGTCCCTCGGCGGCGATCGAGAAGGCGACCGCGACCAGTACCCCGAGCAGCAGCCCGCCCGGCAGCCACCGGCCGGGCTGGCGCAGCCGGAGTACGCCCCAGAGCAGCATCGGGACCACCCAGCCGGCGCTCCAGTTCAGGTGCGCGTTGGCGTGCGCGACGAGGCCCGGAGCGAAGCCGATGAACAGCCCGCCGAGGACGGCGGCCGGGGCGCTGCGGACGAGTTTCCGGGAGAGCAGCCAGTACCAGCCGAATGCGGTGGCGGCGATGTTCCCGGTGAGGACCACCAGGAAGGTGGCCGGGGCGCCGACGGTGTATGTGAGCGGGGCGAAGACGACGGCGTAGACCGTGACCGAGGTGTTGACCGCGAGGTTGACCCCGTCCGGGACGTTCAGCAGGTCGGTGAAGAACGGGTTCTGCCCGTGGGCGATCGCGTGTGCGCCGTACGCGAGGAGCCATTCGAAGAGGGCCTGGTCGCTGGAGTTGACGGTGATCGCCCGCCCGCTCGGGTCGGGCCAGAGTCCGCTGGTGACCCAGCCCGCCCCGGCGATCGCGACCAGCGCGACGAGCAGGTCGGTCCGGCGGCTCCGTCGGGTGCCCGGGGGCCTGGGCGACGGGGGCGAGGTCGGCCCGGCGAGCGCGGGCGGGGAGTGCGGCACGGGGCGGAGGTTACCAACCCGGATCGGACACGCCGAGGAGGTGGGCAACCTTGACGAACTTGATGGGAATGATTTCCAATTGAATTAACGTCGCAGAGTGCACCGGAGGATCCGTACCGTGAAGGTTTCGTTCGTCGGCAAGGGCGGCAGCGGCAAGACCACCCTGGCCGCCCTCTTCGCCCGGCATCTCGCCGGCACCGACCCGGCCGATGGTGGTTCGCCGCCGCTGCTCGCCATCGACGCCGACATCAACCAGCACCTGGGGACCGCGCTCGGCGCCACCGAGGCGGAGGCGGCCCGGCTGCCGACGCTCGGCGACCACCTCCCGCTGATCAAGGAGTACCTGCGCGGCGACAACCCCCGGATCTCCTCGCCCGCGGCGATGGTCAAGACCACCCCGCCCGGCCGTGGCTCCCGACTACTGCCGGTCGACGGCGACAACCCGCTGTACGCGGCGGTTGTCCGCGAGGTGGCCGGGGTCCGGCTCGCGGTGACCGGCCCGTTCGGCGCCGACGACCTCGGGGTCTCCTGCTACCACGCCAAGGTCGGCGCGGTGGAGCTCCTGCTCAACCACCTGGTCGACGGCCCGGGGGAGTACGTGGTGGTGGACATGACCGCCGGAGCGGACTCGTTCGCCTCCGGACTGTTCACCCGCTTCGACGCCACCTTCCTGGTCTGCGAGCCGACCCTGCGCAGCGTCGCCGTCTACCGGCAGTACGTCGGCCACGCCCGGGAATACGGCGTCCGGGTGCACGTGGTCGGCAACAAGGTCGACGACGACGCCGACGTGGAGTTCCTGCGTCAGCACGTCGGCGCCGACCTGCTCACCTGGCTGACCCGCTCCGACTACGTACGCGGCGCCGAACGGGGCGTACCGGCGCCGCTACACGCCCTGGAGCCGGCCAACCGGGCCGCGCTCGACCTGCTCCGGGCCACCGTCGACGCACAGGTGCGGGACTGGGCGACCTTCCAGCGGCACGCGGTCGAGTTCCACCTGCGCAACGCGGTCGCCTGGGCGAACGAACGGATCGGCGAGAACCTGGCCGACCAGGTGGACCCGGACTTCACGCCCGGGCCGCCGATCGTGTCCGGGCTGCCGGTGGTGTCCGGGCTGCCCGACGAGGTGACCCGGCGCACGGGGACGGTATCCGGGCCGCCGGTGGTGTCCGGATCGCCGGCGCCGGCCGGGTGACGGCGTCGCCGGTCGGGACTGTTCGGTCCGGTCGCCGCGATGGCGCCGGCTGAGGTGTTGCCGGTCCGGGCGCCTGGCCCGGATCGGGTCGAATCGACGACAGGAGAAGAGATGTCCCTGGACGTACCTGCCGCACTGCTGGAGCGGGCCGAGGCCGGCCGGGTCGACGACGAGGAGTTCGTCGACTGTGTCCGGCGGTCCCTGCCGTACGCCTGGGCGGTGGTCGCCGAGGTCTCGGCCCGGGTCCACGCGTCCCCCGCCGACTACGCCGACCACGCCGTACCGCCGCCGGGTGAGGCGGAGCGGGGCCAACTGCTCCGTGCGCTGGCCAGCGACGCCATCCGGGGCGGACTGGAACGCCACTTCGGGGTACGCCTCGCGTTCCAGAACTGCCACCGGGTGGCCGCGTTCCGGCCGGCGGCGGTGGGCGGGACGACGTACCGCTGGTTCGTCTCGCCGCTGGCCCAGGTCCGCAACCAGTCCCCGGAGCTGCGCGACTGCTGACCGCTGTGTCGCGGGGCCCGTCCGGCTAACCGGTGGGCCCCGCCTCGCCGGCGCGGCGGGATCGGCGGGCGACCGCCACGATCAGGGCGCCGGTGAGCACCAGCAGGGCGCCGAGCGCCGGTAGCCAGCCCGCCGACGCCGGGTCACCGCCGCCGGTGACCGGTAGGTGCTCCGAGGGCGCCGGTCGGGGGGTGGGCGGCTGCGGGGTGGGCCCCGTCGGTTGCGGTGTCGGCGCCGCGGGTATCACCCGGAAGGTGACGGTGCCGGGCTCCGCCGATTCCGACGGCTCCGGAGCGGCCGCCGCGATGCCGGTCCGGCCGTCCGGCCGGCCGGGTGAGGCGACCGCCGTACCGGCGGCGGCCAGGCCGGCGCAGAGCGCAAGCGTGACGACCATCGCCTGCCGGGAGCGGGTCGGGATGACCGGTCGGCCGGTGCGGTCCTGCACGGTCACTACGGCCTCCAGCCGGGGCGGGCGCCGCCTCTCGGCGCGGATCACCCCTCGGGACGGACTGGTAACCCGGATGTCGGGATACCGAATGTTATGTCCGCATGAAAGGTGAAATTACCTTCGCACACTCCTTCACGTTCGTTGGCCGTTTCCGGCCGACCGCGCCCGTTACGGCGATCCTCCACCCGGCTCAGCGACCGGCCACGGCTTTCCTGGACCCGGCTCAGCGACCGGCCACGGCTTTCCTCGGCCCGGCTCAGCGACCGGCCAGCGCGGCTTCCAGCGCACCGGGCAGGTCGGGATGCCGGTACTCGAACCCGGCCCGGTTCAGCACCCCCGGTAGTACCCGGAGGCTGCGCAGCGGCTCGACCGACATCCCGCCGAGCAGGATCCGCAGCGCGATCGCGGGTACCGGCATCACGGTCGGCCGGTGCAGCGCCCGGCCCAGCGCCTTGGTGAACTCGGCGTTCGTCACCGGCGCCGGGCCGACGACGTTGACCGGGCCGGCGATCTCCTCGCGGTCCAGCAGGAACGTCATCACGGCCAGCCAGTCCGCCATCGAGATCCACGGGATCCACTGCCGGCCGCTGCCGAACTTGCCCCCGATCCCCAGCCGGTACGGCAGCAGCTGCGGCTTGAGTAGCCCGCCGGTGTGCTCCAACGGCAGGCCGATGCGTAGCCGTACCACCCGGACCCCGGCCTGCTCGGCGGGCGCGGTCGCCGCCTCCCAGACCCTGCACAGGTCGGCCATGAAGCCGTCCCCGGCCGGCTCGTCCTCCTCGACCGGCCGGTCGCCGGTGTCGCCGTACCAGCCGATCGCCGAGCCGTTCAACAGTGCCCGGGGCCGCTGTTCGGCCGGCAGCGCGGCGATCGCCCTGGCCAGCGTCGCCGTGCTGTCGACCCGGCTCGCCCGGAGCACCTCCTTGAAGCCCGAGGTCCAGCGCCGGTCGCCGACGTTGGCGCCGGCCAGGTTGATCACCGCGTCGGCGCCGGAGAGATTCGCCGGGTCGAGTTGGCCGGCGGCGGGATCCCAGCGCACCTCGTCCGGGCCCCGAGCCGGGCGCCGGACCAGCCGGACTATGTCGTGCGCCGCTGCCCGGAGCCGACCGGTCAGACGGGTACCGAGCCAGCCGGACGCGCCGGCAATCAGGATTCGCATCCTCGTATCTTCGCCCACTCCGCCCCGGGCGTCCGGCCGGCGGCCGGACGCCCCGCGGGACGTTCTGGTGCGGTCAGGACAGCCCGAGTTCGGCCTCGAACTGGGCGGCCTCCAGCCGCTCCTTGATCGCGGACAGGAACCGGGCGGCGTCCGCACCGTCGATCAGCCGGTGGTCGTAGGAGAGGGCCAGGTAGATCATCGAGCGCGGCGCGATCACCTCGCCGAGCTGCGGGTCGTTGATCACCATCGGCCGCTTGACCACCGCGCCGGTGCCGAGCATCGCGGACTGCGGCGCTGGGACGATCGGGGTGTCGAAGAGCGCGCCCCGGCTGCCCGTGTTGGTCAGCGTGAAGGTCGCACCGGCGATCTCGTCCGGGCTGATCTTGTTGGTACGGGTCCGTTCGGCGAGGTCCGCGACCCTGCGGGCGATCCCGGCCAGGTTCAGGTCCCCCGCGTTGTGGATCACCGGCACCATCAGGCCGCGCTCGGTGTCCACGGCGATGCCGAGGTGCTCCGCCTCCGGGTAGGTGATCGTCCCGGCTTCGAGGTCCATCCGGGCGTTGACGACCGGGTAGGTCTGCAACGCCTCGACGGCGGCCAGCGCGAAGAACGGCAGGAACGACAGCTTGACCCCGTGCCGCTGGAGGAACGTCTCCTTGGCCCTGGCCCGCAGCCGGGCGACCCTGGTGACGTCCACCTCGATGACCGTGGTGAGCTGCGCCGTCTCGTGCAGCGACTCCTGCATCCGCCTGGCGATGACCGCGCGGATCCGGGTCAGCTTCTGGGTGCTGCCGCGCAGCGGGCTCGGTGCCGCCTTCGGCGCCGGTGCAGCCGGGGCGGCGGCCTCCGTGGCCGGCTGTGCGGCCGGGGCCTGTGCGGCCGCGCGGGCCCGCTCCGCCGCCTCTATCACGTCCTGCTTGCGGATCCGGCCACCGACCCCGGTACCGCTGACCGTGGAGAGGTCGACACCCTGGTCGCTGGCGAGCTTGCGGACCAGCGGGGTGACGTAGCCGGCACCGTTCTCGCGGGACGGCGCCGGGGCCGGGGTACGCGCCGCAGCCGGCTGGGCAGCCTGCTCGGTCCGGACCGGCTGCTCGGAACGCTCGGTCTCCGGTGCCGGGGACTCGTACGACGCACCTGCCGCCGCCGTCGCCGTCTCGGGCTCGGGCTCGGGCTCGGGCTCGGGGGTCGGCTTCGCGGCCTCCGGAGCGGGCTTCGCCGGCTCGGCGGCCGGGGCGGCACCTCCGGCGGCGCCGATCACCGCCAGATCGGCGCCGACCGGCGCGGTCTCGTCCTGGCCGACCCGGATCTCCAGCAGGGTGCCGGCGGCCGGGGAGGGGATCTCGGTGTCGACCTTGTCGGTGGAGACCTCGACCAGCGGCTCGTCGGCCTCGACGGTGTCGCCGACCTTCTTCAGCCAGCGGGTCACCGTGCCCTCGGTGACGCTCTCGCCCAGCGCCGGCATCTTGAGCACGGTGCCGGAGTCGCCGGCCGGCGCGGTCTGCGCCGCGACCGTCTCCGGCTCGGGCTGCTCGGCCTGCTCCGGCTGACCGGCCGGCTCCGCCGCCTCGGCCGACGGGGTGGCCGCGGCCTGCTCCGGCTGCGCCTCGGCCCGTTCCGGCTCGGCCTCGGCCTGCTCAGGCTGGGCCGGCCGGGACTCGCCGCCGGGCTCGCCGTCGCCGTCGATCACCGCCAGCTCGCTGCCGACCTCGGCGGTCTCGTCCTCGCTCACCACGATCCGGGCCAGCACGCCGGCGGCCGGGGAGGGGATCTCGGTGTCGACCTTGTCGGTGGAGACCTCGAGCAGGGGTTCGTCGACCTCGACGCGGTCGCCCTCCTGCTTCAGCCACCGGGTGACGGTGCCCTCGGTGACGCTCTCGCCCAGCCGGGGCATGGTGACCGATACCGGCATGTTTCATACTCCTTCGTGGCCTGTGCGATCCTGGCCCGGTTTCGTCGGGCGCGCGCGGAGATTCTGTGGTCAGGCGTGTGCGTGCAGCGGCTTGCCGGCCAGGGCCAGGTGAGCCTCGCCGAGCGCCTCGCTCTGGGTGGGGTGGGCGTGGATGAGCTGCGCCACCTCGGCCGGGTACGCCTCCCAGTTGAAGATGAGCTGCGCCTCGCCGACCAGCTCACCGACCCGGGCACCCACCATGTGCAGGCCGACCACGGGACCGTCGTCGACCCGGACCAGCTTGACGAAGCCGGCGGTCTTGAGGATCTGGCTCTTGCCGTTGCCACCGAGGTTGTAGTTGTAGGTCTTCACCCTGTCGGCGCCGTACTGCTCCTTGGCCCGGGCCTCGGTGAGCCCGACCGAGGCCAGCTCCGGGTCGGAGTAGGTGACCCGGGGAATGCCGTTTTCGTCGATCACGGCGGGGTTGCGGCCGGCGATCTCCTCGGCCACGAAGATGCCCTGCTGGAAGCCGCGGTGCGCGAGCTGGAGGCCGGGCACGATGTCGCCGACGGCGTAGACGTTCGGCACGCCGGTGCGCAGCCGCTCGTCGGTGAGCACGAAGCCCCGGTCGAGCTTGACGCCCTGCTCCTCGTAGCCGAGGTTGGCGGTGTTCGGGCCGCGGCCGACCGCGACGAGCAGCAGCTCGGCCTCGAAGGTCTCGCCACCGGAGATGGTGACCTTGACGCCCTTCTCGGTGTGCTCCACCTTCTCGAAGCGCTTGCCGGTCTTGAACCCGATGCCGCGCTTGCGGAACGCCCGCTCCAGCGCCTTGGACGACTCCTCGTCCTCGGCCGCCACCAGCCGGGGCAGCGCCTCGATGATCGTGACGTCGACCCCGAACGACTTCCAGACGCTGGCGAACTCGACGCCGATCACGCCGCCGCCGAGCACGATCGCCGAGGCCGGCAGCCGGTCCAGGGTCAGCGCGTGGTCACTGGTGATCACCCGCTCGCCGTCGATCTCCAGACCGGGCAGGGTCCGGGCGTACGAGCCGGTGGCCAGGATGACGTTGCGGCCGGTGTAGCGGGCCCCGTCCACCTCGACGGTGTCGGCCGTGACGAGCCTGCCCTCGCCCTCGACGAGAGTGATCTTGGCACCCTTGACCAGCCCCTGGAGGCCCTTGTAGAGCCGCGAGACCACACCGTCCTTGTAGGCGTTGACGCCGGCCATGTCGATGCCGACCAGCTCGGCCTTGACGCCGAACTGCTCGGACTCGCGGGTCTGGTCGGCGATTTCGGCCGCGTGCAGCAGCGCCTTCGTCGGAATGCAGCCGTTGTGCAGGCAGGTGCCGCCGACCTTGGCCTTCTCGATCATCGCGACCGAGAGGTCCAGTTGGGCGGCGCGCAGCGCCGCCGCGTACCCGCCGCTGCCACCTCCGAGGATGACGACATCGAACGTTCCGCCGTTCGGCTCGCTCACAGTTAACTCCCAGGTCGCGTCGCTGCTACGAGGGGATGCCGGTCAACCGGGCATACCGCCACCCCCCGGTCGGGTTCTCCGCCCGGCGGGGGCATGGACTTTCTCCGGAACTGTCAGTCGGACCGGGGAGCGCCCACCTCGGTCATCTTGTCACTAGTGGAAGCGGGCCGCGTACCGAGGTGCCCAAGGACACGTCGTAGGGACGTACGCTTGCCGGAAGTCGCCACTGTCGCCGAGGGGCGGCGTGCCGGGGAGGAGAGGGTCGGGTTGGCCTGGTTTCGCCGACGCAAGAAGGCGGTTGTCACGGCGGGTGACCGTCCCGCAAACCGTGCGGATCTTGATCATCTTGAGCAGTTCGTCCGGTCGAGGCGCGGGGTCGAGGCGTTCATCGAGCCCCGGACGACCGTGACCGAGACCACCGTGATGCTGATCGCGCACGATGGCGAATGGACCCGGCGCCGCATCGACGGCCCGGACGGTGCCCGGCGGTTCGCCCACAAGATGGCGATCCCGGTCTACGACGTGCGGTTGGTCGGCTATCCGCAGCGGATGCGCGACTTCAACGAGCGCCGCAAACGGCGGCCCACCGGCTGACCGCCCGGCCACCGCCGACCCCGTCTGCGGGTCGGCGGCCGGCCGGCGGATCAGTCGTTGGCGGCAATGTCGTCCACCAGCTCCAGCAGGGTACGGACCGGCACCCCGGTGCCGCCCTTGGTCCAGTACCCGGTCGGCTCGCCCGCGTGGTAGCTCGGCCCGGCGATGTCGATGTGCGCCCACGGCACCTCGTCGGCGACGAACTCGCGCAGGAACACACCGCCCTGGAGCATGTGGCCGGCCCGGTCCATCGTCGCGTTGACCTGAGAGATGTCCGCGACCTCGGAGTCCATTCCCTTCCGCACGTCGTCCGGCAGCGGCATCGGCCAGGTCGGCTCGCCGGCGGCGTCACCGGCCCGCTGGACCCGCTGGCAGAGGTCGGCGCTGCCCATCACCCCGGCCACCCGCTTGCCGAGCGCCACCACCTGACCACCGGTCAGGGTGGAGGTCTCGACCAGGTAGTCGCAGCCGTCCGCACAGGCCCGGGCCATCGCGTCGCCGAGCACCATCCGGCCCTCGGCGTCGGTGTTCAGCACCTCGACCCGCTTACCGTTGAACATCGTGACCACGTCGCCGGGACGGTACGCGGTCGCCGACGGCATGTTCTCGGCCATCGGCAGGTACCCGGTCACCGCGACCGCCGGTTTCAGCTCGGCGATCGCCAGCATGGTGGCGGCGACCGCCGCCGCGCCGGCCATGTCGGACTTCATCTCCCACATGCCCTGGGCCGGCTTGATCGAGACGCCGCCGGTGTCGAAGGTGATGCCCTTGCCCACCAGCGCCAGCCGCTTCACCGCACCCTCACCGGCGGCTGCCGGGTCGTAGGAGAGTTTCACCAGCCGGGGCGGCGCCTCCGAGCCGAGCCCGACGGCCAGGATGCCGCCGTAACCGCCGTCGGCCAGTGCCCGCTCGTCGAGGACCTCCACGCCGAGTCCCGCCTCCCGGGCGGCGGCGGCCACCGAGTCGGCGAAGGCGGGCGGGCGCAGCTCGTTCGGTGCCGTGTTCACCCAGTCCCGGGTCCGGGCGACCGCCCGGGCCACCACACCGGCCCGGTTGACCTCCTCGCGGGCCCGGTCGTCACCGGCGTCCGGCACGTGCACCGCGATCGCGGCCACCGCCGGGCGGCGGGTCGGCTGCGGCCGGGTCTTGTAACCGGCGAACCGGTAGGCGCCGAGCAGGGCACCCTCGGCGGCGGCGCGTAGCGCGGCCGGGCCGTCCTCGTCGTCGGGTACCGGAAGGGTCAGCGCGATCCGCTCGGTGCCGGCCAGCGCCCGGACGGCGGAGGCGGCCGCCCGGCGCAGGGTCTCCGGTGCGGGGGCCGCGCCGGTCGGCTCGGGGCCGAGCCCGACGGCGGCGACCAGCGGCGCCGTCACGGTGCCCAGGGTGGCCAGCTTGACCACCTCGCCCGGGCTGCCGGTGGCGCCCAGCAGCGCCAGGGTCTCGGTCAGCCTGCCGTCGAACGCCGCGGCGATGCTCTCCGCGCCGGTCGCGAGGAGCAGGGTCCCGGCGAAGTTCGTGGTCGGACCCGGTTCGTCCACCGTCTGGCTGTGCAACCCGATGACGACGGCGTCGACGGCGAGTTCGGCAGGGTCGGTGTCGACCAGGCTGAGGGTGGTGCTGGGCGATGTCACTGTGCGGCTCCGGACGGGCGTGGCCGGCCGCCTGGTTGCGGCCGGGCGTTGTGGTCTCCGGCGCAACCTACCCGCCGGACGGATGGACTGTCCCGCCGACGATCCGCCGGACGGGTCCCGCCGATGCTAACCATCAGCCGGATCGCAGGTAGGTCGCGGCCCAGGACCGATCCGACGCACAGGTAGGTCGCGGCCCAGGGCCGACTCGACGGACAGGTAGGTTGCGACCCATGACCAACCCGACGCAGGTGACCGGCGAGACCCCGGAACCTTCCGCCGACGCACTTCGACGATCGCCACTGCACGAGCGGCACGCCGCGCTCGGCGCCAAGTTCGCCGCCTTCGGCGGCTGGTCCATGCCGCTGGAGTACGCCGGCGGCGGAGTCCTCCGGGAACACACCGCGGTGCGTACCGGGGTTGGCGTGTTCGACGTCTCCCACCTGGGCAAGGCCCGGGTCACCGGCCCGGGGGCGGCGGACTTCGTCAACGCCTGCCTCAGCAACGACCTCGGCCGGATCGGGCCGGGACGGGCGCAGTACACGCTCTGCTGCGACGAGGTGACCGGCGGGGTGGTGGACGACATCATCGCCTACCTGCACGGTTCCGAGCACGTCTTCCTGATCCCGAACGCCGCCAACACCGCCGAGGTGGTACGCCGGCTCCGCGCCGCCGCGCCGGCCGGGATCACCGTGACCAACGAGCACGAGGCGTACGCCGTGCTGGCGGTCCAGGGGCCACGCTCGGCCGAGCTGCTCGGCAGCCTTGGACTGCCCACCGGGCACGACTACATGAGCTTCTCCACCGCCGAACTCGGCCTCTCCAGCACCGGGGCGGACACCCCGGACGGCGACCTGGTGTCGCTGGTGGTCTGCCGGACCGGTTACACGGGCGAGCACGGGTACGAGCTGGTGGTGCCGGCCGAGGCGGCGACCACGGTCTGGGACGCGCTGTTGGCGGCCGGCGAGCCGTACGGGATCCGCGCCTGCGGGCTCGGCGCCCGGGACACCCTGCGGACCGAGATGGGCTACCCGCTGCACGGCCAGGATCTCTCCCCGGAGATCACCCCGGTGCAGGCCCGGGCGGGCTGGGCGGTCGGCTGGGACAAGCCGGCGTTCTGGGGACGGGACGCGCTGCTCGCGGAGAAGGCGGCCGGGCCGCGGCGCACCCTGTGGGGGCTGCTGGCGCTGGACCGGGGCATCCCGCGGCCGGGCATGACGGTGCTCTCCGCCGACGGAACGCCCGTCGGCACGGTCACCAGCGGCACCTTCTCGCCGACCCGGAAGGCCGGTATCGCCCTCGCCCTGCTGGACAGCGCCGCCGGGCTGGGCCAGGACGACGAGGTCGAGGTCGACGTGCGGGGCCGCCGCGCGGCGATGCGGGTGATGCGTCCCCCCTTCGTCCAACCGTCCGTGAAGTAGCGGCCCGCCGCCGCCGTTCGGCGAGACCGGGAGTCCAGGCGGGGTGGGATCGAGGGGGCGGCGGATGGGGGCGTGGTCAGCGCTGCGAGCGGTCGCCAGCGTCGAGTACCGCCTGCGTCCAGCCGCCCTCGATCACCCCGCTGCCGTCCAGCAGGGCCCAGTCGACCACGTCGACGGCGTCCACCACGACGGGCTGACCGATCCGGACCGCCGGATCGGCGGCGGCGTCGCTGACGCTGGCCCCGACGATCCGTTCCGGGTTCGCCCACGAGGTGACCCCGGCCCAGACGAACTCCGGTCCCTCGTCGGTCGGCAGGCCGTACTTGACCAGCAACTGCACCCCGTCGGGCAGGGTGCCGGCGAGGAACCGCTCCCGGATGCCGGGCAGCCCGTCCCGGGCGGTGGCGATCGCCCGGGCCATCGCGTCGTCCGGCCGGGCGTACCGGACGTCGGACTGGGCGGCGGCGCCGAACAGCGCGGCGCAGACCGCGGCGAAGTACCGTCCGGTCGGACCGGGATGGCCGGACGGCGGTAGCAGGGTCAGGAACGAGTCGGCGTCCGGGTCGGTGGCCGGGTCGAGTTCCAGCCGCAGCGCAGCCGGGCCGGTGGTGTCGTGTTGCTGCGGGTTGCCGTACGCCACCGCGATGTCGTGCCCGCTGACCGAGGTGACCACCGGCAACTGGACGAAGGCCGGCACCTCGCTGTCGGAGAGCCCGTCGGTCCAGGCCCGGAGCAGCCGCCGGGCCACCCCGGTCATCACCGCGCCCCAGGCCCGGGTCAGGTGCGTCGGCACCCCCTGGGCCTGCAACTCCAGCAGCCCGAACCGGCGCAGTCCCTTGGTGGTGAACCAGAGGCCGTCGTCGTCCGACGAGTAGGGCACCAGGACCCAGTCGATCAGGCGTACCCTGCCCTCGGCATCCGGCAGCGAGCGCAGCGCGGTGGCCGGGTCCAGGAACTGCAACGCGAAGACGTCCACCACGTCGGCGCCGAGAGACTCGGCGACGGCGCAGGCGACCGTACGGGCCGCCCACTCGTGCGCGGGCGGCCAGCCGGGCCGGTAGCTGGCCTGCACCACCACCAGGTCGGTGGCGGCGTCCAGCCGGGCCAACTGGGTGTCGGTGGCACCGAACGCGGTGAGCAGGTCCGGCGGCAGGTGCGGAAACTCGGCGATCGGCCGGGTGTCGACCGTCATCAGCGGGCTGTCCAGCATCTGCCGGGCGAGGTCGTGCACGGGCGTGGGGAGCCGCCCGCCGAGCGCCGCCACCGCCTCGGTCGGGGCGGGGTCGACCTGGCCGGTGGTGGGCACCAGGTAGGTCGCTGTCAGCGACTCCGGGACCGGCACGGGCAGGAAATCGTCCGTGATGAGCATTACGTTCCCCCGCTCGACCGCCTGTTGGCCTGGTACTCGTGCTGGTGTCCTTTTCGCGAACGCTACCCGCGAACGCCAGCCCCGGTCAGCCGGTCAGCACGACACCCAGGTAGCACATTGTGCTGGCGAGTTCGACGGCCGCGCCGAGCACGTCGCCGGTGATGCCGCCGAGCCGGCGTACCACGTGCCGGACCAGCAGCAGTGTGCCGGCCAGCGCCACGGCGACGGCGAGCGGACCCTGCCAGGGGCGATCCGGCACCGCAGGCACGGCGAGCAGCGCCACCCCGGCCGAGAGCCCGACCAGTGCCGCCGGGCCGACGGTGCCGGCGACCAGCGCGCCGAGCCCCTCCGGGCGGGCCGCCGGGACGCCGCGCCGGCAGGCCCAGGTCACCGCCAGCCGGCCGGTCGCGGCTCCGGCGGCCAGCGCCGCGAGCAGCGCGCTCCACGGCCGGGTGGCCAGCGCCGCGAAGGAGGCGGCCTGGAGCAGGAGTACGAGGAGCAGCGCGGTCACCCCGAACGGGCCGACGTCCGGCTGCCGCATGATCCGCAGCGCCGCCTCCCCGGAGCGGTACGAGCCGAGCGCGTCCACGGTGTCGGCCAGCCCGTCCAGGTGCAGTCCCCGGGTCAGCAGCGCCGCAACCGCCACGGTCACCACGCCGGCGACCAGCGGCGGGGCGAGCGCGCCCAGCCCGCCGAGCACTCCGGCGAGGAGTACCCCGAGCAGCGCGCCGACCACCGGGGCCAGGATCATCGCCGTACCGGCGGTGGTCCGGTCGACCCGACCGGCCCGCAGCGGCGCGACGGTGAACGTGGTCAGTGCAAGCCGGCCGCCGTCGGCGAGCCGGCCCTCAGACACCCGGTGGCACGATGGCGCCGTCCCGACGCCCGTCCTCGGGCACGGCGGTGGGGCCGGGACCGGTCGGTGACGGCTCGATGAACTCCCAGTCGTCATCCGGGGCGCCGTCGTTCCGTCCGGGGCTCTCGGTGGCCGGTTCCGAGCCTTCGGTAGGAGGTTCCGGGCCTTCGGTGGCCGGTTCCGGGTGTTCGGTCGCCGGGTCGGCCGGCTCCGTCGCCAGGCTCGGATGCACCGGCAGGGCGCCGGCGAGGGTCAGCGCGGCGCGCAGCAGCGGCAGCGCGGCCAGTGCCGCGGCGCCTTCGCCGAGGCCGAGCCGCAGGTCCAGCAGCGGCCTCAGGTCGAGCACGTCGGCGCCGAACTCGACGGCCGGCTGGCCGCCGTGGTCCGGCAGCAGGCACCAGTGCCGGGCCTGACCGGCGAGGTCCCGGCTGACCAGGCCGGCCGCCACCCCGACCGGCCCGTCCAGCAGCACCGGGGTACGTCTGGCCGTCGCGCCGAGCAGCACGCCGGCGGCGATCGCCAGGTCGCCGCCACCGAGTTCGGCGAGTACGTCCTTGGCGTCCCGGGGGCTGCGTCGGGTGCGGTGCATCGCGTCCCGTACCGCCGCGCAGCGACGCATCCACGCCTCGTCGTCCACCTGCCCGCCGGGCGTCACCACCCGGCCGAGTACCGCCGCGGGTTCGGCACCGGTCGTGGCGGCCAGCACGGCTGCGGCGGCGGCCCCGGTACCGGCACCGCAGGCGGCAAGGACCAGCAGGTCCACGCCCGCCTCCACCGCCTCCTCCGCGAGCCGCCAGCCGTAGCGCAGGGCCGCCTCGACCTCGTCGGCGGTCAGCGCCGGGCCCTCCTCGATGGGCCGGGACAGCGGCGCCTCGACCACCTGGAGGGTGGCGTCGGCCTCGGCGGCGAGCCGGGCGATCGGCCCCGCGCCCCGCCTGGCCTGCTCGGCGCGGCGGGCGGACTCGCCCGGAACCGTGCCGGCGGCGGCTCCGCCGGAGTGGTCGCCGTGCAGCAGCAGTACCCGGACCGAGCGCCACGGCTGCGGCGTCGGCGTACCCTGCGTGGCGGCGGCGAACGAGACCACCCGGTCCAGGCGGCCGAGGCCGCTGCCGGGCAGATCGAGCGTGCCGAGCCGGTCGACGGCGGCCGGGCCGGCGTACTCGTCCGGCATCGGCAGGTCCATCCCGGCCTGGATGACCAGGCCGGTGGCGACCACCGGCAGTGTCATGGTCGGCGCGGTCCACCCCGGCGTGGTCGCGGTACCCGGCGACGGCACGGGATCGGCCGCCGCCGCCGGCAGCACGGTCGGGCGGAGGACCTGCGGCACCTCGCCCATCACCTCGGTCCAGGCCGAGGGGGCGGCAGCGGCCCGGTCGGCAGCGGTCCGGTCGGCGGTGGTCCGGTCGGCGGTGGCCCGGTCGGCCTGCGTCGGTACGCCCGGCAGGCCGGCACCGCCCGGCGTCGGCGCCGGCCGGTCCGCCCCGGCCTTCAGCCAGGCCGGCTGTCCGGCGATTACCAGCACCACCGCGTCGCAGGCGTCCGCGACCGCCTGGTTGGTGGTGCCGAGCGCGTCGGCGAAGGCCCGCCCGAGCGGGGTCACCGGCACGGTCGACAGCCCCACCTCGGGGCTGACCAGCACCAGCCTGGCCGGGCAGTCCCGGATCGCGGCGCCGAGTTCGCCGATGGTGGCGACGTCGTCGGCGGGCTGGTGCGCCGGATCGAGCAGCACGGTCACCCAGCCGCCGAGGTCGTCGACGAGCAGCGTGTCGCCGGGGCCGGCGTCGGCGATCAGTTCGGCGAGCCGGGACGGGTCGGCGTTGGCCTCCTCGGTCGTCCAGCCCGCCGGCCGGCGGAGCCGATGGGCGTCGATCCGCGCCGTCCAGTCCGGGTCGTCCGGGTCGGTCGCGGCTGTCGCGACATAACGGACAACCGGTACGTCCTTCAGCAGCGACTCGGCGAACTCGGACTTGCCGGAGCGGATCCCGCCCAGCACCAGAAGCCTGCTCCACCCGTCAACGGACATGTCCGTACCTTAGAGCGCTCGGCTGGGCATCCCGCGATGAGGTACGGGGTGCGGAAATCGCTGCGGACCGCTCTGGCAGGCTCGCACCGGCCGGCCGACTAGGCTGGCGGAGGTTTGTCGGCGCGGAAGATCGGCGAGGGGAGACGCGACATGCCGTGGAGCTGGCGGTACGAGGGCGCGAACGGCGATCCGGTGAACGGACCGGCCGAGGCGTTCAGCAGCCAGGCCGACGCCGAGTCGTGGATCGGGCAGACCTGGCGCGAACTCGCCGCCGGGGGTGTCGCCTCGGTGCTGCTCGTGGAGGACGACCGGGTGGAATACCGAATGAGCCTGCTGCCCGCGGCCGAGTGACAGCATGAACTTCGACCGACGCGGCCGGGACCGGCTGGTCCTCGGCGTGCCTCCGGAGGCATTCCGGCCCAGCCCGATCTTCCTGGCCCTGGTCGCGCTCTTCGTGACCAGTGGCGCCATGGCGTGGAACGGGTTCGGCAACCTCCGACTCGACGTCTTCCTCTTCGTCATCACGGGCTGGCTGGTCTCACTCTGCCTGCACGAGTACGCCCACGCCGTGGTGGCGTACCGGGCCGGCGACCATGCGGTGGCGCACCGTGGCTACCTGACGCTCAACCCGCTGAAGTACAGCCACCCGCTGCTGTCGATCATCCTGCCCGTCGCGGTGGTGCTGCTCGGCGGCATCGGTCTGCCCGGCGGTGCCGTCTGGGTCGACCGGCACCAGATCCCCGGCCGGCTGCGGCACTCACTGGTCAGCCTGGCCGGTCCGGCCACCAACGTGCTGTTCGCGCTGCTGCTGGTCGTACCGTTCGCGATCGGGGTGGACGTCGTCGCCCGGCCGGAGTTCTGGTCCGGCGTCGCGCTGCTCGCCTTCCTTCAGCTCACCGCGAGCGTGCTCAACCTGCTGCCGGTGCCCGGCCTGGACGGCGGCAACATCATCCAGCCCTGGCTCAACGCACAGTGGCGGCGCGGCTACGACCTGATGGCGCCGTTCGGCTTCATCCTGCTCTTCGCCCTGCTATGGAACCCGCGCCTCGGCGGCTGGTTCTTCGACGGGGTCTTCGCGGTCGGCGACCTGATCGGCCTGCCCGACTACCTCTACGCCGAGGGTCTGCGCCTGATCCGCTTCTGGCAGGGCTGACCCGCCCGGTACCCGACAGGCCCCCGCCCGGCGCGTGCCGGACGGGGGCCTTCGACGGTGCTGCCGGAGTGCTCAGGGCAGCGACAGGCTCACGGCCGCTTGGCGGGACTCTGCGTCTTCGCCGGGTCCCGCTCGGTGATCGGGTCGAGGATCTCGTCGATCGCCTTGAGCAGCTCGGCGTCGAGCTTCACCCCGGCCGCCTTGACGTTGTCGTGCACCTGCTCCGGGCGGGATGCGCCGATGATCGCCGAGGAGACGTTCCGGTTCTGCAGCACCCAGGCGACCGCGAGCTGGGCCATGCTGAGACCGGCCTGCTCGGCCAGCGGCTTGAGCTGCTGCACCCGGGTCAGCACCTCGTCGGACATGAACCGGGCGATGAAGCCCGCCCCGCCGGAGGTGTCGGTCGCCCGGGAGCCGGCCGGCGGCTCCTGACCGGGCAGGTACTTGCCGGTCAGCACACCCTGGCCAATCGGCGAGAAGACGATCTGCCCGACCCCGAGTTCCTCACTGGTCGGCACGACCTCGGCCTCGATGACCCGCCACAGCATCGAGTACTGCGGCTGGTTCGAGACGAGCTGGATCTTCAGCTCGCGGGCCAGCGCGTGCGCCGCGCGGATCTCGGACGCCTTCCACTCGGAGACGCCGATGTAGTGCGCCTTGCCGGAGTGCACGACGTCGGCGAACGCCTCCATCGTCTCCTCCAGCGGCGTGGCGTAGTCGTACCGGTGCGCCTGGTAGACGTCGACGTAGTCGGTCTGCAGCCGGTGCAGCGAGCCGTTGATCGACTCCATGATGTGCTTGCGGGACAGGCCCCGGTCGTTCCGGCCCGGGCCGGTCGGCCAGAAGACCTTGGTGAGGATCTCCAGACCCTCCCGGCGCTCGCCCTTCAGGGCCCGGCCCAGTACCGCCTCGGCCTTCGTGCCGGCGTACACGTCGGCGGTGTCGAAGGTGGTGATGCCGACGTCCAGAGCCGCGCGCACGCACGAGAGCGCGGCCTCCTCCTCGATCTGGGAGCCGTGGGTGATCCAGTTTCCGTACGAGATCTCACTGACCAGCAGGCCCGAGCGGCCAAGGTGTCGGAATTCCATACCTGCGACCCTAGCCCCCGTGCCCCGATTCGATCAGATTGGGCGACGGCTGGGGAACCAGGTCACCCCCGGCCCGGCACCGGACCATCGCTCGGGGCCGGCCCTGCACACCGCAGGCACGGCTGCCGTCACGTCGGATCACAGCACGGGCTTGGTGTCGGCGAGCAGCCGGTCGATCTCCTCCATCACGTCGTTCCGGCTCGGGTGCACCGCGTCGATCAACGGCTCGCCCCGGCGGTCGAGCGCGCCCCACTGCCCGGTGCCGTTGCCGATCAGGAACGCGACCGGGTGGATCACCAGCGCCGGGTGGGCCGGGGCGACCAGCACCTGCCCGGTCCGGTCCACCACGCCCTTGCGCCCGCCCGCGTCGACGATCGCCAGCCCCTCGTCGGTGAACCCGTCGACGTACCGGCCGTCGGTGAGCGCGGTGGTGAAGCCGGTGTAGCGGGTCGGCAGTACCACCTTGCCGGCCCGGTCGATCGCACCCCAGCCGCCCCGCCGGACGGCGGCGACACCGCGCCGGAACGGGCGTACGTCCTCGAAGCCGGCCGGGATGACCACCTTGTTGGACTTGTCGATCGCGATCCAACCGCCGGTACCGTCCGGGGAGACCCAGGCCAGCCCGTCGGAGAAGGAGCCGACTCCGAGGTACCCGGTCGACGCGTCGATCAGCAGCTCGCCGGTCTCGTCGATCAGCTCCCAGGTACGGGTCTCGGGTCGGCGTACCCAGGCCACCCCGTCCCGGAACGGTTGCACGTCGGCGTAGCTCGGCGCGATCGCCAGTTGGCCGTCGGGGTCGGCGTACCCCCAGCGCTGCACCTTCTCGCTGAACTTCGGCACCGGTGGCCGGTGCACCTGGAGGATCTCGTCCCGGTCGCGCGGGTACGGACCCCAGCCGTTCTGCGCGACCTTGTTGAAGACCGCGTCGAGCGCGAGTTCGGTCCGGGCGATCAGATCCGGATCCTCGACCTTGCGCAGCTCCAGCGCCTTCTCGAAGTGGTTGCAGGCTTCCATGTACCGGCCCTGGTCGTAACAGGACCGTCCGGCGTGCTCGTGCATGGTCGCCCGCAGCCGGTCCGGCAACTCGGAGGAGTTCGCCTCCTCGAAGAGCCGGTCCGCCTCGGCGAAGTCACCCCGCCACTGGAGTACGTGTGCCAGCCGGGCCTGCGCGATCGCGATCCGCCGCAGTTGACCGGTCGCCTCCGCGTGCGCCAGCGCCAGCTTGCCGTCGGAGAGCGCCTTGCCCAACTCGCCGAGGATGCGGGAGACCACCGCCCGCAGGCTCAGCAGCCGCGCCCGGGTGGCGTTGTCCGTCGCCGGTTCGAGCTTCTCCGTCAGCCGATCCCGGATCGCCCGTAGCGACTCGGGGTCCTCGACCAGCTCCCGCAGGGTTTCGTGGTGGAACCGCCACTCGTACGACGCCAGCACCTGTTCCGGGTCGGTGGCCGCGGGCTCCGGCGTGACGTCGGCGGGCTCCGGCTCGGCCGGTCCCCGCTTCTCACCCGGTCGGACGATCGGGGTGAGCATGGTGGGCGCGCTCAGTGCGGTCGCGGCTCCGGCGGCCGGCCCGGTCGGCAGCACCGTGTCCGGACTGGCCTCGACGACCGGCGAGCCCGGTGGCGAGGTGGCCAGCGGCGGTTCGGAGGTCGGGGCCGGCGGTCCGGAGGTCGGGGCCCCGGCCGGCGGTCCGGAGACGGGTACTCCGGAGGCCGGGGCGGCCGGCGAGGACTCGGATGTCGGCACGGCGGCCGGCGGGCCGGAACTGGCCGCCGGCTGCGACGGGCCGCCGGCGGGTGCGGTTGCCGGTGCCGTGGTCGCTGCCGGACCGTCCACCGCGGTGGACGGGACCGGTGTGTCCGTCCGGGTGGCCGGCGCCGGTGTGTCGCCCGCGGCCGGGGCGTCCGCCGGTGGCCCGGCGTCGACCGTCAGCTCCGGTGCGCCTTCGCGCGGCTGGCCCGCCGCGCCGGCACCTTCGTCGGCGACCGGGGGCACGTCCGTGCC
This sequence comes from Plantactinospora sp. B6F1, assembly GCF_040120695.1. NCBI lineage: Bacteria > Bacillati > Actinomycetota > Actinomycetes > Micromonosporales > Micromonosporaceae > Plantactinospora > Plantactinospora sp. B6F1. Next base: position 82,601 of record NZ_JBEEAC010000007.1, on the reverse strand, counting down.
CGGCTCGGTGGGGGAGGGTGCCGCCGGGGCGGCATCGGTGAGCGGCCCGACTGGGGCGCGGTCCGCGACAGGTCCGGTCTTTGGCATGGAGGGTACGGAAGTCTCACTCGGGTCGGTGGCCCGTCCGGACTCCGGCGCTGGCCCGGCGTCGGCCGGTTCGATCGGAGGACCGGACGAGGGGACGGGCGAGGCGGGTTCGATGACGGGACCCGCCGCCGGAGTGGCGGCGGCTGGTTCGACCGACGCGCCGGTCTCCGCTCCGGCCGCCGGATTCGGGACCGGGCTGGCGGGCGGCGTCGACTCGGCGGGCGTGGCCGGGGACGGGGTGCCGGTGGGCACCGGTGCGGGCAGGAACTCCAGCCGTAGGCCGGTGGTCGGGGGTGGCACGACCGGAGGGCGCTGGCCTGTCTCGTCGGCGGAGGGCTGTCGGGGCGGCCGGGAAGCCGGTTCCGCCGGGGTGGCCGGGGTCAGCCAACCCGTCACCGGCTCGCGTGCTGGCTCCGTCGGGGCCGCCGGCTCGGTTGGGCTGGCCGGCTCGGCCGGGGGCGGCGTGAGCCACGGCCCGGGGTCGACGGTGCGGGGCGGCTCGACCTGCCGGGTACGGGGCGGTTGCACCTGCCGGGGTGGCTCTGCCGGGCGGGGCGGCTCTGCCGGGCGGGGCGGCTCTGCCGGGCGGGGCGGCTCGACCGGGCGCGGTGGCTCGACCGGACGGCCGGGCTCGATCGGCCGGGGCTCGATCGACCGGGACTGCTCGACCCGGCGTACCGGCTCGACCTGGTGTGCCGGGTCGAGCCGGCGCGCGGGCTCGACCGGGCGGGGCTGCTCGGCGGCGCGGGCGGGTTCGCCGGTCCTGGGCGGGACCCGATTGGCACCCGGGATCGGCGTCCGGTCCGGTCGCCCGTATCCCGGTGCCAGTTCGGCTGCGGTGCGGTCGACGCCGGGTGGAGTCGGGCCGACCCGGTCGCCCCGGGGGATCGGGCCCGGACGGGCGGCCGGATCGGTACCGCGCGGATCGCGAGCGGGCGGACGGCCCGAACCGAGGTCGGGGAAGCGTCGGCCCTCGCGCGGTTCCTGGCCCGAGCCACGCTGGGCCGGCCAGCTCGGCGCACCGGGCGGTCCCGCGGCGGGCCGCCGCGCCGGCGGCTCGGCCCCGGGGCGTTCGGGGCGGATCCGGGGCGGCGTACGTCCCGGAGGCATCTCGTGGCTCCCGGGAGGCGGTGGGCCACCGGCTCGGGCCGCCCGACCGTCGGCCCGGTCCGGTCCGGGAGCGCCCCGGTCGGGACCGGGAGAGCCGTCGAAGGCCGCCGGCATGGCCGGACGGCCACCCGGGCCGACCCGACCCCGACCGTCGCGCGGTCCAGGCCGGCCGTCCGAGGGCATCGGACGCCGGTCCGGCAGCGGCTGCGTCTCCTCGGACGCCGGCCCGGTCAGCCACCGTCCGCGGCGCTCGGGCGGGGCGGCGGAGCGGCCCGGCCGGTCGTCGCCGGAGCGGTGCGGATCGTGCGCCGACGCTGCCCGACCGCCGGCGAAGCCGCCATCGCCGCGACCTCCGCGTGGTCCGGGCTCGCTACCGCCGGGCGACCGCCGGTCGTCCCGGCCGACCGGCACCGTGCCCCCGGTGCGGTACTCGGCCGGTGGCCGGCCGCGTCCGTTCGACGGCTGGTCCCAGGAGTCCGGCCCGTCGTCGCGCGAGTCGGGCGGCGGGTTCCGGCCGGCGGAACGGGTGTCCCAGCGGTCGAGCCGCCCGGTACGGGTCTCGCGCGGCGACCCGTCGGCCCGGGCCGCCGGGCGCGCACCGGTCGGCTGCCCGGGCCGCCCGCTCGGCAGCGCCTCGGGACGCCCGTACGGCGGTGCGTCCGGGCGCCCGTTCGGCGGTGCGTCGGGCTGGCCGTTCGGCGGTGCGTCCGGGCGCCCGTTCGGCAGGCTGTCCGGGCGGCCGTTGGCGACCGGCTCGGGGCGACCGAAGGACTCCACCTCACCGGGGCGGCTGCCCGGCGGTGGCACCTTGGCCCGACCGGTCGGTACCGCTGCCCGACCGGCCGGCCGGCGGCGGCGCTGATGACCGATGTCTCCGGGATAGCGCTGGCCCGGGAACTGCGGCGCCCACTCCGCGGTCGGCTCGACCACCCAGGACGGTTCGGCGGCCTCGCCCCAGCGCCCGGAGTATCGACCGCTCATACCGGCGCTCCGGGCCGTACGTCGCCGTATCGGCCGGTCCGGTGCCCGATGGCACGACCGGTGCGCCGAACCGCGCGCGACGCGGCCGGGAAAGCCGGCTCACGTCGCTCACTCACGGGGTGTCACCTCGTCGAAAATCTCGCTGGGCAGCCGGGCGTTCCGGGTAAAGCCACCCGGCTAGGTGCAGCGTGGTCGCGGAAGGAGGGTAACGGCGTGGGCTTGGTCACCGCCACTGTGGCACCAACCATCAGCCGAAACATCATCCCACGGTTCCGGACATCTGCCACCATAACCGGACCAAGGTTTCGTCGGTAGCCTACCTATCGGCAATTTGCCGACGCCTTCGCCGACACCGTCTTCGGCTTCTGCTGTTGCCCGGTCCTGTCCGCCGTCGCCGCCGGCCCGGCGACGGCGACCCGCGCACGTGGTGCGGCGGGAACGGCCGGCCCCACCCGCTGCGCGGCGTGGATCAGATCGAGTCGCCGCGGTTGACCCGGGGGACCGGAGCGCGCATCCGGCGGAACGTGATCGAGCGCATGATCGCGTAGAGGTAGAGCGAGCCCATCCGCTGGTCGGTCTTTGGGAACCGCTGCCGGACCAACTTCTTGATCTTCCGCGAGATCAGCACCGAGTCGATCACCAGGGCGATCGCCAGCAGGCCCCAGAGCAGGTTGGAGGCAAACCGCACCACCGGTGGCATGGTGTTCGCCGAACCGATCAGCACCACCAGGGCGCCGCCGAAGAACCAGGTCCCGACCGTACGCCGGGAGTCCACCACGTCCCGGGCGAGCCCACGCTCCGGAGCCCGGTCCCGAGGGCCGCCCTCCCGGCGGAACTCCGCTGCCGCCTCGGCGCGCGTCTGCCGGCGCCGTTCCCGGGCCTCCTGCTTGGTGAGTGGCTTCGTGTCACCGGCGACCCGCCGGCCGACGCTCGGGCGCTTCGGGGTCTCCCTGCCCAGTTCCTTCTTGCTCGGGGTGTAACTGCGGGGACGGGCGGGCGCGGACTCCTCCTCGGGGGTCACCTGAGCGGTGCTCTCCTTGACGAGGTCCGTGGACTTGCGGCGAAACAGCGACGGCACGCGGCAAGGGTAGCCAACCGCCGGACGGAGCCGCACGTCGCGGTACGCCGGCAGCCCTCCGCCGCCGCCCCGGAGCCGGGTGAGCAGGTCTCACCCGGCCCGGTCCGCTCTCGTCCTACTCCTACCCGTCCCCTGTCCCACGGGCGCTCGACCTACGGCGGGCTCTTACCTCCGGCGGGCTCTCACCTCCGGCGCGCTCTCACCTCCGGCGCGCTCTTATCTACGGGCGCTCGACGTGCGCGCCGAGATCGGCGAGCTTGGCCTCGAAGTCCTCGTAACCCCGGTTGATCAGATCCACCCCGTAGACCCGGGAGGTGCCCTCGGCGGCCAGCGCGGCGATCAGGTGGCTGAACCCGGCCCGCAGGTCCGGGATCACCAGGTCGGCGGCGTGCAGCTTCGACGGCCCGGCGATCACGGCCGAGTGCTTGAAGTTGCGGCGGCCGAATCGGCAGGGCGTACCGCCGAGGCAGTCCCGGTAGACCTGGATGGTCGCACCCATCTTGTTCAGCGCCTCGGTGTAGCCGAGTCGCTGCTCGTACACGGTCTCGTGCACGATCGACAGGCCACGGGCCTGGGTGAGCGCCACCACCAGCGGCTGCTGCCAGTCGGTCATGAACCCGGGGTGCACGTCGGTCTCCAGCGCCACCGCCCGCAGCTCGCCGCCGGGGTGCCAGAACCGGATCCCGCCCTCCTGGCCCGGGCTGCCCTGCCGGGGCGGCCGGGTGTCGGTGACCTCGTACGCCCCGCCGACCGAGCGGAACACGTTGAGGAACGTCATCATGTCGGCCTGCTCTGCGCCGAGCACCTCGACCCGGCCACCCGTGGCCAGCGCGGCGGCGGCCCAGCTCGCCGCCTCGATCCGGTCCGGGATCGGCCGGTGGGTGTAGCCGCCCAGCCGGGCCACGCCCTGCACCTCGATCACCCGGTCGGTGTGCACCTTGATGATCGCGCCCATCTTCTGGAGTACGCAGATCAGGTCGATGATCTCCGGCTCGACGGCCGCGTTGCGCAGCTCGGTGACACCCTCGGCGAGCACCGCGGTCAGCAGCACCTGCTCGGTGGCGCCCACGCTCGGGTACGGCAGCTCGAACTTGGTGCCGTGCAGGCCGTTGGGCGCGGTCAGGTGCATCCCCTCGGGCGTCTTGTCCACCACCGCGCCGAACTGCCGCAGCGCCTGGATGTGGAAGTCGATCGGCCGGGGGCCGATGTGGCAGCCGCCGAGGTCGGGGATGAACGCGTGGCCAAGCCGGTGCAGCAGCGGGCCGCAGAACAGGATCGGGATCCGGCTGGACCCGGCGTGCACGTTGATTTCGTCCGTGCTGGCGCCCTCGACGTTGGCCGGGTCGAAGACCAGTTCGCCGGCCTCGGCGCCGTCGGTCACCTTCACGCCGTGCAGTCCGAGCAGCCCTCGGACGACCTCGACGTCGCGGATCCGTGGCACGTCGAAGAGCCGGCTGGGCTCGTCGCCGAGCAGGGCGGCGACCATCGCCTTGGAGACGAGATTCTTCGCGCCGCGCACTCGGATCTGCCCGGAAAGGGGCGTACCTCCGTGTACGACGAGGACGTCGTCGGTCAACGCAACCTCCAGCGGGTCGATGCTGCTCTACGTCGATGCTGTCCGCGAGGGTGAACCATCCGGTCCACACAGCCGTCGCCCCGTGGCCCGGCCGGCACGGCACGTAGCGTCGCGTCCGCCGGCCCGGACTCTGTCACGGCCCCGGGCAGCATAGCGCTCGGTCACGAAAAAAGAGCGGTCACAGCGCGACGGATGGCGCGAAACGGGGACAGCGGCAGGAATCCGTACCTCGGCGATTACCCTCGGTAGCTACTCGGGTTCGCTGCGCAGGGCCGGCATCCGGGGTCTACGGCAGGGCCAGCATCTGGTCCAGCGCCACCCGGGCGTGATGTGCGGTGGCCGGGTCCACGGTGATCTGGTTCGGCACCCGGCCAGCGACCAGTTCCTCCAGCGACCAGACCAGGTGCGGCAGGTCGATCCGGTTCATGGTCGAGCAGTAGCAGACGGTCCGGTCCAAGAAAATGACCTGCTTGTCGGGGTGGGCGTTGGCCAGCCGGCGGACCAGGTTCAGTTCGGTGCCGACCGCCCAGGCCGAACCGGGCGGCGCCGCCTCGATGGTGTTGATGATGTACTCCGTCGAGCCGACGTGGTCGGCCGCGGTCACCACGTCGTACCGGCACTCGGGGTGGACCAGTACGTTGACCCCGGGCACCCGCATCCGGACCTCGTCCACGCTGCTCCGGGTGAACCGGCCGTGCACCGAGCAGTGCCCCCGCCACAGGATCATCCGGGCTTCCCGGAGCTGCTTCGCGGTGAGTCCGCCACCCGGCTTGTGTGGGTCGTAGAGCACGCAGTCGTCGGCGTCCAGCCCCATCTTCAGCACCGCCGTGTTGCGGCCCAGGTGCTGGTCGGGGAGGAAGAGCACCCGCTGCCCGCGCTCGAATGCCCAGCGCAGCGCCCGCTCCGCGTTCGACGAGGTGCAGACCACCCCGCCGTTGCGCCCGACGAAGCCCTTGATGTCGGCCGACGAGTTCATGTACGTCACCGGCACCGTCGAGTCGGCGACGCCCACCTCCGCCAGCGCCTCCCAGGCCGCCTCGACCTGCGACAGCGCCGCCATGTCCGCCATCGAGCAGCCGGCGGCCAGGTCGGGCAGTACCACCCGCTGGGCGTCGGCGGTGAGGATGTCGGCGCTCTCGGCCATGAAGTGCACGCCGCAGAAGACGATGTACTCCGCGTCCGGCCGGGCCGCCGCCTCGCGGGCGAGCTTGAACGAGTCGCCGGTGACGTCGGCGAACTGGATGACCTCGTCCCGCTGGTAGTGGTGACCGAGCACGAAGACCCGCTCGCCGAGCGCCGCCTTCGCCGCACCGGCCCGGGCGACCAGGTCGGGGTCGCTGGGCGGCGGCAGCTCGCCGGGACAGTCGACGCCGCGCTCGCTGGCCGGGTCGGCGCCCCGGCCGAGCAGCAGCAGGGCGGTTGCGGTGCTGGACGGCTCTACCCACGTCGAAGTCACGTTCTCCATGCTTCCACAGCCGGGGCCGCTTTCCGGCCGTCCCGATGTGGCCTGCCACACTCGTGATCCATGCGGATCCTGATCTGTCCGGACAAGTTCGCCGGCACCCTCTCCGCGTCCGAGGTGGCCGAGGCGATCCGGGAGGGCTGGCTTGAGGTAGCCCCCGGCGACGACCTGGTGCTGCGGCCGCTCTCCGACGGCGGGCCGGGCTTCGTCGAGGTGCTTGCCGTCGCCCTGCCCGGACGCCGGGTACCGGTCCGCACCGTCGACCCGCTGGGCCGGCCGGTCGACGGTGAGATCCTGCTCACCGCCGACGGCGGTACCGCGTACCTGGAGAGCGCCCAGGCGTGCGGACTGCACCTGCTCGCCACGGACGAGCGCGACCCGAGGCGGACCACCTCGTACGGGCTCGGCGCGCTGCTCGCCACCGCCGCCGAGGCGGGAGCCCGGCGTGCCGTCGTGGGACTGGGCGGCTCGGCCGTGAACGACGCGGGCGCGGGGCTGCTGGCCGCGCTGAACGCCGTACCGGTGGACGACTCCGGACAGGCCCTCCCGTACGGCGGGGCCGCGTTGCTCGCCGTCGCCGGGCTGGCCGGCCGGCCCCAGACACGCGGGATGGAACTGGTCGGGGCGACCGACGTCGACAACCCGCTGACCGGGCTGACCGGGGCGTCGAACGTCTTCGGGCCGCAGAAGGGCGCGACGCGCGAGGACGTACTCCTGCTCGACGACGCGCTGCGGCGCTTCGCCGAGGTGCTGGAGCGGGACCTGCCCGGCTGCCCGCCCGGGCTGGCCGGGCTGCCCGGTGCCGGCGCGGCCGGCGGGCTCGGTGCGGCGTTGCTCGCACTGGGCGGCAGCTGCGAGTCCGGCATCGAGCTGGTCACCCGGCTGACCGGGCTGGACGCCGCGTACGACGGGGCCGATCTGGTGATCACCGGGGAGGGCTCCTTCGACCACCAGTCGCTGCGCGGCAAGGTGGTCGCCGGGGTGGCCGGGGCGGCCCGGGACCGCGGGGTGCCCTGCGTGGTGCTGGCCGGCCGGGTCAGCGCCGGACGGCGGGAGTCGGCGGCGGCCGGGGTGACCGAGACGCACAGCCTGGTGGACCACTTCGGCGGGGAACCACACGGCGGGGTCGAGCGGGCGATGAGCCGGCCGGCGGAGGGGCTGCGGGCGCTGGCGGGGCGGCTGGCCGGGCAGTGGAGCCGGTGACGCTGCGGCGCGTTCGGCCCCGCCGACGGGCGGCCGGGACGATCCGGCACACCGGGGCCGGTTCCGCCGAGCCGGGGTGACCTGCGTCGCATCGGCCTAGAATCGATCCCGTACCCGCATTGGGAATCATCGGCCAGCCGGCTAGCGTTGGCCAGTACGGACAACCATCGCACCGGCGCAGGGGAGACTTTCATCGTGACAACGCCAGCGCAGACCGAGACGACCGCGGCAACCGCTCCGAGCACCGTCGTCCTGACCGACGTCGCGGCGGAGAAGGTGAAGGCCCTGATCGAGCAGGAGGGCCGCGACGACCTGCGGCTGCGGGTCGCGGTGCAGCCGGGTGGCTGCTCGGGCCTGCGGTACCAGCTCTTCTTCGACGAGCGTTCGCTGGACGGTGACGTGGTCAGCGACTTCGGCGGGGTCGAGGTGGTCGTCGACCGGATGAGCGCCCCGTACCTGACCGGCGCCACCATCGACTTCGCCGACCGGATCGACGCCCAGGGCTTCACCATCGACAACCCCAATGCGCAGAACTCGTGCGCTTGTGGCGATTCGTTCCACTGATTGGTGCTTTGTCCCGGTTTAGCCGGTGTACCCAGATTTACAGTTGCATACTGGTTGCCTGAGCGGGTCGCCCCGGCGGGCGGTGTGACGTTTACCCGGAGAGTCCGTCACGCCGTCGCGCGGGAGCGGCCCGTTCGGCGTTCCTGGCCGGTACCCGATCGATTCGGGGCGTGGCACCCGACGGACCGGTAGGCTGACCCGGCCGCAGTTCCGTCTCCCACTCCGAGGGCCCGACATGAAGATCGCCGTCACCGGTTCGATCGCCACCGACCACCTGATGAACTTCCCGGGCCGGTTCGCCGATCAGTTCATCGCCGAGCAGCTGCACAAGGTCTCGCTCTCCTTCCTCGTCGACGAGCTGGTGCTCCGGCGCGGCGGGGTGGCCGCCAACATCGCCTTCGGGATGGCGCAGCTCGGTCTGCGGCCGGTGCTGCTCGGCGCGGTCGGTGCCGACTTCGACGACTACCGGTCCTGGCTGGAGCGGCACGGGGTCGACTGCACCTCCGTGCACGTCAGCGAGGTCGCCCACACGGCCCGGTTCGTCTGCACCACCGACACCGAGATGTGCCAGATCGCCTCCTTCTACGCCGGGGCGATGAGCGAGGCCCGCAACATCGAGCTGGCCCCGGTCGCCGAACGGGTCGGCGGGCTGGACCTGGTGCTGGTCAGCGCGAACGACCCGGCCGCGATGCTGCGGCACTCCGAGGAGTGCCGCCAGCGGGGGTTCGCGTTCGCCGCCGACCCGTCGCAGCAGCTCGCCCGGATGGACGGCTCCGACGTCCTCGGCCTGATCGACGGCGCCGACTACCTGCTCACCAACGACTACGAGAAGTCGCTGCTGCAGAGCAAGGCCGGGCTCACCGACGACCAGTTGCTGGACCGGGTGAGGATCCGGGTCACCACGCTGGGCAAGGACGGCGTGGAGATCGTCGGCCGGGACATCGAGCGGATCCACGTGCCGATCGCCCGCGAGTTGCACGTCGCCGACCCGACCGGGGTGGGCGACGGCTTCCGGGCCGGCTTCTTCGCCGGTCTCTCCTGGGGCCTGGGGCTGGAGCGGTCCGCCCAGATCGGCGCGCTCCTCGCCACGCTGGTGCTGGAGACCGTCGGCACCCAGGAGTACGAGGTCCGCGCCGACCTCTTCGTCAAGCGCCTCGCGGAGTCGTACGGCGACCAGGCCGCCGAGGAGGTCCGTCAGCACCTGGGCTGAGCCCCTGCCGGGGAGACCGGCGCGGGCGATCACCCCACCCGCGCGGGCCGGGGGTCAGTGGGCGCGGCGGATGTCGTACGCGGGGGAGCCGTCGACGGTCGGGGTGTCGACGAGTTCCTGTCCCCGCATCCGGCACCAGGCCGGAATGTCGATCGCCGCGGCCGGGTCGTCGGCGAGGACCCGGAGCACGCCACCGACCCGCAGCTGGGGCAGCCGCCGGGCCGCCGCGATGACCGGCAGCGGGCAGCGTTGCCCGAGACAGTCGACGACCTCGTCCGGCCCGTTCACCGATGACCTCCCGACACTCGGGTACGACCCTTTCCGATCTGCTCTCTGGCGATTGTCCGACGCCGGCCGGTGTCCGGCCAGCCGGCCTGCCGTCGCGGGTCCCAGCCCGCCTGCCGTCGTGGACCTCACAGCCCGACCACGCCGGCCTCGGCGCGCAGCCCGGCCACGATGTCCGGCAGTTCGGCGAGGAACCGGTCGACCTCCGCCGCGGTGCTCTCCCGGTGCAGCGAGATCCGGATGTTGCCGTGCGACAGCACCCCCATCGCCTCCAACACGTGCGACGGGCGCAGCGTGGACGAGGTGCAGGACGAGCCGGACGAGACGGCGAAGCCGCGCCGGTCCAGGGCGTGCAGCAGCGCCTCGCCGTCCAGGTAGAGGCAGGAGAAGGTGACCAGGTGCGGCAGCCGGTCCACCGGGTCGCCGAGCACCTCCACGTCGGGCACCGTCGCCGCCACGGTGGCGCGGATCCGGTCGACCAGCGGACCGAGCCGGGCGGCCTCGGCGGCAGCCTCCGCGTGCACCGCCCGCAGCGCGGCGGCCGCCGCCACGATCGCCGGCAGGTTTCCGACCCCGGGTGTACGGCCCGCCTCCCGCTCGTCCGCCGGATACGGCGACTCCCAGCGGGTGCCCTTGCGGACCACCAACAGCCCGACCCCGGCCGGACCGCCCCACTTGTGCGCGCTGGCCGACAGGATCGACCAGCCCTCCGGCACCGGCAGCCGGCCCACCGACTGGGCGGCGTCGACGTGCAGCGGCACCCCGGCCGCCGCGCAGGCCCGGGCCGCCTCGGCCACCGGCTGCACCGTACCCACCTCGTGGCTGGCGCTGATCAGGGTGGCGAGCGCCACCCGGGGGCCGGCGACCGCCGACGACCAGGCGTCGAGATCGAGCCGCCCGGCCCGGTCCACCGGGATCGGGGTGGCCCGGCCGCCGGCGGCCACGTGCCGTTCCGCCGCGTGCAGCACCGCGGAGTGCTCGATCGCCGAGTGCACCAGTGTGCCGCCCGCCCGACGTCGCCCGGCCAGCCCGCCGAGCACCGCGGCGTGCGCCGCCGCCGTACCGCTGGGGGTAAAGGAGAGTTCGTCGGGGCGTACCCCGAGCACCTCGGCGGTGGCTGCCCGGGCCGCGTCGAGGAGCTGGCGGGCCCGACGGGCCGGCGCGTAGAGCCGGGCCGGATCGGCCCAGCCGTCCTCCAGCGCGGCGAGCATCGCCTGCCGGGCTACCGGGTGTAACGGTGCCGATGAGGCCGCGTCGAAGTACGCCGGATGGTCGCTCACCAGCAAACCGTAGCGCGGCCCGGGGTCGGGCAAGATCCCCCGGCAGAGTGGGGACACCGACCCCAAGGCCGTCCAGCCCACGCAGGTCGAGTAATCTGCGACCGTCGGTGACGCCTTTGCCGCCGGCGTCGACAACCGCCGACGCCGCGGCGCGCTAGGGAGGCAGGACCAGGTGGTCGCAAGGGGTTCGGAGGTACGGCCGTCGGCCGTACGGCAGAGCAGTCCCCGGAACGCCCGAGGGCGCGGCCCACGCCCGTCGATTGCCCGGCTGGCCGGGCTCGGCGCCGGTGGCGCCGCGCTGCTCGCCCTGCTCACCGGTTGTGACGTCGGCCGGACGTTCGACGGGTTCGGGTGGCCTCAGCAGGGCATCAGCCCCGAGGCCAACCGCATGTACGACCTCTGGATCGGCTCGTCGATCGCGGCCCTGGCGGTCGGCGCGCTCGTCTGGGGCCTGATCTTCTGGTGCATCATCCGCTACCGCAAGCGGGGTGAGGCGCTGCCGGTGCAGACCCGGTTCAACATGCCGATGGAGTTCCTCTACACGATCACGCCGATCCTGGTGGTCGCCGTGCTCTTCTACTACACGGCGGTCGTGCAGACCGGGGTCGACAAGGTCAGAAGCAACCCGGACGTGACCGTCGAGGTGGTTGCCTTCAAGTGGAACTGGCAGTTCAACTACCGGGACAGGCCGGGTGAGGACGCCAACACCGTCGCCTCGACGCTCGGCACCACCGAGGTGATCCCGATCCTGGTGCTGCCGACCGGCCGGAGCATCCGGTTCGAGGAGACCAGCAGGGACGTCATCCACTCGTTCTGGGTGCCGGAGATGTTGTTCAAGCGGGACGTCTTCCCCGGAAACGTCCGTAACGTCTTCGAGGTCAGTAGCCTCGACACCGAGGGGGCGTACGTCGGCCGCTGCGCCGAGCTGTGCGGCACGTACCACTCGATGATGAACTTCGAGCTGCGGGTCGTCTCGCCGGACCAGTACGACCGGTTCATCGAGGCGAAGCGGGGCGGCCAGTCGACCCAGGAGGCACTGATCGCCGTCGGTGAGGAGCCGCTGGCCCAGACCACCCACCCGTTCGAGACCAAGCGGGACAACAACAACTTCGGTAACGCGAGCGCGGGAAGCTGAGGTCCCAATGAAGACCGAGTGGAAGATTTTCAGCGTCGTCTCGATCTTCCTGGCCCTCGCGGCGGTCGTCTACGGGCTGTGGACCTCCGGCGCGGACGGGCGGGTCGAGTGGATCGGTACGATCGCGCTGGGGCTGTCAGCCGGGCTCACCGCGATGTGCGGCGGCTTCTTCTGGTTCGTGTCGCGGCGGATCGACCTGCGTCCGGAGGACCGGGCGGACGCCGAGATCGCGGACGGCGCGGGTGAGGTCGGCTTCTTCAGCCCGGGCAGCTACTGGCCGATCGGGCTGGCCTTCGCCGCCACCCTCACCGGTCTCGGCCTGGTCTTCTGGCAGTGGTGGCTGATCATCGGGGGCCTGGTCACGGTGATCTTCGCCGCCTGTGGCCTGCTCTTCGAGTACTACTCCGGCACCCGGCGCACCGCGGAGCACTGACCGGCCGCCTCGCGACTTCTCCGACGACCCGCAGTCCCCGTCTCGGGGTGCGGGTCGTCGTCGTCAGCGCCCCGCCAGCCTTGCTGAGCGGGGCGTTCCGGGAAGATGGCCAGCTCCGATCGCGAGTACTTCCGCGTGCCGGGCGGCATGCAGAGTGATCCGTCTCACACCTGTTCACGGCGGTCGGTCATCCGGTGTCTTGACGCCGAACGCCTGGAAACGGAGGAGACAGCATGAGCGGGAGCACTGTGGTGGTGGTCGGCGGCGGGTACGCCGGCGTCATGGCGGCCAACCGGCTGAGGCAGCGCGTCGACGTGTCGGTGATATTGATCAACTCGCGCCCGACCTTTGTCCAGCGGGTCCGCCTACAACAACTGGTGGGCGGGTCCCACGACGCGGTGATCGACTACAGAGAAGTCCTGGGTGAGGGTGTTCGGCTGGTGGTGGACACCGTGGATCGCATCGACGCGGCCGGGCGCAGGGTCACGTTGGCGAGCGGCGGCACGGTCGGCTACGACTACCTGATCTACGCGGTGGGCAGCGGCAGTGCCGACCCGAGCGTGCCCGGAGCCGCCGAGTTCGGCTATCCGATCGCCAGCCTGGAGGAGGCGCAGCGGCTGCGGTCGGCCCTGCAGGCTACGCCCGCGACGGCCCCGGTCACGGTGGTCGGAGCCGGTCCGACCGGCATCGAGATCGCTGCCGAGCTGGCGGAGCTGGGCCGGACCGTGACGCTGGTCTGCGGCCCGGTGCTCAACCCGTACCTGCACCTTCGGGGTCGACGCTCGGTTGCCAAGCGGCTGGCCAAGCTCGGGGTGACGGTGTTGCAGGGAGCTGACGCGAGGGCGACCGGTGTGACTCCCGATGCCGTGCGGCTCAGCGGTGGCCGCAGGCTGCCGAGCCAGGTGACCGTCTGGACCGTCGGGTTCGGCGTGCCGGACCTGGCCGTCCGTAGCGGACTGAGCACCGACGCGGTTGGCCGCCTGCTCACCGACGAGACGTTGACGAGCGTGGACGACGTACGCATCGTCGCGGCCGGGGATTCGGCGGCACCGTCGGACCTGCCGTTCCGGATGAGCGGTCAGGCCGCGTTCCACCTGGGCGCGCACGCCGCCGACACGGTGCTCAGCCGGATCGCGGGTGGGCAACCCGCGCCCATCAGCCTGGGGTTCGCCGGCCAGTGCATCAGCCTGGGGCGTCGCGCCGGCATTTTCCAGTTCGCCCACCCCAACGACATCGCAAAGGGGTTCCACATCGCCGGCCGTCCCGGGGCGAAGCTCAAGGAGTTCGCCAACCAGATCGGCCTCAAGCACCTGACGACCGAGGCACGCAAGCCCGGCTCGCACACCTGGACCAAGGATGACAAGCGCCGGCAGCTGCTGCGGGCCAAGCGCGGCGAGACGCTGGCCAGTGAACGGGCATCCTAGCGGCTACCGTCGGAGCGCCGAGGCGGCACCGCGAAGCCTTGCTGTGGGTGGCCTTGCTGTGGATGCAGGCGCGATTGCCGTGGCAACCACCGGCCGCAACTGCAGGAGGGTCGAGACGTGAGCGACCACACCACCCAGGTGGCCACCGAGGCCTTCCTCGCCCACCGCGACCTGCTGTTCACCGTCGCGTACGAGATGCTCGGATCGGCGGCCGACGCCGAGGACGTACTCCAGGAGACCTGGCTGCGGTGGGTCAGGGTCGACCTGGAGCAGGTGCGCGACCAGCGCGCCTACCTGATCCGGATCACGACCCGGCAGTCGCTCAACCGGCTGCGTACGATAAACCGGCGCAAGGAAGCATATGTCGGCCCCTGGCTGCCCGAGCCGCTGCTCACCGCACCGGATGTGGCCGAGGACGTCGTGCTCGCCGAAAGCCTGTCGATGGCGCTCATGGTCGTCCTTGAGACGCTGTCGCCGACCGAGCGCGCCGTCTTCGTGCTGCGCGAGGTCTTCGACGTCAGCTACGACGAGATCGCAGCCGCCGTCGGTACCAGCCGCGCAGTCGTCCGCCAGATCGCGCACCGCGCCCGCCAGCACGTCGGGGCCCGCCGCCCTCGCGGAGTGGTGTCCCCGAGCGAGACCCGGGCGGCCCTGGCGGCGCTCCAGCGCGCGGTCGAAACCGGGGATCCACAGGGCCTCCTCGACGTGCTCGCCCCGGAGGTCGTCCTTGTCACCGACGGCGGCGGCGTCAGACAGACCGCGCCGCGACCGATCATCGGCGCCGAGAAGATCCTCCGCTCCTTCATCGGCAATCTCCGCAGGACCGAGGGCACACTCACCGCTGAAGCCACCGTGGTCAACGGGAACCCGGCGCTCGTACTCCGACTGGACGGCGAGATCGACGGCGTCCTGGCGATCCGGGTCGACAATGCCCGCGTCACCGGCCTCTACTACGTCCGCAACCCGGAGAAGCTGACCCGCGTCGAAGCCGAGACCCCACTCCAGCGCTGAGTACCGGTGGTGGAATCGACACGGTCGGATGCAGGGTCAGGTGCGGACGATCATCAGTCGGTCAGGAAGCGCGCCAGTGCCGAGGAGAGAACCGCCGGATCGGCGACGTGTGTCTGGCCCTCGATGATCAGGCGCTCGGCGTTGGGGATCGTCGCGGCGATCGCGTCGGCGGCCGCGTCGAAGAACCCGGGTTGCAACCCACCGGTATGGGGGTCTGGCACTCCGCCGGTGGCCACGAGGGTCGGCTGGGTGATCCGCGCCAGCCGCTCGGTCGGCGGCCGGCCGTCGCCAAGGCACGCCGCGTCATAGGCGAGTGTCGGCGCCAGCGCCTCCAGCCCCGGCCACAGCGGAGAGTTTCTCGCTCCGGCGATATCGTCCTCGGACGAGCCCGCCAGCCGCATGAACAGTTCGATCGCGTCGCCCCGTCGCCCTCCGCCGAGCGCGTGTTTCAGTTCGTTCACGTACTGCACGTAGTGTCCCTGGACGACGTCATCTGTCATGTATGGCACCTCGTAGACGGCGATCCTGTCGATAGGCAGCCCGGCAGCGGCCGCTTCCAGCGCGAGTGCGCCGCCGGAGGAGGCACCGAACAGCGAGGCCGGCCCGGCTGCCTCGGCGATCAACGCATCGATGTCCTCGATCTCGCGTTCGACGGCGTACGGGAGGGTGTCCGCGCTGGCGCCTCGGCCACGGCGGGCGTAGTTGAACACGGTGAACCGCGATGCCAGCTCAGCGGCGAGCGGCGCGTTCTCCGCGCCGTCGTCGAGACCCCCGCCGACCAGAATGACGGCCGGTCCCCGTCCCAGCCGTTCGTAGGCGATCGAGGTGCCGTCCTTCGATGTTGCGCGGTTCATCCTGACCATCCTTCGGGAAGCCGTTCCATGTGACTCCTACTCTAGGAGCGTCTACCGCGACTAGGCAAGTGAAAGCTATTGTTGGGGGATGCGAGGATACGACGATGCGTGCGGAATCGCCCGAGCGTTGGGCGCCGTCGGGGAGCGTTGGGCACTCCTGGTGGTGCGCGAGCTGATGTTCGGGCCGAAGCGATACATCGACCTGCGCCGTGGACTGCCCACCATGAGCGAGAACGTGTTGTCGCAACGTCTGCGCGAGCTGGAGCGGAGCGGTGTCCTCCTCCGCCGTCGGCTTGGACCGCCCAGCAGCGTATGGGTGTACGAGTTGACCGCCCGCGGGCGCGAACTCGAGCCCGTCCTGATCGCGTTGGCGCGTTGGGGGACCCGGGTTCCACTCGATGCCGCGATCACCGCAGATCTGAGCGTCGATGCGCTTGTCTTCGCGTTGAAAACCACCTTCGACGCGGAGACCGCGGGTGCGTTGAGGACGACGTGCCAGCTACGGCTCGGTGACGACCGCTTCCACGCCGATGTCGCCGACGGACAATTCCGGGTAGCACGCGGCGAGATCGACGACGTCGACGCCACCCTCACGGCATCCGCGTCGACGCTGCAGAGCCTGGTGTTCGGCGACCGGCCGCTGGCCGACGCCGAACAAGCCGGCGATGCCCTCATCGAGGGCAACCGCCGAGCCACCGAGCGCCTGCTCCGGTGCTTTCCGCGCACCGTCCCCTGCACGCCCACCTCGCCATAGCGGCACACGTGGGCCTGCCAACTCGATCAGCTGCACGGACGTGGTCGGCCGACAAGGACGGCGGCGGTCGTCGCCGAAACGGGCGTGGCGCCCGCCGGACGGATCCGGCGGGCGCCACGTGGCGTGCCTGTAACTCAGCGGCGGTCGCCGCTGCCGATCTCCCGGCGCTCGGGGCGCGGCTCGACCGGCGGGTGGCCGGGCGAGACCGGCGCCTCGGCCGGCTTCTCGATCGGGTAGAAGAAGCCCCGGATCGCCGGGCCGAGCGCGCCGAGCCGGTTCATCTTCTTCGGTACGACCCAGCCGACGTACTCCAGCTCGCTGTGGCCGTGCTCGTCGGTCGGGCCGAGCGGCTGGTGCACCTCCAGGAACTGTCCGTTCGGGAGCCGGCGGATGATGCCGGTCTCGACGCCGTGCGCGAGTACCTCCCGGTCGTGCTGCTGGAGCCCGAGGCAGATCCGGTAGGTGATGTAGTACGCCAGCGGCGGCACGATGATCAACCCGATCCGGCCCGCCCAGGTCATCGCGTTCAGGCTGATGAAGAACTTCTCCGCGATGACGTCGTTGGCCCCGGAGAGCGTCAGCACCACCCAGAAGGACACCGCCATGGCGCCCAGCGCCGTCCGGCCCGGTACGTCGCGGGGACGCTGGAGCAGGTGGTGGCTGCGGCGGTCCTTGTTGATCCGGGCCTCGATGAACGGGTAGAGCAATGGCACCACGGTCAGGATCCCGGGTAGCACCACGGTCGGCCAGAACAGTGGCGGGATCACGTAGCCGTCACCGATCGGGATGTAGATCTCCCACGGCGGCATCAACCGGGTGGATCCGTCGAGGAACATGACGTACCAGTCGGGCTGGCTCGCCGCCGAGACGACTCCCGCCTCGTACGGGCCGAAGAACCAGATCGGGTTGATCTGCACCAGGCCGCCGAGCAGAGCGATCACCCCGAAGATGATCATGAAGAAGGCGCCCTGCTTGATCGCGTAGCGCGGGAACATCCGTTCGCCGACCACGTTCGCGTTGGTCCGGCCGGGGCCGGGCCACTGGGTGTGCTTCTGCTTGAAGACCAGTCCGAGGTGCACGCTGATCAGGGCCACCAGCAGGGCGGGGATCAGCAGTACGTGCGCGATGAAGAACCGGCTGATGATGATCTCACCGGGGAACTCCCCGGCGAAGATCGACGAGGTCAGCCAGGTGCCGATGACCGGGATGGAGAGCATGATCGCGGAGGCGATCCGCAGGCCGGTGCCGGAGAGGCCGTCGTCCGGGAGCGAGTACCCGGTGAAGCCGGCCAGGAAGCCGACCCAGAAGAGCAGGTACCCGATGATCCAGTTCAGCTCGCGCGGCTTGCGGAACGCTCCGGTGAAGAAGATCCGCATCATGTGCACGATGATCGCGGCCATGAACAGCAGCGCAGACCAGTGGTGCATCTGCCGCATGATCAGGCCGCCGCGGATGTCGAACGAGATGTCCAGCGACGAGGAGTACGCGGCGGACATGTGGGTGCCCTGCAGCGGTCGGAAGCTGCCGTCGTAGACGACCTCGCGCATCGAGGGCTCGAAGAACAGCGTCAGGTAGACGCCGGTCAGCAGCAGCACGATGAAGGAGAAGAGCGCGATCTCGCCCAGCAGGAACGACCAGTGGTCCGGGAAGACCTTGTTCAGCAGGGACCGCAGCGGGGTCGCTACGTGCAACCTGTCGTCGACCTCGCGGGCGGCCTTGCCGGGCACCGCCGCCATGTCCAACCTTCGGCGCTTCATGGCCGCTCCCAGAAGTCTGGCCCTACGGTCTCGGTGAAGTCGGACTTCGCCACGAAGAAGCCCCCCTCGACCGCGAGGGGCAGTTGGGGAAGTCGCCGGTTCGCCGGTCCGAAGATCGGGCGGGCGTTGTCGGTGATCAGGAACTGTGACTGGTGGCAGGGGCAGAGCAGGCGGTTGGTCTGCTGCTCGTAGAGGCTCGCCGGGCAGCCGGCGTGCGTGCAGATCTTGGAGTAGGCGATGTAGTTGCCCCACATGAAGTCCGGCTTGTCCTCCCGGAGGTTCGCCGCCTTCGCGTCGGCGGCGTCAGCCTCCCGCAGGTGGATCAGCAGGACCGGCGAGTCCGCGTACTTGTTGGTGGCGCCGCCCTCGATCCCGGGGTACACGGTGATCTGACCGCCGGGGCTGACGTCCTCCGGGCGTACCGGGGTGCCGTCGTGGTGGGCGAGGTGGATCAACCTGCCGTCCTGCGGCCGCCAGCCGGTGACGAACATCTGGTTGTTCTTGTGGGGTTGCTCGATCAGCCCGCCGATCAGCGGTGCCGCGGCGACCGCACCCACCGGGGCGAGGCCGGCCAGCAGCGAGACGCCCAGCAGCGGCCGGCGTCGTACGCCCATCTCGTCGGCCATGTAGAGCATCGTGTTGCCGGTGAGCTTGCGCTCGTCCTCGTCGACGTGCTCGTCGTGCCGACCCTGGATCGACACCTCCTTGGGCAGGAGCTTCTTGCCCCAGGCGAGGAGACCGAAGCCGACCAGGAGCAGCGCGAGCCCGAGGGTGACGCCGAGCAGCGGGGTGTACAGCACCCCGATCCCGCTCTGGGACTCGTAGTCCCAGGGCCACCAGATGTAGATCGCCAGGAAGGCGGTCCCCAGGAGACCGACGAGGAGGAACATCAGGGTGATGGTCCGGGTCAACCGGCGCTCCGCCTTGGTGCCCGGCACCGGGAACTGCGACTCGTAGTGAACGATCTCGATGTCGTCTCGCCGGGCCCCCTCGAGGACGACGTCGAACCGGGACAACGTTCGGTCGTCCAGGTCGACCGGCGTCCGTCCGGCCCCGTGCGGCTGTCCGTCGTTGGCAGTGCTCATGACTTACCCGCAATCCACAGAGCAGCGAAGATCAGGGCTACCATGCCGACCAGGAAGATCACCAGCGCCTCGGTGGCCGGGCCGTAACGGCCGAGGTTGAACCCGCCGGGATCGTTGTCGGCCTGCACCGTCTCGTTCAGGTACGCGATGATGTCGGCCTTCTGCTCCGGCCGCAGCTGGTTGTCGCCGAAGACCGGCATGTTCTGCGGTCCGGTCAGCATCGCGGCGTAGATCTGCCGGTCGGTCGCGTCCCGCAGGCTCGGCGCGAACTTCCCGGACGAGAGGGCGCCGCCGCCACCGCCGTAGGCGTGGCAGGAGGAGCAGTTGATCCGGAACAGCCGGCCCCCCTCGGCCGCGTCCCCGCCACGGTGCAGGTTCTCGCCCTCGGGGAGCTGCGGCCCACCGCCCAGTTCCTGCACGTACTGCGCGAGCTGCTGGGTCTCTTCCTCGTTGAAGACCCGCGGCTTCGCCTCGGCCTGGGCCTCCTGCCGGGCCATCGGCATCCGGCCGGTGCCCACCTGGAACTCCACGGAGGCGGCGCCGACGCCGATCAGACTCGGCCCGCGCCCCTCGATGCCCTGTGCGTTGCGTCCATGGCAGCTCACACAGCTCGTGTCGAAGAGCGCCTTGCCCTCCTGCGCGGCCGAGGTGAGCTGCGGGGTGTCCTGCGCCGAGATGCCCGGTGCGAAGACGGTGTAGGCGCCGCCGGCCAGGATGAGTGCGGCCAGCAGCCGGACTGCGGCGCCCAGTCGACGACGCGCCTTGCCGCGCGGCCTCGACCGCGCGCGGCGAAGCCGCGGGAGCAGCCCGCGGGAGCGGTCGCCGCCGGGGGTGTCAGAAGTCATGGCCTGTGTCCTTAACGGTTTTCTCGACCTTGTCTCAGGGACGGGGCAACGGGGCGGAACGTGACAGCTCCAAGATCACTGAAGCCAGTAGATCATGCCGTAGAGCGCGAGCCAGACCACATCGACGAAGTGCCAGTAGTAGGAGACGACGATCGCCGAGGTGGCCTGTGCCGGGGTGAACCGGCCCATGGTCGTCCGGATCATGAAGATGATGAAGGCGATCAGGCCGCCGCTCACGTGCAGCGCGTGGAAGCCGGTGGTCAGGTAGAAGACCGACCCGTACCCGTCGCCGTTGATCTTCACGCCGTGGCTCACCAGCTCGCGGTACTCGTTGAGCTGACCGAGGACGAAGACCAGGCCCATCAGGAACGTGATCGTGAACCAGCGACGCAGTGCGTGCACGTCACCCCGCTCGGCGGCGAAGACCCCGATCTGGCAGGTGACCGAGGAGAGCACCAGGATCACCGTGAAGGTCGTCGCGTACGGGATGTTGAGCACCTCGGTGTGCTTCTCCCACTGCTCGGGCGCTGCCGCCCGGATGGAGAAGTACATCGCGAAGAGCGCCGCGAAGAACATGAGTTCGCTCGAGAGCCACACGATCGTCCCGACGCTGACCATGTTGGGTCGGGTCAGCGAGTGGATCCGGCTCTTGTCAATGGCTGAGGCCGCAGTCACGCGGTCATTATTGCCCCTGACCGGCATCGGCGATCCTCGGGGTGGCCCAACTGCCTCGTCGGACGGGGTGACGTCCCCCGCCCGGTTGGTCTGGCCTAGCCTGAAAACGTGCTGCACCTCGATCCCGGTACCGCCTCGGCGGTGCCCCCGGCACCGGCCGTTCTCGCCGGTGGGGGCACCGAGACGGCACCGTTCACCGTCTCGACCATCTTCACCGAGGCGACGCTGAACAGCTGGCTCGCCGTCGTCCTGGTGCTGGCCGCCGCCTGCTACCTGTACGGCGTGCACCGGCTGCGGGTGCGCGGGCACTCCTGGCCGGTGTCGCGCACCGTGTTCTTCCTCGGGCCGGGGCTGGGCGGGATCGCCTCGGTGACGCTCACCGGGCTGGGCGCGTACGACACCACCCTGCTGTCGGTACACATGATCCAGCACATGGTGCTGTCGATGGTCGCGCCGATCTTCCTCGCGCTGGGTGCCCCGGTGACGCTGGCGCTGCGTACCCTCGGCAAGGCGCCCCGGCGGCGGCTGCTCGCCGTGCTGCACAGCCGGGTGGCGAAGGTCCTCTCCTTCCCGCTCTACGCCTACGCGATCTTCGTGATCAACCCGTTCGTGCTGTACTTCTCCGGGCTCTACCGGCTGACCCTGGAGAACCCGTTCGTCCACGAGGCGGTGCACGCGCACTTCATCCTCACCGGCTGCCTCTTCTTCTGGCCGCTGATCGGGCTCGACCCGCTGCCGGGCCGCTGGCCGTACCCGGCCCGGGCGCTGCTGATGGTGCTCTCGGTGCCGTTCCACACCGTGCTCGGGCTCACAGTCATGCAGAGCAGCACGCTCTTCGGCGGCGACTGGTACCCGTCCCTGGGGCTGACCTGGTCCGATCCGTGGAGCGACCAGGAGGTCGCCGGCGGCATCCTCTGGGCCGGTGGCGAGTTCGTCAGCGTCACGATGCTCGCCGTGCTGGTGGTGCAGTGGGTGCGGCAGTCCGAGCGGGAGGCCCGCCGGATGGACCGGGAGTTGGACCGCCAGGAGGCCCGGGAGCGCGCCGCCGGCACCCCGGTGTAACGGCCCGGGCCGGGGCGACGTCCGGCGCGGCGGACGTCCCGGGATTCGGGCGGTGCCACCCCCGGAGGCCGGGCGGGCCGGTCGGGGCCCGGAGCCGACCGGTACGATCGGCGGGCAGCTACGAGGTGGGAGCCCAGCGACCGATGAGCGATCGTCAATTCACCGTCCTGCTCTACAGCGACGACCCGGAGGTCCGCGACCGGATGCGGCTCGCGGTCGGCACCCGGCCGGCGGCCGACCTGACCGTCGAGTTCGTCGACGCGGCCAGCTACGACGAGTGCATCCGGCTGGTCGACGACTACGAGATCGACCTGCTGCTGCTCGACGGCGAGGCGACCCCGGCCGGCGGGCTCGGCATCGCCCGGCAGATCAAGGACGACCGGGAGGACGCCCCGCCCACCTGCGTCGTGATCGCCCGCGCCGCCGACCGCTGGCTCGCGGCCTACGCCGAGGTCGACGCCACCCTGGTGCACCCGCTCGACCCGGTGACCACCGGCCAGACCGTGGCCGCCCTGCTCCGCGCCCGCGCCGACGGGGCGGGCGCCCGCTCCTAGGGCTCCGGGAACCGCACAGCACACACCCGCCAACCACCCGCCCCGCCCGGGAGGCCCGCATGGGGGAACGGACCTGGCCCAACCTCCTCGCCGCGCTGCTGCGCGCCGAGGAGCTCTCCACCGCCGACACCGCGTGGGCGATGGGGGAGATCATGTCGGGGTCGGCCACCCCGGTGCAGATCGCCGGGTTCGCCACGGCGCTGCGGGCCAAGGGGGAGACCCCGGTCGAACTGGCCGGCCTGGTCGAGGCGATGCTGGACCGGGCGACCCTGGTGGAGCTGCCCGAGCCGCTGCGGGCCGACGCCGTGGACGTGGTCGGCACCGGTGGTGACCGGGCGCACACCGTCAACATCTCCACCATGACCGCGATGGTGGTGGCCGGTGCCGGGGTGCGCGTCGTCAAGCACGGCAACCGGGCCGCCTCCTCCACCTGCGGGGCCGCGGATCTGCTCGAGTTCCTCGGTGTACCGCTCGACCTGGGGCCGACCGGGGTGGCCCGGTGCGTGACCGAGGTCGGCATCGGGTTCTGTTTCGCCGCCCGGTTCCACCCCGGCATGCGGCACACCGCCGTGCCCCGACGCGAGATGGGTGTGCCGACGGTCTTCAACTTCCTCGGCCCGCTGACCAACCCCGCCCGACCCCGGTCCGGCGCGGTGGGGTGTTTCGACCCCCGGATGGCTCCGGTGATGGCCGAGGTCTTCGCCCGGCGTGACGACTCGGTGCTGGTGATGCGTGGCGAGGACGGGCTGGACGAGTTCAGCACCGCCGCGCCGACCCGGCTGTGGATCGCGCACCAGGGCGGGGTCACCGAGACGGTGGTCGATGCCGCCGACCTCGACCTGCCCCGCTCGGCGCCCGGCGACCTGCGCGGTGGCGACGCCGCCTTCAACGCCGACGTGACCCGCCGGCTGCTGGCCGGCGAGCGTGGCCCGGTCCGGGACGCGGTGCTGGTCAACGCCGCTGCCGCACTGGCGGCGAAGGGCGGGTTCGCCGGCGGGCTGCTGCCGGCCCTGCGGGACGGGCTGGTCCGGGCGGCCGAGTCGATCGACTCCGGCGCCGCCGCCCGTACCCTCGACGGCTGGGTCGAGGTCGCCAAGGCCGCCAGGGCCGACGAACTGTAGCGGCCCGCGCGGGCCCTCCCGGGCGCGGCCACCCCCCGGTACCGGTCCCGGGCGCGGCCTACCCGGCGGATCGACCCACAAACGCGGCGTCCGGTTCGCCCCCGGGTGCCGGTCGGGCGGGGCGTGTCGGACCTGGCCGATCTCGGCTGCCCTGGGTCCGCGTGCGATCGGGTCAACCGGGTATCCCCGAAGTTCAACGACGGAGGGGGGAACAACATGTTGGTCGTCAAACGCTTGGGTGTGCTCGTCTCGATGGCGCTGCTCGGCCTCGTACCGGCGGGAGCCGCGTACGGCGCCGCCGTGGCACCGTCGGGGACGCCGTCGGCCACGCCGTCCGCTTCGCTGTCGGCGCAGGACAAACAGTTCCTGCAGTCGATCCACCAGGTGAACCTCGCGGAGATCGCGACCGGCAACCTGGCCAAGCAGAAGGGGGCGAACCAGGAGGTCAAGGACCTCGGCGGTCGGTTCGTGACGGATCACACCCAGCTCGACCAGAAGGTGCAGAGCGTCGCCTCGGCGGCGTCCCTGACCCTGCCGAACAAGGTGACCAGCGAGCAGCAGGCGGTCATCAATCAGTTGCAGAACGTCACTGGTGCGGACTTCGACACGCAGTGGGTCACTGCCCAGCTGACCGCACACACCCAGGCGATGCAACTGGTGCAGGCCGAGCTGACCCAGGGTTCCGACCCGTCGGCCAAGCAGGTGGCGCAGCAGGCGGCTCCGGTGCTCCAGGCGCACCACCACGCGCTGGTGGCGTTGGCCCAGAGCCTGGGCATCCCGATCCCGGGTGGCACCACGGTGGCACCGAGTCCGGGAGTCAGCTCCGGCGCTCCGTCGCCGGGTGGCACGGTGACGCCGAGCCCGACCATCAGCTAGCCTGCCGCCGCACCGCGGCGGCATGACGGGTCCTCCGGTCACTACTGCTCCGGGGGGCCCGTCGCCGCGCGACCGTGGCTACCGGCCGGGTCGGACCGCGAGGCTACCGGGGCGGCAGCTCCGCGACGAACGCCGCCACCCGGGCGGCGATCGGCGCCGACGCGCGTACCCAGGTGAAGTGGTCGAGTCGGATACCGCTCTCGGCGACGGTGTGCCGGGTACGCCGGATCGGCGCGGCGACCAGCTTGTCGCAGAGGTAGTCGAGAGTCTCGTGCGGGGTGTACTGGTCGTGGTCGACGCTGACCGCCAGCACGGGGGTACGGACCTGCCGGACGGCCGCCTCGGCATCCACCCCGTCGAGCCGGGGAAACCGCCCCGTCCGGGCCGCGTACGCCCAGTCCCGGATCACCCCGCGCGCCTGCCGGCCGCCGAAGCCCCATCCCGGCCAGTAGCCGAGGACGGCCGCGCAGCCGTGCACCAACTGGCTGCCGGTGAGGACCGCGAGGCGACGGCGGCCCGGATACGTCCGCCAGTACGGCAGTCCGACCGCGACCAGGGCCAGCCCGTCGACCTGCGTCGTGGGGTCGAGCGCCAGGTGCAGCAGTGCGGCCTGCCCGCCGAGTGAGTGCCCGAGCAGGATTCGGGTCCGGCCGTCGAGCCGTGGCTTGAGGCTCTCCAGCACCGCGCCGACGTCACCGGCCAGCTCGGCGTAGCCGTATCGGGAGGCGCGGCTCGGTGCCGGGGTGCTGGCGCCGGTGCCCCGCAGG
Source organism: Plantactinospora sp. B6F1 (assembly GCF_040120695.1). Lineage (NCBI taxonomy): Bacteria > Bacillati > Actinomycetota > Actinomycetes > Micromonosporales > Micromonosporaceae > Plantactinospora > Plantactinospora sp. B6F1. Next base: position 57,412 of record NZ_JBEEAC010000007.1, on the reverse strand, counting down.
TCGGCCACGACCACGGCGAGGCCGGCGCTGCGGAGGGCGGCGGCGAACGGCGCGTAGTAGCTGGCCCGTACCCCCATCGCCGGCCAGACCACCACGACCGGCGCCTCCGGTGCGCCGACCGGGTCCGGGTAGTTGCGCAGCGCGATCCGGCCCCCGTCGCGGTCGACGAAGGACTCCTCGTACTCCGGCGTCGGATTCTGGTCCGGGGTCCGGTTCTGGTCCGGCCTGCTGGTCATCCGGTGAGCCTACCCACTGACGTTACTGGCGGGTAGCCTCAGTCCGGCTCCAGCGTCGCGACGCCGGTCAGTCCGGGTCGGGGAGGCCGATCGCAAAGGCCTCCTCCAGGTCGTGCTGGGAGTACGCCCGGAAGGCGATGTGCGACTCGGTGCCGACCACGCCCGGCACCTTCGAGATCCGTCCCGCGATCACCTCGGCGATCTGTTCGAACTCGCGTACCCGGACGATCGCGATCAGGTCGACGTGACCGGCGACCGAGTAGACCTCGCTGACGCCGGGCACTGCGGCCAGCGCCTCGGCCACCTCGGGGATCGAGTCGGTGGCGCAGTCGATCAGGACGATCGCGGTGATCACCGGGGTACTCCTCTCGTCGGCGTGCTCGCCGGCACGACCCCGCGCCAGGTGGCGCGGATGCGCTGCGGCTGCCCGCCCATGCTAGAGCGGTGTCGGCAGCCGGGTCGCGATCAGGGTCTGCCGGCAGGACCGTCAGGATGGCGGTGGGAGGCCGGGGTCCGCCGCCGGGGGTCCGGGTCTGCCGCCGGGACGGTCAGGGCGGCACCGACCCGTACCGCGTCGGTCAGGTGCTCGTCCGGCCGGACCAGGCCGCCGGGCCAGACCACACACCGCTCGACGCTGCCCCGGACCACCGCACCGGCGCCGACCACCGCCAGCCGGTGCTCGCCGGTCACCTCGGCGGTCGGGTCGACCAGGCTGCCGCCGCCCGCCGCGTGCAGGTTCGCCGCCAGGTAGTCGGCGGGCGTGCCGGTGTCGAGGTACCGGCCGGGGAACTCCACCACCTCCAGCTCGCCGGCCGACTCGGCGGGGCGCCAGACGGTGCGTACCAGTTCCGCCGGCTCGACCGGCAGGTCGCGGATCCGGGCCCAGGGCAGCAGCGAGAAGCCGGCGAACCGGTGCCGGCCGAAGTCGCCGGGGCGGGGCGGCCCGTCGACCGGTCGGCCGAGCAGCCGTACGGTCGTGCCGTCCCAGCCGGCGAGCAGCGCGGCGATGTCGGGTCCGGGTGGCCTGCCGGGCGCGGCCAGATAGGCGTCGGCGTTTCCGACGAGTACGCCCCGGCCGTCGATCCAGTGCCGCAGGTTGGCCACCCCGCCGGAGGTGCCGAGCGGGTCACCGGGCTCGACCGAGAGCGCAGCCCGGCCGCCCACGTGCCGGACCACCTGGTCACCCAGGTAGCAGGCGTTCACCGCGACGGTCGCCGGAGTGTCGAGGCCGAGCGCCGCCAGCCGGCCGAGCGCCCGATCCAGCAGCGGCACGTTCCCCACCGGACAGAGCGCCTTCGGCAGGTGTTCGGTCAGCGGGCGCAACCGCCGGCCCTCCCCGGCGGCCAGCACCACGGCGCAGACCTCGACCCGGACCCCGAGCGCACCGGCATCACGGGCGCCGGCCCCGAGCGTGTCGGCTCCGAGCGCACCGGCATCGCGGGCGCCGGCCCCGAGCGTGTCGGCTCCGAGCCGGTCGGTCCCGAGCTGGTCGGTCGTGATCCGGGCCGGACCGGGTTGCCGGGCCGGACCGGGGGTTGTGGTCACGATGGTGGTGGGGTGCCGGCCGGGTCGGTCTCGGCGAGGGGGCCGATCCGGTAGTGGGCCAGCAGCCGGGCGGTGGCGGTGCTGAGCGGAGGCAGTTCGTCGAGAGGGTGCCAGGCGGCCTCGTACACCTCGGCACCGTCGACCACCAGTTCGGTGGTCGAGGCCGGGACGCGTACCTCGAAGACCATGTCCACCCAGCCCTTGACGTGTACCACCGCGTTCGGCACGGCCGGCTGGAACTCCGTCAGCGGCAGCTCGATGCCGGTCTCCTCGTGCAGCTCCCGGGCGGCGCCGACCAGCGGCGCCTCGCGGCGCTGGAGCAGTCCGGCCGGGAGCGTCCATCCGCGACCCGGCGGCTGACGCAGCAGTAGGATCCGGCCCGGGGCCGGTGCCTCGGCGTCGTGCACCAGGGTGACCGCGCCGACGATGTACTTCGGCACCGCCAGTCGGACCAACCGGCGGCGCACCCCGAGGGGCAGACGGTAGAAGATCTTGTAGCCGACGGCGCGCGTCGGTGAGCGGTGGGAGATCACCGGACCAGGCTAGTGCGGTGTCCGGGCCCGGCGCGCGACCCGCGCACCCGGTTCACTCCTGGTGGTCCACCATCGCGATCAGCTGCTCGACCACGGCGTCCGGCTCGACCGTCCGGTCGACCACCGCGACCAGCAGGGTCTCCAGGTCGGGATAGCCCTGCTCCTCGGCCAGCCGGCGCAGCGGCAGGTCGTTGGCGAGCCCCCGGTCGTGCTTGCGCAGCGTCAGCCCGATGGTGGCCCGGCCCAGCCGGACCTTGTCGGAGATCGAGATCGCCGGCTCCTGGTGATCGGCGAACCAGCGGTTGATCTGCATCTGCGCGTGCGGTGACTTGACGAAGCCGAGCCACTCCTTGCGCGGCCCGGGTGGTGCGACCGCCAGGTCGAACTCGCCCTGCGCGTCGGTCTCGCTGAAGATCTCGACCACGTCGCCCTCGTCCAGTTCGGACGAGAGCGGGGCCAGCCGACCATTGATCTTCGCGGCGAGGCAGTGGTCGCCGCGGTGCGGGCCCAACTCGTACGCCAGATCGACCGGGGTCGAGCCGGCCGGCAGGACGATCTGCCGCCCCTCGGCGAAGACCTGGATCTGGGCCTCGGCGAGATCGCAGCGCAGCGACTGGAGGAACTGCGCCGGATCGGCGGTGTCCCGCTCCCAGTTGAGTACCCGCTGCAACCAGTCGAGCTGCTCCGGGCTGCCCGCGGCGTCGACGCCCGGCCTGGGGAAGCGGAAGTGGGCGGCGACGCCGTACTCGGCGGACTGGTCCATCGTCCTGGTCCGGATCAGCACCTCGACGATCCGCTCGTTCGGCCCGATCACCGTGGTGTGCAGGGACTTGTAGAGGTTGTTCTTCGGCGCGGCGATGTAGTCCTTGAACCGCCCGGCGACCGGCCGCCAGAGCCCGTGGATCGAGCCGAGCGCGGCGTAGCAGTCGGTGTCCGGGCCGTCCACCACGATGGCGATCCGGGGCAGGTCGAACGGGGTGGTCTGGTCCCGGGCGACGGTGTCCTTCCAGATCGAGTAGTAGTGCCGGTCCCGGCGCCGGACGGTGGAGACGATCTTGTCGCGCCGGAGCACCACCTTGGCCTGGCCCACCACGTCGTCCAGATAGCCGGCCCAGTCCGGCCGGTTGTTCACGTACTCGTCGATCCGGGCGTACGCCTCGGGTTCGAGGTGGCGCAGCACGGCGTCGTCCAGGTCGCGTTTCAACGCCTGGATGCCGAGCCGGTCGCAGAGCGGGACCAGCACCTCCTGGGTGGCTCGGGCGATCCGGGCCCGGGAGGCCAGCGAGCGGGCGTCGAGGGTACGCATGTTGTGCAGCCGGTCCGCGAGCTTGATGATCAGCACCCGGACGTCCTTGCCCGCCGCCACGATCATCTTGCGGATCGTCTCGGCCTCGGCGGCCTTGCCGTAGAACGCCTTGTCGAACTTGGTCACCCCGTCGACCAGGTGCGCCACCTCGCGTCCGAAGTCACCGGTGAGCGCCTGGAGGGTGTAGCGGGTGTCCTCCACGGTGTCGTGCAGCAGGGCGGCGACCAGCGTGACGGTGTCCATTCCCAACTCGGCGCAGAGCTGCGCCACCGCCAGCGGATGGGTGATGTACGGCTCGCCACTCTTGCGGAACTGCCCCCGGTGCATGCTCTCGGCAATGGCGTAGCTGCGGCGCAGCACTCCGACATCGGCGCTGGGGTGCACACTGCGGTGGGCCCGGACCAGCTGGGTCACCGGGTCGTCCTCAGCGGACGGCCAGGACAGCAACGAGCGCAGCCGCCGGCTCAGCGTGATCTCCGGCGGGCGGGCGCTTCCGAAGGCAGCGCCGTGACCGGCCTCGAGGTTCACGCGGAGCCACCTCCTCACTCGCCGCCGCGTCCGGTGCCGACGGACGCGCCGGGACGCCGGTGCGAACGCAAGCCCCGAAATCGGGCAGGACTGCACTTCTCTAACAGCCTAAAGGAGTGAAGGTCGTCCGATCGGTCACTTGCCTATGTGCGTTCGGTCGGGAGTTGTCGCGACGACGCCGCCTCGGCCCGGGCCAGCAGGTCACGGAACCGCCCCGCGCCCCTGGCCGGGGAGGCCCAACCGGCGGAGGCCGCCACCAGTCGGGTCTCCGGGCGCTCCAACCAGGACAGGATGCGTTCGGACTCCTCGGCGGTGGCGTTCGGGACCGGGCCGTGTCCGGGCAGCACCGTCTCGGCGGTGGCCCGGACCAGGTCGAGCACGCCCCGGGGCGGTACGCCCGGGGCGGCGGTGCCGGCCCCGGCGAGCCGGCCGTGCCGGATCACCGCGATCTCCCAACCGCCGTCGGCGGCCCGCCGGGCGGCGGCCAGCTCGCCGATGCTGGTCAGCCCGACCAGGCGTTGCATCCGGACGGTGGCCCGGAGCACCGCCGCCAGCCTGCTCCGGACCACCGCCGCCTCCTCGTAGCGCCGGGCGTCCGAGAGCACCCCGATCCGGGCCAGCAGCGCGTCGACCAGCACCTGCGGGTCGTCGGTCAGGGCGGAGCGGACCGGCTCGACCGCGCGGTGCGCGTACTCCTCGACCGAGATCCGGTGTTCGCAGGGTGCCGGGCAGCGACCCAGCTCGGCCAGCGCGCAGGCCGGGCTGGTGCTGCGCACCGAGAGCCGGGGGGTGCACTGGCGCAGCGGCACCGCGTCGTGCACCCCGGCGGCGGCCAGCTCCGCCGAGCGGCGCGAACCGAACGGGCCGAGATAGGCGGCGTCGTCCGGGCCCAGCGATCGGACCAGGGACAACCGCGGGTACGGCTCCGAGGTCAACTTGAGCCAGACCATCCGCTCCGGAAACTTCGACCGGCGATTGTACGGCGGTGCGTGCGCCGCGATCAGCCGCAACTCCCGTACCTCCGCCTCCAGCGGATGGGCGCACTCGACCGCCTCCACCCGCTCGGCGGCGGCCAGCATCTCCGAGATGCGGGCCCGCTTCTCGGCGGCGGTGAAGTAGCTGCGGACCCGGGTGGCGATGTCGCCGGAGGTGCCGACGTAGAGCGGCCGATCGTCGGCGGCTCGGAAGATGTAGACCCCGGGCACCCTGGGCAGCCCCTCGGCCAGGTGTCGCTTGCGGCGCTGGGTCGGAGTGACCGCCTTGGCGAACTCGATCGCCTCGCCCAGGGTCTCGACCCGGTGCCCGCCGAGCCGGGCGATCAGCCCGTGCAGCACGTCCACGGTGGCGTGCGCGTCGGCCAGCGCCCGGTGGGTCGGCTGGTGCGGGGTGCGGAAGTAGGCCGCCAGGGTGCCGAGCTTGCGGTTGGGCACCTCGTCCCGGGTGAGCACCCGGCGGGCCAGCGCCGCCGTGTCCAGCACCCGGGGGTTCGGCCAGGTGTAGCCGTGCCGGGCGCAGGCGGCCTTGAGGAAACCCACGTCGTACGGGGCGTTGTGCGCGACCAGCACCGCACCCCGGAGGAACTCCAGCAGGCTGGGCAGCACCTCCTCGACCGGCGGGGCGGGCAGCAGCATCGCCTGGGTGATCCCGGTCAGCACCGTGATGAACGGCGGAATCGGCTCACCCGGGTTGACCAGGGTGGCCAGCACCCCCAACTCCTCGCCGCCGCGCACCTTGACCGCGCCGATCTCGGTGATCCCGCCGCCGTCCGGGGCGCCCCCGGTGGTCTCCAGGTCGAGCACCACGAAGGTGGTCTGGCGCAGTGACGTCGCCTCGTCGGACCAGCCGTCCGCGCCGGGAGTGCCGTCCGGCAGGCCGTCCAGAGTGCCCTGGACATATTGAGGTGAGACCACGGCGGGCAGGCTAGGTGGCACGTACGACACTTCCGTATCATCCGTACCACTCGTTACCGGGGCCGACGGGCCGAGATCATCTGAGGTGTTGGGCGATCGGTAGGGTGTCGGTGGGAGACTGGCGGCATGCCCCGCGCCGAACCGTCCGACGACCGCCTCCCGGAGGAGGCGGCGCAGCCTGCGCGCGTCGAGCGTGCTGGCGATCCCGGGCGGGACGGCGGCATCGACGTGCCGCGTCCGGCCGAAGCCGGCACCGACCCGACCGATCCGGAGCGGGCCGGCGGGGATTCAGCTGACCGGACGCGGGCCGACGGGGAGCCGGGTGACCGGGAGCCGGAGCCGACGCTGCCGGAGCCGGTCCGGGCCCGGATCGTCAGCCTGGCCGCTGCCGCACTGCCGACGCTGCCCTCCGACGAACTGCCGCCGCCGCTGCGCCGGGTCGCCAAGTTCGCGCCGAACCGGCGGGCCCGGCTCGGCGGCGGGCCGATCGCCACCCAGCTCGCCGCCGATCCGCTGTTCCGGCAGCGGGTCGCCAGCCGGGTGCTCGCCGAGGCCGGCGAACTGGGATCCGTGGTGGTCTCCGGTGCGAGCCCGGCCGCCGCCGATCCGGTGGAGGTGGCCGCGCTCGCCTACCTGACCCGACCGCCAGGCTGGCGTGATCTGGTCGAGGACGCCGGTGCGGCGGTCCGGGCCGAGGTGGACAGCGCGGTCGTGGCCGAACTGGTCCGGGAGGCCGAGCAGCGGGCGACCCGGGCCGAGCACGACCGCGCGGTGGCGAAGGTCGAGGCCGACAAGCTGCGCGACGAGGTGGCCCGGCTCCGGGAGGAGTTGGGCCAGCTCCGCGAGGAGAACCGGGTGCTCGGTCGGACGCTGCGGGAGACCCAGGCCCAGCAGCGACGGGCGGCCGAGCTGCTGGCGACGGAGAAGGGCCGGGCCAGCCGGGCGGCGGCCGATCACGAGGCGGAGCTGCGCCGGGTACGTGCCCGGTTGGCCGAGGCCGAGGCGACCGCCGGCGCGGTGCGGCAGACCGCCAAGGAGGCCCGCTCGGTGGACGACGCCCGGCTCTGGCTGTTGCTGGAGACGATCGGTCGGGCCGCCGTCGGGCTGCGCCGGGAACTGGCCCTCGATCCGGCCGACCGGCTGCCGGCCGACTACGTCGCCGACACGTTCGCCGAGCGTCCGGCCACGGCCAACTCGGCCCGGGCGCTGGACGCCGACGACCCGGCCCGGCTGGACGAACTGCTGGCGCTGCCCCGGGCACACCTGCTGGTCGACGGCTACAACGTCACCAAGCGCGGCTTCGGGGACATGTCCCTGGAGCAGCAGCGCAAGCGCCTGATCACCGGGCTGGGCGGCATCGCGGCGCAGACCGGTGACGAGGTGACGGTCGTCTTCGACGGTGCCGAGCGGGTGCACGGGCTGCCGCCCGCGCCGCGCGGGGTGAGGGTGCTGTTCTCCCGGAAGGGCGAGACCGCCGACGACCTGATCCGCCGGCTGGTCCGGGCCGAGCCGGCCGGCCGGCCGGTCGTGGTGGTCTCCTCCGACCGCGAGGTCGCCGACGGGGTGCGTCGGCACGGCGCCTATCCGCTCGGTGCGGACTCTCTGCTGCGCCGGCTCGCCCGTTCCTGAGCGGTCGCGCGGGACCCGCCCGACCCTTTGTCCGTTGATCATCCGGATGGGGGCGTTGGGTGGCAACGGCGGTTTTGTCGTACCCCCGTTCTAGCGTCGGTGTCACGGATGGTGGCCAGGTCATGACACCACCGTCCCCGGTTGCTGTGAGGAGTGCGCAGATGCTCATCGACTGCGACAGTTGCCCCCTGCGGGGCGCGGCCTGTTCCGGGTGCCTGGTGAGTGCCCTGCTGGACCAGCCGCCCGGGCAGGCCGCGCTGACCGCCGACGAGATGCACGCGATCGAGGTCTTCACCCGGGCCGGCTTCGACGTCGAGATCCTGGACGCCCCGGTCTCGGCGCCTACCCGGCTCGCCAGCCGGCGTCGGCGCAGACGGGTCGCGTAGGCCGTCGGCCGACTCCGCCCCGCGTCGCCGGCCAGGTGGCCCCGACCTCGGCCTGTTCGAGTCGGCCGGGGATGGTCGACCCGGCCGAGGGTCCCGGCGACCGGTCCGGCATAGGATTGGCCCCGCGATCGGGCCGGCGAAGGGCGGAGCGGATGACCGAGCGGGTACGGACGGCGACATGACGCCGCGGGCCTGGGCCGGGCTGACCCTCGTCGCCCTCGTCGTGCTGCTCGTCGCCGCCACCGCGCTGCTGGTGCCGTGGCACCGCCCGCCCGCCCCCCGCGCCGACCAACTCGCCGCGCTGGACGAGCTGGATCCGGCCGATGTCGCCCGGGGGCGGTCCTTCGGCGCGGCGCTGCGCCCGGGTGGCTACGGCGCCCTGGTCGTCGGGCTGGTGGTCGCCCTGCTACTCGGCCTCACCCCGCTGGGCGCGAAGCTGGTCGCCCTGGTCGGGCGCCCCTTCGGCGACAACTGGATCGCCCAGGCCGTGCTCGGTGGTCTGGCCGTGGTGCTGGTGGCCGACCTGGTCACCCTGCCGTTCGCCGCCTGGCGGCATGCGGTGGTGGCCCGCTACGGGCTCTCCACCCAGGGCTGGGGGGGCTGGACGGTCGACCTGCTCAAGTCGTACGCGGTCAGCGCCGTGATCGGCGCGGTGGCGCTGCTCGGTTTCTACACGGTGACCCGGCTGGCCCCGAGCTGGTGGTGGGCGTTCGGGGCGGCCGGCGCGGCGGTGCTGGTCACGCTCCTCTCCTTCGTACTGCCGGTGCTGGTGGAGCCGATCTTCAACCGGTTCACCCCGATGGAGCCGGGGCCGCTGCGCACCGAGTTGATGACATTGGCCGACGCCGACGGCGTACCGGTGAAGGACGTGCTGGTCGCGGACGCGTCGCGGCGGACCCGGGCGGTCAACGCGTACGTCTCCGGGTTCGGGCCGACCCGACGGATCGTCGTCTACGACACCCTGCTGCGGGAGGCGCCGCCGGCCGAGGTGGCCGCCGTGGTCGCGCACGAGCTGGGCCACGCCAAGGACCGGGACGTGCTGACCGGCACCCTCACCGGCGCGCTCGGCGCGGCGGCGGCGGTCGTCGCGCTCTATCTGCTCGGCTCCTCGGGGGCGCTGCTGCGGGCCGCCGGAGTCGACTCGGTGGCCGAGCCACGAGCGTTTCCGCTGCTGCTCGCCCTGGTGACGGTGGCCGGCCTGCTGGCGGCACCGGCCCAGGCCTGGGTCTCCCGGCAGGTCGAGGCGCGGGCCGACGCGCACGCCCTGGCGCTGACCGGTGATCCGGCGTCCTTCGAGGCGATGCAGCGGCGGCTCTCCAGCGTCAACCTCGCCGACCCCGATCCGCCCCGGTGGGAGTACCTCTTCCGGGCGAGTCACCCATCCACAGTGGAGCGCATGGCCGCGGCCCGCGCGTACGCCCGAGGAGCCGGCGGTTGACCAGGACTCTGCTCGTCACCAACGACTTTCCGCCGCGGCCCGGTGGCATCCAGTCCTTCGTGCACGGCCTCGCGGTCCGGCAGCCGGCCGGATCGGTGGTGGTCTACGCCTCCACCTGGCGCGGCGCCGACAAGTTCGACGCCGACCAGCCGTTCGAGGTGGTCCGCGAACCGACCGGCGTGCTGCTGCCGACCCGGCGCGTCGCCCGGCGGGCGGCGGAGCTGGCCCGGGCGTACGACTGCGACACCGTCTGGTTCGGCGCGGCGGCCCCGTTGGGGCTGCTCGCCGCCGGGCTGCGCCGCCGGACCGGCATCGCCCGGGCGGTGGCGCAGACCCACGGGCACGAGGTCGGCTGGGCGGCGCTGCCGGGTGCCCGTGCGGCGCTGCGTCGGATCGGTGACGGCGTCGACGTCACCACCTATCTGGGGGAGTACACGCGCGTCCGGCTGGACCGGGTGCTGCGCGGCCGCACCGAGCTGCGCCGGCTGGCTCCCGGGGTGGACGTGGACGTCTACCACCCGGACGTGGACGGGTCCGAGGTGCGCGCCCGGCACGGCCTCGTCGACCGGCCGGTGGTGGTCTGCGTCTCCCGGCTGGTGCCGCGCAAGGGGCAGGACGCGCTGATCCGGGCATGGGCGGAGATCCGTCGCCGGGTGTCGGGGGCGGCGCTGCTCGTGGTCGGCGGTGGGCCGTACCGGGGGACGCTGGAGAAGCTCGCCCGTCGGGCCGGAGTCGCCGCCGACGTGGTCTTCACCGGTTCGGTGCCGACCGCCGAACTGCCGGCGCACTACGCGGCCGGAGACGTCTACGCGATGCCGTGCCGCACCCGCAACGGCGGGCTCGACGTGGAGGGTCTGGGCATCGTCTATCTGGAGGCGTCCGCTACCGGGCTGCCGGTGGTGGCCGGGAACTCCGGCGGCGCTCCGGACGCGGTCCGGGAGGGCGAGACCGGGTACGTCGTCGACGGCCGGAACGTCGGCCAGCTCGCCGACCGGGTGGCGAGGCTGCTCGCCGACCCGGAGCTGGCCCGCCGGATGGGTGCCGCCGGCCGCGCCTGGGTGGAACGGGAGTGGCGCTGGGAGCGGCAGGCGCGACGGATGACGGAGCTGCTGGCCGGCTGACATCGCTCGGGCTGGGTGCCGTCAGCCGGGGTCGATGGTGCCGGGTGGGGTGCCGGGCCAGGTCAGCGGCGTACCGCTGGCACCGGACCGGCACTCCGGCCGGTGGTCAGAACTTCGGGGCGTCCGGTGCTTCGAGCAGGCCCAGCCGGAGTGCGGTCATCAGGGCCTGGGCCCGGTTGGCCGCGCCGAGCTTCTCGTAGAGCTTCGAGATGTGCGTCTTGGCCGTCGACTCGCTGACGAAGAGCTGCTTGGCGATGCCGGCGACACTCATCCCGTCGGCCAGCAGGCGCAGCACCTGCCCCTCCCGCGGCGAGAGCTGCGGACCGGACGGGGCGAGCCGGCGCTTCATCGCCTCGGCCAGGTCGGCGGCGGTGAACGCACTCGGCGAGGAGGCCGCGTGCCGGGCGGCGGCGACGACCTCGTCGGCGGGGGCGGTCTTCGGTACGAAGGCGCTGGCGCCGGCCTCGAGGGCGCCGAAGAGCTGGTCGTCGCCCGCGTACATGGTGAGCACCACGATTCCCATGGTGGCGCTGGACTTGCGAAGGGCCCGGGTCGCCTCCAGTCCACTGCCGTCGGGAAGTCGGAGATCCATGATCACTACATCGGGTTGCAGGGCGCCGGCCTGGCGGACCCCCTCGGCGGCGGTGGCGGCCTCGCCGACGACCTCGAACTGCCGATCCCGCTCGAACGCGTGCCGCAGGCCCTTACGGATCAGGTCGTGATCGTCGACGAGCAGGACCTTGGTCCGAGTGGTCGGCGTGGGGCTGGTGGTCATGCTCGGGTTACTCCCCTTCTGATGCGGTGACGCTATCGCGCACGTTATCGCGCCGGGGCGAGGTTCCGAGCACCACTGCCACCGTCGTGCCGCTGGGGTGTCGCGGACTGATCTCTAGCCGGCCCCGGATACGTTCCGCCCTCTCCGCCATGATCGCAAGACCATACCTGCCATCGGGCCGCTGGTCAGCAATGCCCTGACCATCATCCGACACTTCAATCTGGGCGAATGGGGGATCCACGGCACAGGTCACCCAAAGGTTCGACGCTCCGGCGTGCTTGCGGGCGTTCGTGATCGCCTCCTGCGCGATGCGCAGCAGCTCCGCCTCGGTGGCCGCCGGCAGCCGGGCGGTGGACTCGTCGAGGGTGTAGTGCACGCGCAGACCGGCGGAGGCACCGACGGTGCGGGCGTACTCGGCGATGGCGGCGGCGAGCCCGCCGTGCCGGTCGACCTCGCTGCGCAGCTCGAAGAGGCTCAGCCGCAACTCGGTGATCACCCGGGTCACCTCACCACGCAGGGCGCGGAGCTCCTCGCCGGTCTCTCTGGCCTCCTCCGGGAGGCTGGCCAGGGCGTTGTCGATGCCGTAGCCGACCATCACCAGTTCCTGGGCCACCCCGTCATGGATCTCCCGGGCCAGTCGCTGCCGCTCCTCGTTGGTGGCCAGCGACCGTACCTCGTCGAAGAGGAGCGCGGCCTCCAGCCGCAGCGCCGCCGGGCGGGTCAGCGCGGTGACCCGGGCCACCACCGGTGGCGGATAGGCGCCTGCCACGTCGGCCTCCAGGGTCACCAGGCCGACCGTGCGGACCCCGGCGACCAGCGGTACGACCAGTGCGGACACCTCGCCGCCGGGGTGCGAGCGGGCCTGCGACCGGTGTGCCGTCTGGGGCTGCTGGCTCGCCCAGGCGTCCGCGATGGCCGAGTCGGCGTCCAGCGTCGTCTCCCAGTCGACCCGGTCCGCACCGGCCTGGGCGAGCACGACCAGCCGGCCGCCCCCGCTGGCGGAGAGCACCGCCGCCCGGTCCGCCCGGGTGACCCCGCGCAACTCCTCGATCAGGTGCTCGGAGATGCTGCCCGGATCAAGAGTGGCTCCGGGTAGCTGTCGAGCGACGCTGCGTAACTGGGTCAGCAGTCGGGTCGCCTCGGTGTAGGGCTGCGGCCGGGGCTCTTGGCGGGCCTGGACCATCCGTTGCAGGGAACCCGCCGCGAAGAGACCGAGCGCGGCCAGGATCACCCACTGGGCGGCCACGGTCAGATATCCGACCTGGCTGATCTGCGGCCCGCCGTCGCCGGTCGTGAGGGCGCCGCTGGTGATCAGGGTCACCGCGGCGACCACGACCAGCGCGATGCCCTCCCGGACCCGCCGCTGCAGGGCCGCCACGGTGAGCGGTACGGCGAGGTAGGGCAGGATCGCCGAGGCTCCGACCCCGGGCATCGGGGTACCGATGTGCGCCGCGGCGGCGATCTGGCCGGCGGCCAGGCCCACCAGGACGACCTCGGCGAACCGGCCGAGCGGGGCCAGTATCCGGTGCCGGGGGGCGACCAGCGCGGGGATGCCGGCGACGGCGAGCAGGGCGACCCAGCGCAGTTGCCCGGGCTCCCGGGTGGCGATCAGGGTGAGCACCGCGACGAGCGCGAGCATGACGACCCGCGCCGCCGCCGCGAGCGGGTGCGGACGGGGAAGACCGGTGGTCGAGGCGGGCACCTGACGGATGGTAGTCAGTCGCCGTATATCCCGGCGATTTCCGTCGAGTATGTCTGTTCCACGACGCGGCGCTTGACCTTCATCGACGGGGTCAACTCGCCGGTCGCCTCCGTGAAGTCCCGGGGAAGGATCCGGAACTGCCGGACCGACTCGGCCCGGGACACCGCCTGGTTCGCCTCGTCCACGGCAGCCTGGATCTCGGCGCGCAGCTCCGGGTCGTCCCGGAGTTCCCCGATCGGCGTACCGTCCGGGCGGCCGCGCTCGCGCAGCCAGCCCGGCAGCGCCTCCTCGTCGACGGTGACGAGCGCGGCGACGAAGGGCCGCCGGTCGCCGACCACCATGCACTGGCTGACCAGCCGGTGCGCCCGAATCCGGTCCTCCAGTACGGCCGGGGCGACGTTCTTGCCGTTGGCCGTGACGATGATCTCCTTCTTCCGCCCGGTGATGGTGAGGAAGCCGTCGTTGTCCAGCTCGCCCAGGTCACCGCTGTGGAACCAGCCGTCCGGGGCGAGCACCTCGGCGCTCGCCTCGGGGTTGTTCCAGTAGCCCTGGAAGACCACGTCACCGGAGATCAGGATCTCGCCGTCGTCGGCGATCCGGATGGTCACCCCCGGCAGGGGCCGGCCGACGGTGCCGATCCGGGTGGCGCCGGGCAGGTTCACCGCCACGGCCGGGGAGGTCTCGGTCAGGCCGTACCCCTCGTAGACCAGCACCCCGACGCCCCGGAAGAAGTGCGCGAGCCGGGCGCCGAGCGGGGCTCCGCCGGAGATCGCGTTCTGGCAGCGCCCGCCGAGCGCGGCCCGGAGCTTGCGGTAGACCAGCCGGTCGAAGACCCGGTGCCGCAGCCGTAGCCCCAGGCCCGGCCCGGACGGGGTGTCCAGGGCCTGGCTGTACGCGACTGCCACCTGCTCGGCGCTGGCGAAGATCTTGCCCTTGCCCTCGTCGGTCGCCTTCTGCACCGCGCCGGTGTAGACCTTCTCGAAGACCCGGGGTACCGAGAGCACGAAGGTCGGTCTGAACCCCTGCAGTTCGTCGACGAGTCTCTTCGGGTCGGAGCAGTGCGCCATGGTGGCCCGGGCGTGGACCGCGCCGAGCTGGATCAGCCGGGCGAACGAGTGCGCCAGCGGCAGGAAGAGCAGTGTCGAGGCGCCCTCGTTGAAGAGGTTCGGCAGCACCGGGATGGCGTTGCGGATGTCGGAGAGCAGGTTCCGGTGGGTCAGTACGCAGCCCTTGGGGCGCCCGGTGGTGCCGCTGGTGTAGATGATGGTGGCGATGTCGGCCGCCCCGACCCCCTGGCGCCGCACGTCGACCTCGGCCGGGTCGACCCGTTCGCCGAGCGCCACCAGCTCGTCGAGGCCGCCGACCTCGATCTGCCAGACCTGCTCCAGCTTCGGCAGTTGGTCCCGGACCCCGGCCAGCGCCATCGCGTGCCCGTTGGTCTCCAGCACGCAGGCCACGGCCCCGGAGTCGGAGAGGATCCAGTTGATCTGTTCCGGGCTGGAGGTGTCGTAGATCGGCACGGTCACCCCGCCGGCCGCCCAGATCGCGTAGTCGACCAGGGTCCACTCGTACCGGGTGCGGCTCATCAGGCCGACCCGGTCGCCCGGGTTGATCCCGGCGGCGATCAGCCCTCGGGCCAGGGCGACCACCTCGTCGCGGAACTGCCGGCAGGTCACGTCGGTCCAGCCGGCCCGCGGGCCGGCGGCGTCGACGGCCCGCCGGGCGAACTGCACGGTGTCCGGGGACTCCTCGGCGTTGTCCCAGACCGGGTCGGTGAGGTTGGCCGCGTCCCCGACCGTGACCACTGGGGGAACCGAGAACTCGCGCACCTGCACTCCCTCGTGCTCGTAGCGATTCGGCCAGCTTGGCCGGTCGGACTACCCGCAACCTACCTTCGACCGGCCCGGACCGCCCGGCCAGGTGGGCGGGGGGAACGAACGGGTCGAGCCGGTCGGCCGGAGTCACCCCGTTGCGCGGTAGCCTGCCGAGCATGGCGGAATCCTCCACCCAGTCCATCATGATCGCCGCGCCGCCGCCCCAGGTGACGGCGGTGATCTGCGACTTCCGGCGATATCCCGAGTGGGCCGACGCGGTCAAGCGGGTCGAGGTGGTCGAGGAGTACGAGGACGGTTACCCGGCCAGGGTTCGGTTCGTCCTGGACGCCTCGGTGATGACCGACGAGTACACCCTGGCGTACGAGTATGCCGAGGACGTCTCGCGGATCGAGTGGCACCTGGTGGAGCCCTCGCGGATGCAGAAGGTCCAGAACGGTTCGTACGACATCGAGGACAACGGGGACGGCACCTCGACGGTGACCTACACCCTGGAGGTCGAGCTTTCGGTCGGCATGCTGGGGATGTTCCGGCGCAAGGCCGAGAAAATGATCATGGATGCCGCACTGACGCAGCTCAAGCGGCGGGTGGAGACTCTCAACGGGACGCGGTGACGGGATCGGGTGGGGCGCCGGACCCACCCGGAGCGGGGCGGGCGTAGAGGAGCCGATCATGGGAGACAGGGGTTCGTACGGCGGAGCGCCCGATCCGGGTTCCGCCCGGGACGAGGCCGAGCGGCTGGTGGCCGCCGCGCTCGCGATGGCCCGCTCGGCCGCGTCGCAGGCGCGGGACCGGGCGAATGCCTTCGGTCCGCTCGGGCAGGTGATCTCCGACGTACTGGACCAGGCCGGGGTGGTGCCCCGACCCGGCCGGCCGGGGTCGGCCACCCCACCGGCGGACCGTCCCGAGCCGACCCCCACCGACCCGCCCCGGGCGGCCCGCCCGCACGGGGCAACGGCGGAACCCGAACCGGAACCGACGCCCGAAGCGGTGGCGGAGCCCCAACCGGCGACCGAGCCGGAACCGACCCCTGAAGCGACGGCGCAACCCCAACCGGCGACCGGGCCGGAACCGACGCCTGAAGCGACGGCGCAACCCCAACCGGCGACCGGGCCGGAAGCGGCGGCGGAGCCCGAACCGGCCGGACCTGAAGCGTCGGCCGGACCCGCAGCGCCGTTCGGGGCCGGGTTCGCCACCGGCGATCCCGAATGTTGCGTCTGCCCGGTCTGCCGCTCCATCGCCGCCCTGCGCGATCCGAGTCCCGAACTCGCCGAGCGGCTGGCCACCGGCGCCGGTGACTTCGCGGCCGGGCTGGCCAGCCTGCTGCGCGCCCTCTCCTCGGTCACCGGCCCCACCGGACGCCGCGACGGTACGGCCCGAACCACCGGCCCGGGCCGGGACGCCGGGGACGACGACGCCGGGGACGACGACGCCGGGAGTCCTACCGCCGGGGTCGGTCCGGAGGCCGAAAGCGGGGACGGCCCGGAGGATTCCGCCGGCCCCTCCACCCCGCCCGGGGACGGGTCGACCGAGGCGCCGGGCAGGTGGCGGGAGACAGTGTGGCGCGATGCGGCCAGCACCAGGCATGATTCGTGGCCGGTGGACGAACCGGACGACGTCTGGGCGGCCGCCACCCGTGCCCAGGCCGGAACCCGGGAGACCGGGACGACCGCCGGCCCGGACCGGGTGACCCCGGCCGGGACGGAACCGGCCCGGCCCGACGCGCCGACGGCTGCCGGTCGACCACCGGTACCCGCGTCGCGGACCCCGGCGGGACCGGTCGCCACCGGTTCCGGCGAGCAGGCCGCACCCGGCCAGGACGGCTGACCGCCGGGCCGGGTCCGCCGGTGCCCACCGGGCCGGCACGGTACGGCGACAGTGGCGTGGCGGGACAGTGACCGCGTGGGTGCGGTGTGGCAGAGGGGAGCGGCTCGGTGACGCTGACCATCGGAGTCGACGTCGGGGGTACCAAGGTGGCAGCCGGGGTCGTCGACGTCGACGGTGAGGTGCGGGCGCAGACACGCCGGGACACTCCCGCCGAGGACGTGGCCGGGACCCGCCACGTGATCGTCGAGGTCGTCAAGGAGCTGGCGGCCGAGCACGAGGTGACCGCGGTCGGCATCGGTGCCGCCGGCTGGATCGACGCCGCCCGCTCCACCGTGCTGTTCGCCCCGAACCTCGCCTGGCGGGACGAGCCGCTGCGCGACTTCGTCGGCAACGCCGTCGGGCTGCCGGTGATCGTGGAGAACGACGCCAACGTCGCGGCCTGGGCGGAGTTCCGGTACGGGGCGGCCCGGGACGCCGACGACTCGATGGTGCTGTTCACCATCGGTACCGGGGTGGGCGGCGGCATCGTGCTCGGCGGGGAGCTACTGCGCGGCGCGCACGGCATCGCCGCCGAACTCGGGCACATGCTCTCGGTACCGGACGGCCACGTGTGCGGCTGCGGCCGGCTCGGCTGCATCGAGCAGTACGCCAGCGGCAACGCCCTGGTCAGGTTCGCCCGGGCCGGTGCCCGGCAGGAGCCGGGCCGGGCCACCATCCTGCTCGACCTGGCCGGCGGTGACGTGGACGCGATCAGCGGGCCGATGGTGACCACCGCCGCCCGCTCCGGCGATCCGGTCTCCGGTACGGCGTTCGCGCAGATCGGCCGCTGGCTCGGTACCGGGCTGGCCGACATGGCGCAGATCCTGGACCCGCAGGTGCTGGTGGTCGGCGGGGGCGTGGTGGAGGCCGGTGACCTGTTGATGGGCCCGACCCGTCGCTCCTATCTGGAGGCTCTGGCCGCGCGTGCCAGAATTCCGGTGGCCGAGATCCGCCCGGCCGAGCTGGGCAACTCGGCCGGGATGGTCGGCGCCGCAGACCTGGCACGGCGCCGCTAGCCGGGCGGCACACGGGCCGGGGAACAGCAGCGGAGCAAGGGGTACGGCGTGGGTCAGCAGCAGTCCTCCGGCGCGGAGGCGTCACCGGTGCACCTTCGGGTGCTCTCCTACAACGTGCACGGCCAGCGGGACGACGTCGACGCGCTGGCCGAGGCGGTCCGGGCGCTGCGCCCGGACGTGGTGATCGTGCAGGAGGCACCGCGCCGGTTCCGCTGGCGGCACAGGTGCGCGGCCCTGGCCGACCGGCTCGGTCTGGTGGTTGCGGGCGGCGGCCTGCCGGCCCTGGGCAACCTGCTGCTGACCAGTCTCCGGGTCCGGGTCTACCAGACCTGGTGCCGGCAGTTTCCACTGACGCCGGGCCGGCACATGCGCGGTGCGGTCTTCGCCGAGTGCGGGGTCGGGGCGTCCCGGTTCACCCTGGCCGGCTCGCACCTCTCCACCGACCCGGCCGAGCGGCCCGGTCAGGCGTTGCTCCTCAAGCAGGAGCTGGCCGCGACGCGGCTGCCGGTGGTGGTCGGGGCGGACCTGAACGAGAACTCGGGCGGCGGCGCCTGGCGTACGGTCGCCGACGGGCTGACCGACGCGGCCGTGGTGGCCGGCGGCGAGTCCCGGTTCACCTACCCGTGCCAGCAACCGCGCGACCGGATCGACGCGCTCTTCGTCGACCCTCGGATCGGTGTCCTCGACTACGACGTGGTGGACACCGAGCAGACCCGGCGGGCCAGCGACCACTTTCCGATCCGCGCCGACCTGCTGCTCCCGGCCGCCGGCTGACCGAGACCAGGGTGCGGAGCATCGTGCTCGGGCGCGTACCCGCCGCCCCGACACCTACCGGCGGGTGTCCGAGAGTCCGCGATGGGAGTACCTTGTCCGCGTGAATCGTCGCCGATCGCGTGCCGCCGTTGGTTTTGCCCTCTTCGTCGTGCTGTTCGGATCGGGTGTCGTGGTTCCGGGCCCGGCGGCCGCGGCGACGGAGACCATCACCGTCTACGCGGGTGGTGGCGGCGACGACCGGGGGGAGGTGCCCGCCCTCCTCTTCGGTGCCAACCACCGGTACACCTTCGACGGTTACGGGGTGTGGGACGCGGCGGCCGGAGCGCCGGTCCCGGACGTCGTGGCCAAGGCCCGGGCGATGGGCATGAGCCTGCTCCGCTGGCCCGGTGGCACCGTCGGCAACACCGTCTGGTGGAAGGGCACGATCGGCCAGAACCGGATGTGCCAGCGGGACGGCCGGGCGAGCACCCTCGGCGTGCTGGCCGATCCCGCCGACGACGTGCTGCCGGCCCGCAGCCCGTCGTACGGGCTGGACGAGCACATGCGGTTCGCGGCGGCGGTCGGCGCGGAGACCCAGGTCATGGTGCCGATGACCATCGGCAACCCGTTCGACGCGGCCGACCTGGTGGAGTACCTGAACACGCCTTCCGGCGACGGGGTCAACCCCAACGGCGACATCGACTGGGCCGAGGTACGCAAGGCGAACGGGCATCCCGAGCCGTACCGGGTGACCCACTTCGAGCTCGGCAACGAGCACTACCTCGCCAACCAGCGGTACTGGATGGCGCAGAACACCGCGGGCTCCCCGACGCCGGTCAAGGAGGCCATCACCCAGTACATCAACGGGGGCACCCGACGGATCACCGGTGCGGGCCTGGGCAAGCTGACGCTGCGCGACGCCGCGGGTAACAAGCTCTGCACGGGCTCGACGGCGGCGGTGCCCAGCGACGGCACCCCGGGCCAGATCTTCAACGTCACCTACCCGTCGGTGGTGGTGGGCACGTTCACGCTCCGCGTCGGCGGCACCACCTGGCGCCGGGTGGACAGCCTGGACACGGCCGGGCCGACCGACCGGGTCTACACGCTGCGTCCGCACATCGGCGAGGTGGCCTTCGGCGACGGTCGGCACGGGGCGATCCCGCCGAGCGGGGCCTCCGTGGTCGCCGACTACACCTCCACCCACCTCGGCTTCGTCGACTTCTACCGCAAGATGAAGGCCGTCGACCCGAAGATCAGCGTCTGCGCCACCTGGGGGGCGGCGAACTTCCCGGACTGGTTCCGCAAGCTGGCCCCGGCGGGCAGCAGGTACGACTGCCTCGCCATGCACCCGTACACGAACTTCAAGGCGCAGGGCAGGGCTGACTGGGACAGCCCGCTGGAGGCACACGACTGGCACATGCTCAGCGCCTGGGACCAGAGTGAGCAGATGGTCGACGTGCGCGGGGCGGTCGACGCGCACACCGGTACGCCCCACCCGTACGTCGCGGTCTCCGAGTACGGCGCGCTCTGGGGACCCGACCAGGACAACCCCTTCCCCGAGTACGCGCACTCGATGACGCACGCGCTCTACATGGCCACCCAGTGGATCAGCTGGTTGGAGATGGGCATCCCGTGGGCGCTGGGCAACGACTTCTCCTCGCACGGCTGGTACACGTTGCTCGGCCCGCCGAACAGCGGGTTCGTCTACTCCGCCGAGGCGGTCGCCCGGGAGGCCGTCAAGCCGATGTTCGAGTCCCGCGGCAGCCGGATCCGGCACTCGATCGCCGTCGACTCGATGCGGGATCCGTCCGACACGGAGCTGTGTGACGCGAACGCCCCGGCGCGGTGCCGGGAGAAGTACCACAAGCTCTGGGTCACCGCGACGCGTGACCCGGCCGGCGCCGTCTACCTGATGGTGGTCAACCGGTCGCCGACGGCCGGTGACGCGGTCACCGCCCGGGTCGTGGTCAACGGCTTCACCGGCAACGGCACCGCCGAGGTGCGCCAGGTGGCACCCGCCGACTTCACCGCGCACAACGACGCGCAGACACCGAACGCGGTCACCATGGCCCGGTCCACCGTCCCGGTGGACGCCAACGGTTTCAACACGACCTTTCCGCCGTACTCGATAACCCTGCTCAAGCTGCCGCGAGCCTGACACGCCGGAGGCGCGGCCGGTCCCCGCCGGGGTGGTACGTACCGGGCGACCGCGCGCGTTGGGCTGGACAAGGGCGACGGCAGCCGAGAGGATTCCCCCGCACGTCGGCACTCGTGCCGGACAAAAGGAGACTCGTCGGTGTCCACCTTCAGTGACCAGGAGAGCAACGGCCCGGCCGCGACCCTCTGGCGGGACGGGCGCCCGGTCTACGACCGGGCCGGCACCGTCTGCGTGATCGGCGCCGGGGCCAGCGGCCTCACCGCGATAAAGAACCTGAAGGAGTACGGCTTCGGCGTCGACTGCTACGAACGGGAGACCGGGGTCGGCGGGGCCTGGAACTGGCGGCACGACCGCAGCCCGGTCTACGCCAGCACCCACCTCATCTCGTCCCGCCCGCTGACCGAATATCCCGACTTCCCGATGCCGGACAGCTGGCCGGACTATCCGCACCACAGCCAGTTGCTGTCCTATCTGGAGCACTACGCCGACCATTTCGACCTGCGGCCGCACATCTGGTTCGGCACCGAGGTGGTCCGGGTCGAGCCGGCCGACGGGGACCGCTGGGACGTCACCACCCGCAGCACCGGCGGCTACGGCGCCGAGCGCACCTCCCGGTACGCGGCGGTGGTGGTGGCGAACGGGCACAACTGGGCACCGAAGATGCCCTCGTACGAGGGGCTGGAGGAGTTCCGGGGCAAGGTGATCCACGCCTCGGCGTACAAGGACGCGACCCAGATCCGTGGCAAGCGGGTGCTGGTGGTCGGGGCCGGCAACACCGGCTGTGACATCGCGGTCGAAGCCGGCCAGCAGGCGGCGAAGTGCTGGCACTCCACCCGGCGCGGCTACTGGTACGCCCCGAAGTACGCCTTCGGGCGCCCGGCCGACCAGGTCAACGACTCCCTGGTCCCGTTCCGGCTGCCGCTGCGGCTACGGCAGTGGCTGTTCCACCGGATGCTGAACCTGACCGTCGGTGACCTGACCCGGTTCGGGCTGCCCCGCCCCGACCACCGGGTCTTCGAGACCCATCCGATCGTGAACAGCCACCTCGTCCACCAGCTCGGGCACGGGTCGATCACGCCGGTGCCGGACGTTGGCCGGTTCCGCCGCAACAGCGTGACCCTGGTCGACGGAGAGGAGATCGAGCCGGACCTGGTCGTCTTCGCCACCGGCTACCTGCCGCGCTTCGAGTTCCTCGCGCCGGAGCTGCTCGGCACCGACGCGGCGGGCCGGCCGGCCCTCTACCTCAACGCCTTTCCGCGGCGGCATCCGACGCTGGCCGTGGCCGGCCTGCTCCAGGCGGATTCCGGCCTGCTGCCGCTGGTGCACTGGCAGACCGTGGTGATCGCCCGCTGGCTCCGGCTGCGCGAGACGGCGCCGGATCGGGCCCGCTCCTTCGCGGCCCGGATCGATGCCGAGGCCGGCAACCGGTGGCACTCCGCCAAGGTGAAGGAGAGCACCCGGCACTGGTTCGAGATCGGGCACATCGACTACCTGCGCGTGTTGCAGCGCACCCTGGACGAGATGGAGGTGGCGGCGTGAAGACCCGGGTCGTACGGGTGCGGGACTGGACCCGTCCGGTGCCGGCGGTGTTCCGTGAGGTACGCGCCGCCACGCCGGAGGCGCCGGAGGGCAAGCCGCCACTGCTGTTCGTACCCGGATTCGGGCACGGGGCGTGGGCGTTCGCCGAGCACTGGCTCGAACACGCCGCGTCGCGGGCGTTTCCGGCGCACGCGGTCAGCCTGCGCGGGCACGGCGGCAGCGGGCCGGCGCCGGATGCGACGCTGCGGGCGTACGCGCACGACGTGGTCCAGGTGGCCACGGGCCTGGACCGGCAGGCGGTGCTGGTCGGGCACGGTGCCGGCGCGCTCGTGGTGGCACACGCGCTGGCCCGCTATCCGGCCCGGGCCGGTGTGCTGCTCGCGCCGGTCTTCGGCGGCTGGCGCACCCTGGGCACCGCGCTGCTGCGCAACCCCGTCGGGACGCTGCCGGCGGTCTTCGGCGGGCGGCTGCGACTGCACCACCGGCAGTTGTTCAGCCGGGAGCTGCCGGACGCGGCGGCCCGGGAATACACTGCCCGGCTCGGTCGCGCCTCCGCCCGGGCCCAGTGGCAGCTGCTCTGGCAGCGGTCGGTCGAGCCGGCGGTGGGCAACCCGCCGGTGCTGGTGGTCGGTAGCCCCGACGACCGGGTGGTGCCGCCGGCGGCGCTGACCCGGGCGGCCGGCCGGTACGGCGTCGCCCCGCTGCTCTTCCCCGGCATGGGGCACGACATGATGCTGGACGCCCGGTGGCGGGAGCCGATCGACGCGATCCTCGACTGGCTCGACAAGGACCCCGCCGCCTGACCACCCACCCGGCGCCCCATGATCCAGTAGCGTTCGGCGCGCTCCGGCGAGCCGAACCACCGGATCATGGGGCGCCTCGTGCGGGGCGGGTCAGGTGGTGATGCGTTGCAGCAGGTTGCCGCTCTGGTCGAGTGCGGTCAGGTAGGACCGGGCCCAGGCCTGGATGTCGTTCACCCGCAGCTGCTCGCGCATCGCGGTCATCCTGGCGGTCAGGTCGGCCGGGATGGCCTGGAGCGCGTGCATCAGGGTCAGCTTGAGCCCCTCCAGGTCGTGCGGATTGACCAGGAACGCCTCCGGGAACTCCGCGGCGGCACCGGCGAACTCGCTGAGCAGCAGGGCTCCGCCGTTGTCGACCCGGGCCGCCACGTACTCCTTGGCGACCAGGTTCATCCCGTCCCGCAGCGGGGTCACCGCCATGATGTCGGCGGCCCGGTAGAGCGCGGCGAGCTCCGCCCGGTCGAACGGTTGGGTGAGGTAGTGGATCGCCGGTTCGCCGACCCGCCCGAACTCGCCGTTGATCCGGCCGACCTCGCGCTCGACCCGCTCGCGGAGGATCTGGTACTGCTCGACCCGCTCCCGGCTCGGGACCGCGACCTGCACCATCACGGTGTCCCGCACCTTGACGTGTCCGGTGGCCAGCAGTTCGCTGTACGCCTTCAGCCGCTGCTCGATGCCCTTGGTGTAGTCCATCCGGTCGACGCTGAGCAGTACGTGCTGGGGGTCGCCGAGGTCTCGCCGGATCCGGGCGGCCCGGGCGGCCACGTCCGGGCAGCCGGCCAACGCCTCCATCTCGGCCATGTCGATGGAAACCGGGAACGCACCGATCCGCACCACCCGGTCGTCGACGGCGATCCGCCGGTCGGTGGCGGCCAGCCCGAGCACCTTCGTGGCGAGCTGGGCGAAGTTGTGCGCCGCCTGCGGGCGCTGGAAGCCGACCAGGTCGGCGCCGAGCATCCCGAGCAGCAGTTCGGCGCGGCGGGGGAGCTGCATGAACAGCTCCGGTGGCGGGAACGGCACGTGCATGAAGAAGCCGATCCGCAGGTCGGGGCGGATCGTCCTCAGCAGCCCGGGTACGAGTTGCAGGTGGTAGTCCTGCACCCAGACCACTGCGCCCGGCTCGGCGGCCTCCGCGGCGGCCTCGGCGAACCGCTGGTTGACCCGCTGGTACGCCTCCCACCAGCGACGGTGGTAGACCGGCTGCTCCACCGCGTCGTGGTAGAGCGGCCAGAGCGTCGAGTTGGCGAAGCCCTCGTAATGGTCCCGTACGTCGTCGCGGGCCAGCGCGACGGTGTGCATGCGTACGCCGTCGATGTCGGCGAGCATGGGGGCGGGGCCGGTGCCGCCGGCCCAGCCCACCCAGGTGGCCGGGGTGTGTTGGAGCAGGGGGTGCAGGGCGCTGACCAGTCCACCGGGACTGCGGCGCCATTCACAGGCGCCGTCCGGCGCCACGCTGTCGTCTACGGGCAGCCGGTTGGCCACCACCACGAGGGAACTCTGTCGCAATCGGGCACCTCGTTCCGGGCGAGGCGACCACCGCGAATAGGAGCGATCGGGGCAGTCGTGAGGGGTACGTAACTTACAGCAGTATTCCTACTGAGGCGAAATTACGCGAGTGTTACGCCTTGCCTCCACCCGGTGATGAATCTCGCGATCTGGACGGCGCGGGTCAGACCACCGCACCGTCGTCGGGGTCGTCGTCCTCGTCGTCGCCCGGCCGCAGCCGCCAGACCAGCGTGACGAAGCCGCCGAGGATGCCGGCGAAGCCGAGCAGGGTGACCAGGCCCCGGTCGATCGGCAGCAGGTGCGGGAAGAGGAAGAGCGTGAAGCCGGCGACGATGGCCAGCACCCCGACCACGGCGTACTTCGAGAGCCGGGGCAGCGGTGGCGGTGGCGGCGGTACGTAGCGTTCCTCCGGGTCGTCCGGCAGGTCCGCGCCGAAGGTGTCCAGCCCGTCGAGCAGTGACGGGTCGTCGGCCCGGCCGCCGACCGAGATCCCGGAGAACTCGGTCGCGGACGGCAGCCGGCGTACGCCCGGGTCGGCCGGCCCGGGCAGGTCCGGGCCCGGCCGGGTGGTCGCCGTCCCGGCGGCCCGGTCCGTCGACTCGCCGACGGCGACGTCCTCGGCGGCGGGCCAGGACCGGGAGTCCGTCGCGACCTCGGTGTGGTAGCCGGCGATGATCCGGGCCCACTCCGCCTCCACGTCCGGGTCGGGGTCGGGTCGGGGCGCCGGTGGCTGGCTCGGGGGGTCCTCGTCGGCGAGCTGGGTCAGGTAGTCCTTGGCGGTGGCCAGGAAGCTGCGGTCGACGTACAGCCGGTCCACCGGCCGGGGCGGCACCGTGGTGGTCCGGGTCACCGGGTTCAGGTCGGCCGAGGGTTGCAGGTAGGCGGCGATGCCGCCCGCCGCCAGCACGTCGAGCAGGTGCTCGCCCAGCCGCGGGTCCACGTCGCCGGCGACGGCGTACTCCGTCGCCTCCAGCCCGTTGTCCCGCCGTCCCCGGCGGGCGCCACCCGCTGACACCCGACACCCTCCCTACCGGCCCGTGACGCGGGCGCCCGTGTTGCCGACCGCCGCTGCGCCGATTGTGCCGTGCAATGAATCGTGACACGGCGGGCACGGGTTGCGGGAGTGCGTTGTGGCGCGGCGTACCCGCTTCGTAGGCTTCTTGCCGACAGTTCCCGCCCGCGGCCGTCGACGGCGCCCCGACGCGTACCGTGTCCGTGCCCCGCCTCGGCGGCCGACGTGGGGACGCGCGGGACTCTCGGGAAGGACACCGGTGCTGTACGGGCTGATGAAGTACGTCATCCTCGGGCCGTGGCTGAAGTTGATCTTCAGGCCACAGGTCGAGGGGAGGGAGAACGTGCCCGACTCCGGTCCGGCGATCATCGCCAGCAACCACCTGTCGTTCTCCGACTCGATCTTCATGCCGCTGATGGTCAAGCGAAAAGTGACCTTCGTGGCGAAGGCCGAATACTTCACCGGCAGAGGGCTGAAGGGTGCGCTGGTGCGGATGTTCTTCGTGGGTACCGGCACCATCCCGGTGGACCGCTCCGGCGGGCGGGCCGCGCAGGCGGCGCTGGACACCCAGCTCAAGGTGCTGCGGGCCGGCAATCTGGCGGGGATCTACCCGGAGGGGACCCGCTCGCCGGACGGCCGGCTCTATCGCGGCAAGACCGGGGTGGCCCGGCTCGCGCTGGAGAGCGGCGCCCCGGTCGTCCCGGTGGTGATGCTGAACGCCGACGAGATCCAGCCGCCCGGAAAGCTGCTGCCGAGGATCAAGCGGGTGAAGATCAGGTTCGGCCGGCCGCTGGACTTCTCCCGGTACGCCGGCATGTCCGGGGACCGGTTCGTCGAGCGGGCGATCACCGACGAGATCATGTACGAGCTGATGGAGCTCTCCGGCCGGGAGTACGTCGACATCTACGCCCAGAAGGTCAAGAACCAGCAACCGACGGCGGCCGCCGGCAAGCTGGCCACCGACTCGTCCGCCGGCCCGCTGGCTGCCTGACGCCCCGACTGGCGCTGCCTGACGGGCGGGTCGGTCGGGTCGACGGCCGGCGTCAGCAGGCGAGCATCGGGGTGCCGGCGCCTGGCGCGGGCGGGGTGTGGCCGAGCCGGAGCAGGCCGGGCACCCGGTTGCGCAGCGCGAAGCCGCGCACCTCGGCCAGCGCCGCCTCGGCGGCGGAGTCGTCGCCGGCCCGCGTCAGCTCACCCGCGGCGAGCGCCAGCCCGAACATCCGGTCGGTCACGTCCGGGATCTGCGCGTAGCTCTCCGCCGCAGCCGTGTAGAGCTGCCCGGCCCGGGCATGGTCGCCGTCCGCGCCGGCCAGCGCGGCGGTCACGGTACGCAGCGCCGCCTCGACCCAGAGCGTGGAGTGGGTGACCGCGTCCAGCATGCCCCGGACGCGTACCGCCGAGTCCCGACCGGTGAGTGCGGCCGCGTACGAGGCGGCCGGGATCCACTCCCCGCTGGCCAGCGCCGGCACCGGCGCCCACGACCCGGCCAGCTCGTCGAGCAGCGCCGCCGCCTCCCGGGTACGCCCCTGCAGGGCCCGGCAGAGCGCGCCCAGGCCGAGCATGTTCCAGTGCAGCCGGTGGAAGCCACTGCGCCGGGCGGTCTCCAGGGCGTCCGTCACGTCGTCGGGTGCGGCCACCCCGGGGCGGCGACCGGCGGGTGTTCCGCCCGGCACCGGCTCGGCACGCAGCACCCGCAGGTACGCCCGCATCCCCCGGACCTGCATGTCCCAGCGACCGGCCGGGGTGTCCACGAAGCCGTCGGCCACGGTCAGCAGCCGGCCGATGTCGCCCTCGTAGTACGCGCGCACCGCCTCCGCCGAGCCGCCGGTGGAGAGCGCCTCGGCCTGGGCCAGCGCGGGGCAGGAGGCGACCAGCTCGTCGGCGCGGATCCAGTCGCCCTCCTCCCGCATCACGTGCGAGAGGTTGCGCACCACCCGGGGCATGACGACGAGCTGGGAGTCCTGACAGAACCGGAGGATGGCGTGCAGCTCGTCCAGCCCGGCGCGGTCGCCGGACTGGTAGCGGGCGGTCGCCACGGTGATCCGGGCGTCGGTCTGGGTCTCGACCAGGTCGAGCCGCTCGGCGATGTCGGCCGCCGCGCCGGCCGCGGCCACCGCCGGGTCGCGTTCGTAGTTGAGCATGTGCAGCCGGCCCAGCTCGGCGTAGGCGTCCGCCTTCTGCGCGGTGTCCGGCAGCGCGTCGAACAGCTCGACGGCCCGGTCCAGGCAGGACAGTGCCTCGGCCCGGTCGGCCCGCAGCCAGGCGGCCTTGCCGAGCAGCGTCCAGGCCCGGGCCGCACCGCCCGGCTCGTCGTACGCGTATAGCCGGTCGGCCAGCGCGTGCAACTGGTCGGTGCCGCCGGCGGCCAGGAAGGCGGTGCCGTCGCGGAAGTACGAGATCTCGGTGAGCAGCAGCTCCAGTTGTAGCCTGCCGACCGGATCGCTCTCGTCGGCCAGCCCGAGCGCCCGGCCGGCATGGTTCGCCGCCGCGTCGAGCGCGTGCAGCGCGTACGCCCGCCGGGCCGCCCGGTGCAGCGCATCCCGGGCCGGCGGGGCGTACCGCTCGGTGTCCACCCCGAGGGTGTGCGCGATCTCGTGCGCCGCCCAGCGGTGGTGGGCCAGCACCTCGGCCAGGTCGGTGTCCCGGCCCCGGGACATGTCGTCCAGCCAGTTCGCCGTCCGGTCGTGCCGGGCGACCCGTTCGGTCCGAGGGAGCCGCTGATAGCAGACGTCCCGGACCAGCACGTGCCGGAACCGGAACTCCGGCTGGCCGGCCATCGCCGAGCTGGCCTGCTCGTGCACGAAGTCCCGCTGCTCCAGCCGGCGCAGCGCCCGCTCCACCGCCTCGACCGGCTGGCCGAGGGCGGCGGCCACGGCTCCCGGCCAGAACTGCATGCCGACCACCGAGGCGGCCAGCAGCACCATCCGGTCGGGTCCGTCCAGCAGGTCCACCCGGTTCGCGATCACCGAGTGCACGCTCTCCGGCATCGCGAGGTCGTGCTGCTTCTCCAGCGACCAGCCCCGGCCGGACTGACGCAGGGCACCCTGCTCGACCAGCATCCGGACGTACTCGTGGGCGTAGAGCGGGTTGCCGTCGGCCACCTCGACCAGCGGGCTGAGGGTGTCGATCGAGAAGGCCGCCTGGCCGAAGATGTGCCCGTAGAGCGAGGCGATGCCGGTGTCCCGCAACGGCGGCAGGGTCACGGTCATCGAGCCGGTGATGGTGCCGGCCCAGCTCGGTTCCCGGTTGACCAGCTCGGGACGGGCGGTGCAGAGCAGCAGCAGCGGCACGTTCTGCGCGTACGCCCCGAGCAGCTCGACGAAGTTCAGCATCGCCTGGTCGGCCCAGTGCAGGTCCTCCAGGACCAGCACCGTCGGTTGGCGGGCGGCGAGCGCGACCAGGAACCGTCGCCACGCCGACTCGGACTCCTCGGCCGGCAGGGTCGGCCCGGGCAGCCCGACCACCGGACGCAGCGCGTCCATCAACCGGTCCGCCGGGCCCGGCCCGACCAGGTCGACCAGCGCCGACTTCAGCCGGCGGGTGGCGGTCGGCGCCGGGTCGGTGTCCAGGATCCCGGCCTCGGCCTTGACGATGTCGGCCAGCGCGGCGAACGTGACGTTCTCGCCGAACGGCCGGCACCGGCCGACCCGCCAGGTCAGCGGCTCGTCGGTGAGCCGTTCGGTGTGCCGGAACAGCTCCCGGACCAGCCGGCTCTTGCCGATGCCGGCGTGCCCGAGCACCGTCACCATCTGCGGCAACCGGTCCCGCATCGACCGGTGCAACGCGTTGACCAGCAGGCCCAGCTCGTGCTCCCGGTCGATCAGCGGGGTGGTGTCCGGCTCCCGGTCCGGCGGCTGTCGGTCGACCGGGGCCAGCGCCAACCACACCTCGGTCGGCGAGGAGCGTCCGCGCAGGGTCACCGGCGCCTGCTCGGAGTAGCGGACCGCGTCCCGGGTCAGCGCGTACGTGGTGCCGCAGACGAGCACCCCGCCGGGCGGTGCCACCGACTGCATCCGGGAGGCGGTGTTCACCACGTCACCGGCCACGATGGCCTGACCGCCGTCCCGGGCCGCCGCCACGTCGACCAGCGCCTCGCCGGTCGCCACCCCCACCCGGAAGCGCAGGTGGTCGGCGCCGGTCGGGGTGAACCGGGTCAGCACCCGCTGCAACTCCAGACCCGCCCGTACGCAGCGCAGCGGGTCGGTCTCGGTTGCCACCGGCGCCCCGAAGATCGCCATCACGGCGTCGCCGATGTACTTCTCCACCACCCCGCCGTACTGACCGATGACCCGGCGGGCGGCCGAGAAGAAGGCGGTCTGCATGCCCCGGACCAGCTCCGGGTCGGCCCGCTCGACGTACGGGGTGAAGTCGATGAGGTCCACGAAGAGTACGCTGACCCGCCGCCGGTCCTCCTGGCTCATCGGGGCCGGCCGGGCGGGCTGGGTGGGTCGGGGCTTGCCGCAGGCCGTGCAGAACGCGGCATCGGCGGCCAGTGGCTGGTCACAGTGCGGGCAGGCCGGGGTCAGCTCGGTGCCGCAGCCGCCGCAGAAGCGGTCGCCAGCGGCGGCGACCCGGCCGCATCTGGTGCAGGTAGCGGAGATGCCGTCCTCCTACCGCGTCGAAGGGACGTGCTGTCCACCTCCGGCGGCGCCGCCCGGCCGTGGCCGCCGGGCCGGAGGCTGGGCGGGCCGCCGGCGAGTCGGGTGTGCGGGGGATGCGCCACCGCCGAGTATCGAGTGTCCGGCCCGGTGTCGGGAACCGGGCTGTTAGCTAGCGGACACTCCCACCCATAGTGATCCAAGATACAGTCGTTGACGCCTACCGATCGACGAGTTATCAGGGAGATGGGCAATGGTGTACGTCCGACTGGAGAAGGAGTGGACCGACGGCGACGGCGTCGGTCACTCCTCTGGGGACATGATCGACGTGGACGCCGCCACCCTGGCGAAGCTCCAGGCCGCCGGGATCGTCGGCGGGGAGAACGCCGACCTGCCGGGAGCGGGCGGCGGAGGCAGCCAGAGCACGACCAACTGGCCCGGGGCGACCTGATCCTCCCGGCGCCCGGCACCTGACCCGGGCGTTCCGGAGGCCGTACTCCGGCTCCGGGACGCCCGCCGTCGTGTCCGGGTTGCTCGTCGTGTCGTCGGTTGCCCGTCGTGTCCGGGGTGCTCGGTGCGGTCCGGCCGGTGGGCGGGTCAGCGCTCGGCCATGCCGGCGCGGCGGCGCAACGCCGCCACATCGGTCACCACGATCCGCCGCCCCTCGGTACGCAGCCAGCCCCGGCTGGCGAACGACCCGATGGCCTGGTTGACGCTCTGCCGCGAGCCGCCGGCCATCTCGGCCAGCTGGCTCTGGTTGAGCTCGATGGTGATCATCGGCGCCTGGCTCTCGCCGGCCAGCCGGACCAGCGTCTTGGCGACCCGGCCGGGCAGGTCGAGGAAGACGTGATCGGCGTTCTGCTCGGTCAGTCGGCGGATCAGCCCGCCCAGCGACCGCATCACCGCGTCCAGGATCCGCGGATTGGAGTGCACCAGCTCCATGAACGCGCCCCGGGACAGCGCCAGGGCGGTGCAGTCCTCGATCGCCTCGGCGGACGCCGATCGGGTGGAGGCGTCCAGTAGGGACACCTCGCCGAGTACGTCCGGCGGGCGGATGACGTTGAGCACGGCACGCTCGCCCGTCGGCGCGGTGCGGAACACCGCGACCGCCCCCCGGCGCAGGACGATCAGAGACTCGCCGGGATCGTTCTCGACGAACAGCAGCTGCCCCTTGCGATAGGTGCGCGGCACCGCCGCGGCGATCACCCGTTGGCGCACCTCTGGCTCAAGGCCGGCGAACATGTCGACGCCCGTGAGGGCGTCGCCCGGCTCAGGCAGGCGAACCTCCACGGCTCAACCCCTCCCCGGTAAATATCCCAGTTTTGCTCTCGATCGACCCGCAACCGACCGGAGAAGCAAGGTGAAACTGATACCGGTAGGGTCCGGTAGCGGTACACATCAGATCATGACGGTCGTGTCGCTTGCTGTACACCCCTCAAATCACTTCTGTGACAGTTCTGCTGCTGACCTGCGGGCATTCTGGTGTCAGATCCGCCACTGGGTGGGGACCGTACGGGGGCGTGGCGGATGCGTGGGGGCGCGGGAAGCCGCGACCGGCCGGAGGCGAGCAAGTCCCGCTGGCCGGCCGCGGTGGACCCGGCCACGAACGGCGTGGGGGCGCCGACCGGGCCGACAGGGACGGCGTGTTGATCGCCGACACTTGAACGATCACCACGCCGACCTTGTCCGCGCAGTACCCCGACCGGGCGCGGCCGGCGCCGAATGGTGGAAATTCCACCCCCGATTCCCGTACGGCGGGACGGATGGGCGAGGATGGCGGGGATGGTCTACCGCTATTTCTACGACTGCGAGTTCATCGAGGACGGCCGCCTCGTCGACCTCGTCTCAATCGGTGTCGTCGACGAGTACGGTCGTGAGTTCTACGCGGTCTCCACCGAGTTCGACGACTCCCGGGCGGTGCCGTGGGTACGCCGGCACGTGCTGGACAAGCTGCCGTCGCCGGGCGACCGGGCGTGGCGTTCCCGGGAGCGGATCCGGGACGATCTCTACGAGTTCCTGATGGAGCCGGTCCGGGACCGGCCGGGGGAGAAGCTGGAGCTCTGGGCCTGGTACGCGGCCTACGACCACGTGGCGCTCGCCCAGCTCTGGGGAGCCATGCCGGCGCTGCCCCGGGAGATACCCCGGTTCACCAAGGAGCTGCGCCAGCGCTGGGAGGACCGGGGCAGTCCGCCGCTGCCGGACGCCGCCGCCGACCGGCACGACGCACTGGTCGACGCCCGGCACAACCTGGCCCGGTGGCAGGCGATGCACGGCCCGCCACCGCGGTCCTGAACCGGTTTACGGCTCATGATCGGTTGCGCCCGGATGAAGATCATCGGGTCAGCCACGCCCACCTCGCCCGGGGTACGGTGGTCCTGCCCCGGACGGGCGACTACAGTGCGCAATGACGGCCCGCCCCGGGCCGGCAACGACGCCGACGGTCTGACCTGACTACCACCCTGGGGCTTGACGGGCTCAATCGAAGCTCCTGGAGGAGAAGCAGATCATGCGTATCGGCGTGCTCACCGGTGGTGGTGACTGCCCGGGTCTGAACGCGGTGATCCGAGCGGTGGTGCGTAAGGGTGTTGCCACCTACGACCACGAATTCGTCGGGTTCCGTAACGGCTGGCGCGGCCCGCTGGAGGGGCTGACCAGGCCGCTCGGCATCGCCGAGGTGCGGGGCATCCTGCCGCGCGGTGGCACCATTCTCGGCTCCTCCCGGACCAACCCGTTCAAGATCGAGGGCGGGGTCGAGCAGATCAAGAACAATCTGGCGGAGCAGGGCGTGGACGCGCTGGTGGCGATCGGCGGCGAGGACACCCTCGGCGTTGCCACCAAGCTGCACGATCTCGGGGTCCAGGTGGTCGGCGTACCGAAGACGATCGACAACGACCTCGGTGCCACCGACTACACCTTCGGGTTCGACACCGCGGTCAACATCGCGATGGAGGCGATCGACCGGCTGCACACCACCGCCGAGAGCCACCACCGCACCCTGGTCGTCGAGGTGATGGGCCGGCACGCCGGCTGGATCGCCCTGCACGCCGGTCTGGCCGGCGGCGCGAACGTGATCCTGCTGCCGGAGCGGCAGTTCGACGTCGACCAGGTCGCGACCTATGTCGAGAAGCGCTTCCAGAAGCAGTACGCCCCGATAGTGGTGGTCGCCGAAGGTGCCCAGCCGCTCGACGGCCAGATGCGCCTGCAGAACCAGGAACTCGACGCGTTCGGGCACGTCCGGCTCGGTGGCATCGGGCAGTGGCTCGCCGAGCAGTTGGAGGAGAAGACGGGCAAGGAGGCCCGGACGGTCGTGCTCGGGCACATCCAGCGCGGCGGTACCCCGACCGCGTTCGACCGGGTGCTCGCCACCCGGCTCGGTCTGCATGCGATCGACGCCGTCAACGAGGGCGACTGGGGCAAGATGGTCGCCCTGCAGGGCACCGACATCGTCCGGGTCCCGCTGGCCGAGGCGACCCGCGAGCTGAAGACCGTGCCGCTGCACCGCTACAGCGAGGCCGAGGTCTTCTTCGGCAGTTGACGGTCGCGGTCCCGGGGTGGCCCCTCGTGGCCGGTTCCGAGCGGTCGGCCGACCGCTCGCCGGACGCGGGGCCGCCCCGAGCCCCCTTCCACTCGCGAGGAGGAGCGATGGCGCCGGGAGCGCACACCGTTGCCGTGATCGGCACCGGCAAGATCGGTGAACTGATGCTCTCCGGGCTGCTTCGGGCGGGCTGGCCGGTGGACCGGCTGCTGGCGACCACCCGGCGGCAGGGCCGGGCCGAGGAGATCGCCATCCGGTACGGCGTACGGGTGGTGGACAACCTGGTGGCGGTCGCCGAGGCGGACGTCCTCACGGTGTCGGTCAAGCCGCAGGACGCCGACGCGCTGCTCGACGAGATCGGCCCGAAGGTACCGGCCGACAAGCTGGTCGTCTCGCTCTGCGCGGGGCTGCCGACGAACTTCTTCGCCCGGCGGCTGCCGGAGCGCACCCCGGTGATCCGGGTGATGACCAACACACCGGCCCTGGTCGACCAGGCGATGACGGCGATCTCCGCCGGGGTGCACGCCACCGCGGAGCACCTGGAACTCGCCGAGGAGATGTTCCGGCCGCTGGGCGCGACGATCCGGGTGCCGGAATCCCAGCAGGACGCGGTGACCGCGCTCTCCGGCTCCGGCCCGGCCTACTTCTATCTGCTGGTCGAGGCGATGGTCGACGCCGGCATCCTGCTCGGGCTGCCCCGCCAGGTGGCACACGAGCTGATCGTGCAGACCGCCATCGGTTCGGCGGTGATGCTGCGCGACTCCGGCGAGCACCCGGTGAAGCTGCGCGAGGCGGTGACCTCGCCCGCCGGTACCACCATCTCGGCGATCCGGGAGCTGGAGAACCACGGCGTACGCGCCGCGCTGCTGGCGGCGCTGGAGGCGGCCCGGGACCGGGCGCGGGAGATTGCCGCGCAGAACGACTGAGCGGTACCCGTCCGGCCCGCCGCCGGTCCCCGGTGGCCCATACTGTGCGCGTGTTCACCCTTGCCCAGGCACGTCACCTGGCCGCGACGCTGCGGCCCCGGATCGACGAGCTGATCGTGCTCCGCGCGGACCTGACCGAGCTGCGGGTCGACCTGACCGAGCGGGGCGAGAGCCCGCTGGGCGGGCTGGCCGAGGTCAAGGGCCTGGAGGCCCGGATCTTCGGCATCCTGGAGGAGCTGACCGGGCACGACATCCAGGTCAAGGGCTTCGCCCCGGTGCTGCTCGACTTTCCCGGTGAACGGGCCGGCCGGCCGGTGCTCTGGTGCTGGCTGGAGGGGGACAGCGACCTGAGGTGGTACCACCGGGTGGAGTGCGGTTTCGCGGGCCGGCGCCCGGTCTGACCCCGCCGGGACGGGCCCGGCGGGGTCGCCTCGACCGATCCCGGTCAGCCGGAACGGGATCCGCCGGTCACCCGCCAGGCTCGGACGATGGTCTGCTCGACGCGGTTGCCGTCCCGGTCGACGGCGGCCACCCGGAGGGTGGCGAACTCCGTGCCGGCGGGGGCGGCCGGCAGGGTCGCCACCACCTCCCGGCCGCCCCGGGTACCCGCGTCCCGCCAGTGCGCACCGTCGTCGTACGAGACGGCGACCCTTACCGTGAACCGCCCCGGTCCCGTCGCTCCGGGCTGGTATCCGGGGTGCAGTACCAGCCGGTACGGCCGATCGGCCCGGACCGCGTTGGTCAGGTCGGTCTCGATGTCGTAGCCGAGCTGCGGCAGCGGCAGCACCACCGGCCGCTCGCCCCGGGGTCGCCCGGAGCGGAACGTCCAGGTCGTCGACGTGGCGGTCGAGGTGGTCCACCAGGGACGCTCGGGGAACGAGTCCCGAACGACGTCGAGGCGGAGCTGGTAGCGCCCGGTGCCGCGCGGCACGGTGAACTGGGCGGACGACCCGCTGCTCCGGCCGACGACCCTGCCGTCCCGGGTCAGGGTCAGCTCGCTGCGGTCGGAGCGGCCGTCGACCCAGCCGTACGCGGTGACGTCGCCGTCCGCGTACTGCGGGACCGCGACCCGGATCGCGTCGTACGCCCGGTTCACCGGCAGCCCGTACGCGTGGTCGGGCGTCACCGTCGCCGGTACGGCGGGCCGGGTCAGGGCCGGGAACCACACCTGGCGGACCCGCTCGCCGGCCCGGTACGTCCGCAGCGGACCCCACATCTGCCCCTGCGGGTTACCGACCTGGTACGCCTCCAGGATCGCGCTGCTGCGCCAGGCGACGCCCCGGGTGTTGACGTGGTCGGTACGCCGGTGCGCGGCGGTGATGGTCCGGCTGAAGCCGAATCCGGTCGACACCCCGTCCGGGTAGCCGGAGCGGGTCTCCCGGGCGAGCATCTCCGGCGTGTGCCGGTGGAACTCGGACTCCACGGTGGCCAGCGCGAGCTCGTCGGCGCGGTAGTGCAGGTCCGTCGGCACCCGGCCCTGCTCCGGCAGCAGCAGGTCGTAGCGGTAGGGCGACCGGG
Source organism: Plantactinospora sp. B6F1 (assembly GCF_040120695.1). Taxonomy (NCBI): domain Bacteria; kingdom Bacillati; phylum Actinomycetota; class Actinomycetes; order Micromonosporales; family Micromonosporaceae; genus Plantactinospora; species Plantactinospora sp. B6F1. The sequence goes on along the minus strand of NZ_JBEEAC010000007.1, from coordinate 21,244 downwards.
CGACGGCGTCCAGCGCGACCGTCGCCGGCCCGGCCGCCAGCCGTTCCCGCAGCCGCTGCGCCACGCCCGAGTCCACCCGGTACGCCGGCACCGGCGAGCCGTACCCGTTGGCGAAGTGGTAGCCCGGCGTCGGCCCGGCCAGGAAGACCGCCCGGGCGCCGGCCGCACCCGCCGCCCGCAACTGCGCGACGCCGGGATCCTCCGCGCCACCCGGGTCGAGCCGGACCAGCACCACCGCGTCCCGGGCCCCGGCCCGGGCCAGTTCGGCGGGGGTGCCGTCGCCGCCGTCGACCAGCCGGGCGCTGCTCCGGCCGTCCAGCAGCGGTGCACCGTCGACCTTCCGCGGTTCCGGCACCGGGAAGCCGTCCGGGCCGGTCACCGTGGCGGTGAGCACCGGCGCGGCCAGGTCCCACCGACTGAAGAACCGGAAGGTACCGGTCGACACCGGTCGGGTCGGCGTCGCGTACACCCGGCGGATGGTGTCCACGTTGAACGACTCGCCGGAGAGCAGCGACGCCGCCGCCGTACCGCGCTGCCAGACCAGTGCCGCCTGGGCGGCGCTGGTCGGGTCCGGGGTGTCGATCCGGATCTCCCGCCCGCTGCGGGCGTCGTGCCGCACCGTCCGGTCCGCCTCGACGGTCAGCTCCGGTTCGGCGATCAGCGTGGCGTCCCTCGGGTAGCCCGACTCGGACATGGTGAACATCCAGGTCGCCAGGGCGTAGCGGCCGGCCGGCAGCTCGACGCTGCCGGACTGCCCGTCGAGGAAGTGCACCCAGTGCTCCTCGCCGGTGTCCAGGTTGAACAGTTGGGATCGGCTGAAGAAGTCGGTGGGAGGCTGGCCTTCCCGGTCCACCGCGTGGATCGTCAGGCGGTGGGTCGGCGGGACGACGTGGAACCCGATCGGGGTACGCAGTTCGGTGCCGCCGCCCCGGGCGGTCAGCAGTCCGGCGTACAGGTTGGGTGCGGTACGGGTCGGGTCGAGCCGGACGACCGCGCTGGCCCGCCCGCCGGCCGGTACGGTGAGCCGGGCCGGCGAGACGCCGATGGCCGCACGCCGCTGGTCGGCCCCGAGGGCGCGGGCCTCGACGGCGAGGTGGAGCGTCACCGGCCGGCGGCCGGGGTTCGTGAAGCCGACGGTGGCCTTCCGGGCCGACGTACCGGCGGGAAGCCGGCCCAGGGCGAGCGTCGCGGTGTCGACGGTGACCGGCTGGTCCAGGGCGTCGGCGACGTCCACCCGGCCGGCGCCGTGGGTCTGCACCGGCGTGTCCCTGGTCCCGGTGGCGCTGCTGACCAGGGCCGCCTTGAGCTGGTCGGCCCGCCAGTCCGGGTGCCGCTGTGCGAGCAGTGCCGCCGCACCGGAAACGTGCGGGGCGGCCATCGAGGTGCCGGACATCGAGGTGTGGTCGGCGTCGATCACCTCGCCGAGGGTGGTGCCGGCGGCGCGGGCCGCCACGATGCCGACCCCGGGGGCGGTGATCTCCGGCTTGACCGCGCCGTCGCCGAGTCGCGGGCCCCGGCTGGAGAAGTCGGCGATCCGGTCCCGGCCGTCGACCGCGCCGACCGTCAGGGCCCGGTCCGCGGTGCCCGGCGTGCTGACCGTCTGCCGGCCCGGTCCGGCGTTGCCGGCGCTGACCACGAAGAGCGCCCCGGAGCTGGCGGTGAGCGCGTCGAGCGCCTCGGTGACCGGGTCCGGTCCCTCACCGGCCGGGCCGCCGAGGCTCAGGTTGACCACCCGGGCGCCCTGGCGCACCGCCCACTCCATGCCGGCGATCACCCAGGAGAGGTCTCCGGACCCGTGGTCGTCGAGCACCTTGCCGATGAGCAGCCGGGCGCCCGGGGCGACACCCTTGCCGCCCGGCCCCTTGCCGCCCGCCCCCTTGCCGCCCGGTCCCTTGCCGTCGGCGGTGCCGGCGCCGGCGATGGTGGCGGCGACGTGGGTGCCGTGCCCGACCCGGTCGGTGGTGTCGGGGCTACCGGTGAAGCTGGCCGCCGCGGCGACCCGACCGGCGAGGTCGGGGTGGTTCGGGTCGTAGCCGCTGTCCAGTACGGCGACCTTCACGCCCCGGCCGTCGTACCCGGATCGCCACGCCCGCGGGGCACCGATCTGCGGCACGCTCTCGGCCAGGTCGGCCCGGACCCGCCGGTCCAGCCACAGCTTGCCGAAGCCGCTCGCCAGCGTGCTGGCGCCGGCCGCCGTCGGGCCGGACTTCGACCGGTTGCCGTCGGCGTGCGGGCCGCCGGTGACGGCGGACCAGAAGTCGGCGGCCCGGGACTTCTCGGTGCCGACCGCGATCGCCCCGATGCTGGGCAGTTCGCGGTGCCGGGTGGCGCCGGTCGGGGTCACCGGCGCGGCGGCCCGCAGGCCGGGCCCGGCCGGGGCACCGGTGAGCAGCAGCGGCAGGCTGGAGCGGGCCGCGTCGGAGTAGCCCTCGGCCACCAGGTCGGTGACGTTGAACAGGGCCGGGTCCACCCGCCCGGCGTTGACCAGCGGGAGCGCCTCGTACGGCGTGACGTGCAGGTCGCCGTCGCGCTCGGAGAGCTGGAAACCGAGCCCCTTGCGCGGGCCCCGGTCGTCCACCTCTGCGGTCTGCCGACCGTCGGCGAAGGTGTGCAGCCGGACGACGTCCCCGGTGACCAGGGTGACGGTGTGCACCGCCGCCGGTCCGGAGGGGACCGCTGGCGCGACTGCGCCACCGTGCGGCGCGGCGGCGGCCGGTGGGGGCCCGGCGGCCAGGATGGCGACGGCGACCGCGAGCGCGACGACCGTACGTGGTGGCTTGACCACGAAAGCTCCCTTGACGTGCTGCTAGATCATCGGGCAGCGTCACACTTCGTCACCGGACCGGTAAAGGATCTACAGTGAGCGCAACTGCGCCATGACCTAGATGCGCCAGGAGGGTCGGCCGTGCTGAAGTTCGCCGGGCTGAGCGCGGTGGAGGAGTCGGCGTACCTGGCGCTGATCCGGCAGGGCGGCGCCCGGCTGGTCGAACTCGGGGACCGGCTCGGGCTGTCGGAGGTGCGGGTACGCCGGGTGGTCGGGGTCCTCGAACGCGAGGGCTTCGTGCACCGCACCCCACCACCGGCCGAACGGGTCGTACCGGTGCCGCCCGACCTCGCCGTCGAGCAACTGATCCGGCGCCGGTACGCGGAACTGGAACTCACCCGGGAGGCGGCGCACCGGCTCGCCGCCGAGGCGCAGGGGCGGGCGAGCAACCGGCGTACCGAGGAGCTGATCGAGATCGTCTCTGGGCGGGCGGCGGTCGGCCGGGCCTTCGAACGGGTGCAGCGCAGCGCGCGGCAGGAGATGAGGGTGCTGGTGGCACCGCCGTACGCGGTGCCGACCTCGGTGAACAGCACCCAACTGGACCGGGAGGCCGCCGGGGTGACCTACCGGGCGGTGTACGACAGCAGCGCGCTGGACGATCCCGAGTTCGCGGCCAGTGTCGCCGCGCACGTCCGGGCGGGTGAACAGGCCCGGCTCGCCGTCGCGCTCCCCACCAAGCTGGCCGTCGCGGACCGAACCCTGGCGTTGCTCCCGCTGGCCTGGACCGCGTCCGCACACAACGCGGCGCTGCTGGTGCACCCGTGTGGCCTGCTGGACGCCCTGGTGGCGCTCTTCGAGACGCTCTGGACCCAGGCGACACCGCTGCCGGCGGCCGGCGGTGCCGGTGACCACCAGCGGGGCACCGGGCCGGAGCGGCTGCCGACGGAGGCCGGCATCTCCGCCGAGGACCGGCACCTGCTGTCGCTGCTGGTGTCGGGCCTGACCGACGAGGCGGCCGGTGCCCGGCTCGGGCTGAGCCGCCGGACCGTCGTACGCCGGGTGCAGGTGCTGATGCAGCGCACCAACTCCCGCTCCCGGCTGCAGCTCGGCTGGCAGGCCCACGAGCGCGGTTGGCTCTGACGCCGGGCCGCTGCTGGGGCCGGTCTGCGGCCCGGGACTACCGCGGCAGTACCCGCTCGATGGCGGCGGTGATCTCCGGCGACTCCGGGGCGACCTGCGGCGCGAACCTGGCGACCACCACGCCGTCCGGGTCGACCAGGAACTTCTCGAAATTCCACCGGACGTCGCCGGAGTGATCCTCGTCGTCCGCCGTGTCGACCAGCGCGGCGTAGAGCGGGTGCCGGCCGGCTCCGTTCACGTCGACCTTCTCGGTGATCGGGAAGGTCGCGCCGAAGGTGGACCGGGCGAACTCGGCGATCTCGGCCGGGGTGCCCGGTTCCTGGCCGGCGAACTGGTTGCTGGGTACGCCGAGCACGGTCAGCCCGCGGTCCGCGTACGTCTCGTGCAGGACCTGTAGCCCGGCGTACTGCGGGGTCAGTCCGCACTTGGAGGCGAGGTTGACCACCAGCATGGCGGTACCCCGGAACTGCTCCAGGCCGACGAAGCCGTCACCGGTCAGCGCACCGATCTGGACGTCGAAGACGCTCACCGGGCGTCCCCGCCGCCGGGCCGCCGTGCCGGGAGGGGGCGTCGGGCCGCGCCCCGACTGGGATTCACGTTCCGCTCGGTCATGGTCGAGAGGCTACCGGGCGCCGCCGCGTCCCGATCGGCGTCCCGGCCACTCGCGTGCCTGCCTCCGTCCCGGACCCTCCGGCTGGCTCGCGGACAGAAATCGAAAGATGGACATCTTGACGAAGTGGTGAACCCGTGAGTAGCGTCGCCTCACTATCTGGAAAGTTTCCTATCAATAAGGAGACGCCACCATGAGAAGATCCATCCGCCGGGCACTCTGTGCCGGCGTCGCGGCCGCGGTGGCCGTCGCCGTGGTCCCGATCACCGCGGCCCTCGGCGCCGGCAGCCTGACCACGACCTTTGCCGCCACCTCCGACTGGGGCTCCGGCCACGAGGTCAGGGTCACGGTCACCAACGGCACCGACGCGCCGGTCGCCAGCTGGCGGGTCGAGTTCGACCTGCCGGCCGGAACCACCATCGGCAGTTTCTGGGACGCCGACGTCACCCGCAGCGGCAACCGCTACGTGGCGGTCAAGAAGAGCTGGGCCGGCGCCCTCGCCCCGGGCGCCTCGGCCACCTGGGGCTACATCGGCAGCGGCGCCTACCGGGCCCCGACGAACTGCACCGTCAACGGCGGCGCCTGCGGTGGTGGCGGCACTCCCCACCCGACACCCACCACCCCCCGGCCGACCGTGACCCCGACCACCCCCACCCCGACCACCCCGCCGCCGACCACCCCGCCCCCGAACCCGGGCGCGCAGAAGGTGGTCGGCTACTTCGCGCAGTGGGGCGTCTACCAGCGGGCGTACCACGTCAAGAACATCCACACCAGCGGCTCGGCCGCCAAGCTGACCCACATCCTGTACGCCTTCGGCAACACCACCGGTGGCCGCTGCACCATCGGCGACAGCTACGCCGACTACGACCGGGCGTACTCGGCGGCGGAGAGCGTGGACGGGGTCGCCGACACCTGGGACGCGGGTGCGCTGCGCGGCAGCTTCAACCAGCTCCGCAAGCTCAAGCGGATGTACCCGCACCTGAAGGTGATCTGGTCCTTCGGCGGCTGGACCTGGTCCGGCGGCTTCACCCAGGCCGCGCAGAACCCGGCCGCGTTCGCCGAGTCCTGCTACAACCTGGTCGAGGACCCGCGCTGGGCGGACGTCTTCGACGGCATCGACATCGACTGGGAGTACCCGAACGCCTGCGGCCTGACCTGCGACGCCAGCGGCCCGAACGCGTTCAAGAACCTGATCTCCGCGCTGCGTGGCCGGTTCGGCTCGTCGAACCTCGTGACCGCGGCGATCACCGCGGACGGCAGCAACGGCGGCAAGATCGACGCGGCCGACTACGCCGGTGCGATCAACAACCTCAACTGGCTGATGCCGATGACGTACGACTACTTCGGTGCCTTCGCCCCGCAGGGTCCCACCGCCCCGCACTCGCCACTGACCTCGTACGCCGGGATCCCGCAGCAGGGCTTCTGGTCCGACGCGGCGATCCAGAAGCTGAAGGGCAAGGGCATCCCGGCCAGCAAGCTGCTGCTCGGCATCGGCTTCTACGGCCGGGGCTGGACCGGGGTCACCCAGGCCACCCCGGGCGGTACGGCCACCGGGGCGGCACCGGGCACCTACGAGGCCGGTATCGAGGACTACAAGGTGCTCAGGAACACCTGCCCGGCCACCGGCACGATCGCCGGCACGGCATACGCGAAGTGCGGCAGCAACTGGTGGAGCTACGACACCCCGGCCACCATCGGCGGCAAGATGTCGTACGCCAGGAGCCAAGGGCTGGGCGGCGCGTTCTTCTGGGAACTCTCCGGCGACACCGGCAACGGCGAACTCATCACGGCGGTCGCCAACGGGTTGCGATAGCCGGGACCCCGGAAGACGTTTCCGGGGCGGGTAGTGGGGGCCGACTCCGGCGGGACACGGAGCCGGCCCCTCTCGTCCCGCCGGGTCCGGGTAGCCGGCGCCGTCGCTGCCGGAACATCGGCGGCGCCACCGGGGGCCGAATCCTTTTCATATGACGTCGAGGGAGCCGAGTCGCGGTTTCCCCGCTTACCTGCCGGGCACGTGATTCCGCACGGTACGGGGCGACGTGCGGAGGGGCGATGCTGCCGGGACTGAACAGCGGCGAGGTGGGGAAGGCGGGGCCGACGGGTTGGGCGACCCGCTGGGTGCTGGGCACCGCGGTCGGGCAGGTCGTGTTCACCGGGACCGTGCGCCTCGTGCTGGCGGTGCTGATGGGCGCCGCGCTCGGTGGCCTGGTGGTCTGGCTCGTCCTGCGCCGTCGTCGGCCGGCACCGCAGCCGTACGCCTTCGCCGCGACCGCCGGCTCCATCGATCTGCGGGTGCGGGCCGGTGTCGAGGTGCCGAACCCGGCGCATCCGGGGTGTCCAACCCGGCCGGGCGTCGAACGCGTACGGCCGCGCTTCTCGCCACGGGCCAACCGGTCCGGAAATGGCTACGGGCGGACCCGACCCCACTCCTAGTGCCTCGTCTTCGAAGGTTGATTGGGTGAGCCGTTTGGTCCGGGGCATGTGGCGGACGTCTTCCAGCCGTTGCGATCGTCTCGGTGATCCGCGGCGACCGGCGGGCGGAGCGGGGGTGGTCGGCGCGGAGACTGTCGAGCTGGGTGCACAGGCGGGGCACGGAAGCCTGGGGTGCCGACGGTGTGCTGCGGTTCGGATCGATCGGCGGGCGGGACCGGGGGTTCGGGCAGTCCGGGAGGGTGGGCGCACAGGCGGGGCAGCTCGACAGTCCTCCCCGGCGAGTATCCCCACCCCGCTCCCCACCCGAGTCAGGAGATCGCCGGCTCGGAGATACCTCGAAGCACCGGGTTACCCGATCAACCCTCAAAGACAGGGCACTAGGTTGGTCCGGTGGTCGCCGCCCTGGAGTTGTATCTCGACACCGACGCCACCCGACGGATCCGGGTGCTCTGGGACGCGCTGGAATCCGAGGGTGTGCAGAGCCTCCGCTCGTTGCTCGGCCAGCGGCACCGGCCACACCTCTCCCTCGCCGTCGCGCCCCGGCTCGATCCGGAGCAGGTCGCCGATGCCCTGACCGGTACGGTGGTGGCCGCTCCACTGCGACTGTCGTTCCAGTACGCCGGCCAGTTCGTCGGCCGGGTGCTGTGGCTCGGCCCGTCTCCCACCCCGGAACTGCTGGCCCACCAGGCGATGGTGCACGAGCGGCTGACCCGGGCCGGTGTGCCGGTGAGCGAGCTGTATCGCCCCGGGCGCTGGGTGCCGCACTGCACGCTTTCGATGCGGGTGCCGAACACCCTGATGGCGGCGGCGGTGCGGCGCTGCCTGGAGGTGCTGCCGGTCGAGGCGACGGTGGTCGGCGCGGCGGTCATCGACCACGCCAGGGACATCGCCCGCCCCCTGGGCTGACGGCGGGGGGAGTTCTCCGGTCAGCCGGTCGGGTCGCCGGGCGCGACGAGCCCGGTCTCGTACGCCACTACCACGGCCTGGGCGCGGTCCCGGAGGTCGAGCTTGGCGAAGATCCGGGCGACGTGGGTCTTCACCGTGGCCTCGCTCAGGGTCAGCCGGTGCGCCAGCTCGGTGTTGGAGAGCCCGCGACCCAGCAGGGTCAGCACCTCCCGCTCCCGGGGCGTCAGCGCCGCGAGTGCCCGCTGCCCACCCGCCCGCCCGACCCCGTCCCCGCGCACGCCGCCCCGGGCGGGATCACCGCCGCTCCGGCCACTGCCGGTGCCGCCTGTGGCGCGAGCCGGGTCGGTGGTGGCGAACCGTTCCACCAGGCGTCTGGTGATCGACGGAGCCAGCAGGGCGTCGCCGGTGTCGACCAGCCGGACGGCGGCGGCCAGGTGTTCCGGGGTGACGTCCTTGAGCAGGAAACCGCTGGCTCCGGCGGCCAGCGCGGCGTAGACGTACCGGTCCAGGTCGAAGGTGGTCAGCATGATCACCCGACACTCCGGGGACTGCGCCAGGATCCGCCGGGCCGCCTGGAGACCGTCCATGTTCGGCATCCGGATGTCCAGCAGCACGACGTCCGGCCGCAGTTCCTGCACCGCCGCCACCGCCTCGACCCCGTCGGCGGCCTCGCCCACCACGTGCAGGCCCCGCGCGGTCAGGATCATCCGGAACCCAATCCGGACCAGCGCCTGGTCGTCCACGATCAGCACCCGGGGCGTCGACTCGGCGGGATCCGTCACGGCCGGTCCAGCGGGATGCGGGCGCGGACCCGGTAACCGCCGCCGAGCCGGCGGCGGGCGTCCAGGTCGCCGCCGTAGAGCGCGACCCGCTGGCGCAGCCCCAGCAGGCCCCGCCCCGCGCCAGGCCCGCCGCCCGGCCCGGCGCCTCCGGATCCCCGCCCCTCCGACGCGGACCGTTTCCCGGCGTGCCCGGTGCCCGGCCGCCCACCGGCGTGCCCGCTGCCGGATCGTCCGCCGGTGGAGGTGCCCGTGGGCCGTCGGCCGGAGAGCACGCTCGGGCCGGTGTTGAGCACCTCCACCCGCAGATAGTTGTGCGCGTACCTGATGGTCACCTCGGCCTTCTCCCCGTCGCCGTGCCGCAGCGCGTTGGTCAACGCCTCCTGCACGATCCGGTACGCGGTCAGATCGATCCCGGCCGGCAGCGGGCGCCGCTGCCCGGAGATGCGTACCTCGACGGGCAGCCCGGCGAAGGCGATCCGGTCGACCAACTGGCCGAGCCGGTCCAGCCCGGGTTGCGGATCCAGCCCTGACCCCTCGGCGGCGGGCTCCTCGCCGTCCTGCGGCGGGGCCAGCAGGCCGAGCAGGTGCCGCAGCTCGGTCATCGCGTCCCGGCCGGCGGTCTCCACCGCCAGCAGCGCGGCGTTCGCCTCGTCCGGCATGCTGGCCAGCACCTCCCGGGCTGCCCCGGCCTGCACCACCATCAGGCTCACGTTGTGGCTGACGATGTCGTGCAGCTCCCGGGCGATCCGGGCCCGCTCCGCCTCGACCGCGATCCGGGCGGCGCTCTCCCGTTCCCGCTCCAGCAGCCAGCTCCGGTCACCGAGCGCCCGCTGGTGCCGCCGCCGGGCCCGGGCCAGCGCCACCGCCAGCCACCCCACGGTCGCACCGGCCGCCGCGAGCGCGGCGACCAGCCAGCCGACCGTTCCGGTTCCCCCCACGCGACCACCTTCGCAGTACGCGGCACGATCCGCGTCATTCCCGGGCAGCATTGCCGTACATCCCCGGGATGACCTGGCCGGACGTTACCTCTCCGGGCTGATGCCGGCCGGGCCGGCCCTGCCTAGGTTGGTGGCCATGACCAGCGAAGAGAGCACGCCGGACGTCGTCGTGCGGCTGACCGACGTGCGCAAGGAGTACGGCGACACGACCGCCCTGGCCGGGGTGTCGCTGCAGATCCGGGCCGGCGAGGCGGTCGCCGTGATGGGGCCGTCCGGCTGCGGCAAGTCGACCATGCTGAACATGGTCGCCGGACTCGACCGGCCCACCTCCGGGGACGTCATCGTGCACGGCGAGGACCTGGGCCGGCTCGACGAGACGGGCCGGGCACTGTTCCGGCGTCGCCGGATCGGGATGATCTTCCAGTTCTTCAACCTGCTCGACGACCTGCCGGCGCTGGACAACGTCGCGCTGGCCGCACAGCTGGTCGGGGTATCGGCCCGGCAGGCGCGCCGGCGGGCGCTCGAACTCCTCGACGAACTCGACATCGCCGACCGGCGCGACATCTATCCGGCCGCGCTCAGCGGCGGGGAGCGGCAGCGGGTGGCGGTGGCCCGAGCGCTGATGAACCGGCCCGCCCTGCTGCTGGCCGACGAGCCGACCGGCGCACTGGACAGCTCCGCCGGTGAGCAGGTGATGGACCTGCTGCTCGACCTCAACCAGATCGGCCAGACGCTGCTGCTGGTCACCCACGACGAGCGGCTGGCGACCCGGTGCGCCAGCCGGCTGGTCGAGCTGGCCGACGGCCGGGTGACCGGCGAACGCAGCCTGGAGCGGTCGGCATGACCCGGCTGGGCCAGCCGGTGCCGTTCCGGGAGCGCGGCACGGGCGCGATGTGGCGGGCCGCCCGCGCCGCCGTACGGCGCCGGAAACTACAGACCGTCGTGATCGGGCTGGTCCTGCTCTTCTCCGCCGCCACCACCGTGATGGCGCTGGGTCTGCTGGTCGCCTCCACGGCCCCGTTCGACGACGCCTTCGCCCGGCAGCGCGGTGCGCACGTCGTGGCGACGTACGACTCCGGGCTGGTCACCGGGGCGCAGCTCGAACAGACCGCCCGGCGGCCCGGTGTCGAGGCGGTCGCCGGCCCCTTCGCGCAGGCCGTGCTGGAGGTGACGCTGACCGGCCCCGGAATGATGGGCGGGCCGCTCAACGTGGTGGGTCGGGCGGACCCGGCCGGCCCGGTGGACCGGGTGGAACTCTGGGCGGGGCGCTGGCCCAGCGCGCCCGGGGAGATCGTGCTGAACGACACGCCGCCGCCGGCCGACCTGGCGGGCTTCGGGCCGGAGCCCGGGCAGCCGCCGATCCTCGGCAGCACCGCCGAGGTCCCGGGCGGGCCGACGCTGACCGTCGTCGGCATGGCGTACAGCCTCGGCCGGACCGCCGACGCGTGGGTCACCCCGGAGCAGGTGCGGGCGTTCCGGCCGTCCTCGGTGCAGATGCTCTACCGGTTCGCCTCCGCCGCCACCGACCAACAGGTCGAGGCCGGGATGGCGACGGTGACCGAGGGACTGCCGGCGGAGGCGCTGCTCGCCGCCCAGTCGTACCTGCTGATCAAGCAGTCGGTCGCAGCCGAGCCGGGGGTGTTCGTGCCGTTCCTGATGGTCTTCGGGATCCTCGGGCTGGTGGCGGCGGTGCTGATCGTCGCGAACGTGGTCAGCGGGGCGGTGGTCTCCGGCTTCCGGCACATCGGCATCCTCAAGGCGCTCGGTTTCACCCCCGGCCAGGTGCTCGCGGTCTACCTGGTGATGGTCAGCGTGCCGGCGGTGGTCGGGTGCGCGATCGGCACCGTGCTCGGCAACATCGGGGCGCGGCCGCTGCTGGACATGTCGTTCCAGGGGATGGGCTTCGGGCCGGTCGGGATCAGCCCGCTGGTGAACGTGGCGACGCTGCTCGGGATGCCGGTCGTGGTGGTACTCGCCGCGCTGGTCCCGGCGTCGCGGGCCCGCCGGCTCTCCGCGGTCGAGGCGATCAGCGCCGGCAGCGCGCCCCGGGTCGGCCGTGGGCTGCGGGTGCAGCGCTGGCTCGGCGGTACCCGGCTGCCCCGCGCCGTCAGCCTCGGCCTCGGCCTGCCGTTCGCCCGGCCGGGCCGGACCGCGCTGACCATGTCGGCGGTGCTGCTCGGGGTGACCACGGTGACCTTCGCGACCGGTCTGACCAGCACGGTCACCCGGTACGCCGACGCCACCGACGGGAACGACCACGTCGGGGTGCGCGCCGCCGATCCGGCACCGGGTGCTGGGCGCCCCGCGTCGTCGCTGACCGATCAGCAGATCGAGGCGCTGCTGCGAGCGCTCCCGGGTACCAACCGGGTGACCGTGAACCTGACCCTCGACTTCGCGCTCGTCGGCTCCACCCGACCGGTCGGGGTCAACTTCCTGCGCGGTGACGTCGAGACCCAGGGCTATCGGGAACAGCTGGTCGAGGGGCGCTGGCTGGCCGGCCCGGACGAGCTGGTCGCCCCGTCGGAGTGGTTGGGGGAGCGGGGCCTCGCCGTCGGCGACCGAATCGTCCTGGAGGCCGAGGGGCGGCGCAGCCCCGCCACCATCGTCGGCGAGACGATGAGCGGCCCACCGGGCCCGTCCAGGCTGCTCGCCGACTGGTCGGCACTCGCCCGGCTCGCCCCGGCGCGCGAGGTCGGAAACCACGAGATCCTCTACCAGATCCAACTAGCGCCCGGCACCGACGTGCCGGCGTACACCGCGGCGGTGCAGGCGGCCGATCCGGGCCTGGACGTCTGGGACAACGGCGGTACCGACAGCTTCACCGTGGCAGCGGTCAGCCTCGCGGCAGCGGTCACCCTGATGTTGGGGCTCGTCACGGCGCTCGCCGTCTTCAACACGGTGGTGCTGAACACCCGGGAACGCCGTCGCGACATCGGGATGCTCAAGTCGATCGGGATGACCCCGAGGCAGGTGACGGCGATGATGGTCACCTCGATGGCGGTACTGGGCATGCTTGGCGGACTGCTCGGCATCCCGGTCGGGATCGTCGCGCACCGCCTGGTCGTGCCGATCGCCTCCGGTGCGGCGCAGATCCGGGTACCGGACTCGTTGATCAACGTCTGGGAGGCGCCGCTGCTCGGCGTATTGGCGCTGGCGGGGGCGGTGATCGCGATGGTCGGGGCGCTGCTGCCGGCCCGCTCGGCGGCGCGTCTGCCGATCGCCGAGGTGCTGCACAACGAGTGAGTACCGGCTGGGCCGGTGGCGGGTGGGGCAACGGAATTCCGGCTGCCCCGCCCGCCGAGGCAGCGGTGTCTCCCGGCCCGGCGGCCGTCGGGCGCCGGGATGACGCGAACGGTCCGGGAGCTCTCGGTGTGGGAAGTGGCGGTGCGACCTGCTCAGGGACTGGCGGTGCGACCGGCTCAGGAAGTGGCGGGGATGTGCCCGCCGCTGCCCGCCCCCGGGCGTGTGGTGATCTTCCAGTGGTAACCGTCGGGGTCGGTGAAGCGCCCGACGTAGTCGCCCTGGTCGGTCTGTGTCGCGTCCGCGGTGACCCGTCCGCCAGCGGAGTCGGCGGCGGTGAGGAGCGTGTCGACCTCGGCGCGGGAGGCGGCGGTGTGGGTGAGGACGACCGCGGAGAATCCGTCGCCGTGCTCGTCGACGCCGGCGTCCCTGGCGAGGTCCCTGCGCCGCAGCAGGCCGAGTCGGCAGACGCCGCCAGCGACGGTGAAGTCGATGAACTTGTCGCCGTAGTCGTGTTCGGTTCTCATCCCGAGCGTCTCGTAGAAGGCCTTGGACGCCTTCGGCTCGGCGACGCCGAGATAGATGGCGGTCTCGGTCGGCCTGGGCGGACTCGGGACGGGACCGCTGTCCTTCTTTGATGATGCCGCCAGTTTCCACACGGCGCCGTCGGGCGCCCGGTACACGGCGGTGAATTCGCCGAAGAGTTGTTTCTTTGCCGGCTTGACGATCGTCGCCCCGTTGGCGGTGGCGGTTTCGAGGAGGACCCTCACCTCGCTTGGCCCACCTACGATCGACGACAGGACGTAACCGCGGAAACCCGAGGACGCCGGGCGTGCGCCGACATCCGCGGCGAGCGCGTCGATCTGACGAAAGGCGAGGTGACCGGTACCGTGCAGATCCAGGCCGATAGCGCGGTCGTCGCCATTGTTCGGGGGTGCGAACGCAGCCGTGTAAAAGGTGTACGCGGCGTCTACCTGCGGTACTCCGAGGGTGATGACATCAAGCGTGATCGCCATGCGAATTTGCTCCTTGCGCTGTCAGAACGGGATGTCCATGACCGCCACGCTAGACACGGCTGTCCGCCGTGTGCTTCTTGATTCCTGACCGGGCTGCCCCGGTGGTGCCAGCACCACGACGGCACCCCGCCGGGCCGGTCATGAATCAAGAAGCCGCGGATCCTCGGTTGTTGCACTACAGACCTTGAACGTTCAGGTCATGCCGAGATGACGGGTGGGGCGACCCGGTGCTGCCCCACTTCGGGAGGGTGGCACGCGCCCAGGCCGCTAGGTTGTCCATCATGCGATGGCTGGAGATCAGGCGACACTCGCTCACCAAGAAGGGCGATGCACGTGGGCGGGGCTCGCATCTGTCGGCGGCCGGGGTGTCTCTCGCCCGCGCGGTGGGCGCAGAGCTAGGCGCCTTCGCGTACGTGTTGAGCAGCGCGTCGCCTCGCGCCATCGAAACTGCGGTGGCCATGGGCTATTCCGTTGACGACACCGTGGAGATGCCGTCGGGCTACGTCGAAGGCGAGGTCGCACACCACGACCAGTGGCGGTGGCAATCGCCGTACGAGGTGTACGCGGAGCTCATCGAGAGCAAAGGCGGCCTTGCGCAGGCGGCCCGGGCCAACCTCGACCTGTGGATCCAAGCTGCCGCATCGGTGCCGGAAGGATGCGCCGCGCTGGTCGTCGCCCATGGGGGCAGTATCGAGCCAACGTTGGTGAGTGCCTTACCGGAGGCGAACCACAGGGGCTGGGGTGCACCGTTCCGGCATTGCGACGGCTGCCGCCTCGCCTTCCGGGACGGGCGTTTCCAGGAGGTCACCTTCAGTCGGGCACCCGTCCTCGGCTGACCAGCAAGGAGCCAGCGGCGAGGCCGGTACGTCGAGCGGTCATCGAGGGTTGCGCGAGCTGAGCACGGCTCACGGCTGGCCCGTGTGCAGCGCGGCGAAGGCCAGCAGTAGCTCGGCGGTCCGTGGCGGATCTTCGAGCATGGGTGAGTGCCCGACACCGGGCAGCAGTTCGACTCTCGCGCCCGGAACGACGCGGTAGCCGTCGGCGGCCGAGGAACGCCATCGCCGGTCCTCCTCGCCGAAGATCACCAGCAGCGGCTTGTCGAGCGGCGCCAGCCGATCGGGGAGCGGGCGCTGCCTCAGATAGTCGTCGGCCGCCCGGGACGTCGCGGTGAGCGCGTGGTAGGTCATGCCCCGCACGTCGTCGACGAGCTGTTGCGGGATCTCGTAGTCGCGGCTGCTGACCGCGGTACCCAGGCCCCGGCGGACGATCCCGTCGGTCCGGGCCGGCCACAGGAGTTGCCCGACGACGGGGACGAACAGCAGTTGGCCGACGAACCCGTCCGAGATGAAGGCGTCCAGATCCGGCCCGGAGTTGACGAGGGCGAGCGCGGTCACCAGGTCGCGTCGTTGCTCGGCGAGTGCGGTGGCCACCGAGCCGCCGGTGGAATGGCCAACCACCACGGCCTGCCGCACGCCAAGCCGGTCGAGGGCCGCGCCGACCCGGCGTCCCTGTTCCGGGATCGTGTAGCCCTCGCCGGCCGGCTTGGCCGACCAGCCGTGCCCGAGCAGGTCGACCCGGATGACGCGATGGGACCTTGCCAGCATCGGCACCAGCGGGTCCCACCAGTGGGTCGACCCGGCGAGCCCGTGCACGAGTACCAGCGCCGGGGCATCAGGGGGTCCGTCCTGGCGTACGTGGATGCTGCCGCCGTCAAGGGGCAGGGTCGAGTCTGTCCCGGCTTCGGCTTCCTGCCACGACACCATCACCGTGTTCGCCAGGAGCAGACCGACGGCCGTCAGGACGACGGCCGAGGCGGTGACGCGGCGCTTCCGGCGACTTCCCGCGACTCGCGGGTCGGGCTGCCCGCCAGCCGGCCGCGGATCGGTCTCGTTCGACCCGCCGGCGCTGGCGATCCTCGGAAGATCAGTCATCGGCCTACTCTGGCCGTCGATCCGGGCCGGCGGCTTGCACAAATGTCCGGGTCGCCGGGCCCGGCGGAAGCGATCAACAAGTCCGGACCCCGGTTTGGCGGCTCGCATATCATTCGGGGATGCGGTCCGCCGTGCACGAACGCGCCGGCACGGCGGCGTGGGAGCTGGCCCGGCCGGCGCGGCCCAGCCGGGTCGCCGGGGTCAGCATGGCTGGTTTCCGCGACCGTGGCACGTCCCCGGCCGGGCATCGGGCGATCCCACACCCAGGTGTGACGCTGGCTCTGGCGTTCGGTGCCGGCCCGCTCATCGTGGACGCCGCCGGGCGGCAGCAGCGGGGCAGTGTCGTCGCCGGGCTCGGCTTCGGACCCGGCACGGTCCGGGTGCGGGGTGAGCACTTCGAGGCGGTGCAGGTACGTCTCTCTCCGGTCGTCGCCCGTGCGGTGCTGGGGGTGTCCCCGGCCGACCTGGACGGCGCCGTGCTGCCGCTGGACGACCTGTGGGGCCGCGAGGCGTCACGGATCCGTGAGCGACTAAGTGAGATTTCGTCCTGGGAGGACCGCTTCGCGTTGACGGACGCGTTGCTGGCCCGCCGCGCGGCGGGACCGGCGGTAGACCCGGAGGTGTCCTGGGCCTGGGAGCAGATCGTCGCATCGCGCGGCCGGGTCCGGGTCGACAGGCTGGCGGCCGAGGTCGGATGGAGCCGCAAACGCCTCTGGTCCCGGTTCCGGTCGCAGATCGGCCTGCCGCCCAAGCGCGCCGCGAAGCTGGTCCGTTTCGATCATGCTGCCCACCGGCTCGCCGCAGGTGCGGACGCAGCCCGAGTCGCCGTGGAGGTCGGCTACGCCGACCAGTCCCACCTGCATCGGGACGTCCTGTCGTTCGCCGGGGTGACCCCGGTGGCCCTGGCCGGCGAGCCGTGGCTGGCGGTCGACGATATCGTCTGGGCCGGCCACGGCACACCGGGTCAGCGCCGTCCATGGCGCCGGTCGCCGGTCCCGGAACCTGCGGCCAGGCCCCGGACTCCTTCGCCAGGGCCTGACCCGGGCGTCGTCAGGCGGTCGGGTCGAGCCGCTTGGCAAGGCTGACGAACGCCTGCCAGTTGGCCGGGGTAAAGGTGAGGGTGCCGCCGTCGCGGTCCTTGGTGTCGCGTACGAGCACGGTGCCGGGCAGGTTGTCCGCCACCTCCACACAGGACCCGCCATTCGTGCCCGAGCGGGTTGACTTGCGCCAGTTGGCGCCGGTCACGTCCATTCCTTCGTCGCCTCCCTGATCAGTTCGAGCGATTGCACCATCGGAAGGGCCTCGCTGCGGATCGCCTCCCAGGTCCCCTGGAGGGTGGCGAGATCTTCCGCCCGGTCGACAATCTGCGCCCGTACTTGGTGATCAAGATGCGCCACCACGGACTGGTCCGGCAGCGTCGCCAGGATGAAGCCTCCCTGAAGGCCAGCGTAGACCCCGACTTCCTGGGGAACCACGAGGATCTGTACGTTCGGCAACTCCGTGCACTTCACCAGATGCTCAAGCTGCTCAGCCATCACGCTCGGGTGCCCGCGCACCGGTCGCCGCAGGACCATCGCATCGATCACGAAGATGCACTGAGGTGGATTCTCGACCGTGAGCACGGCCTGCCGGTCCAGTCGACTGCGGACCCGCTGTTCGATCTGCTCTGGTGGAAGGTGTACACCCGTCAACAGCGCTCGGGCGTACGACTCGGTCTGCAGCAGGCCGGGGACGAAGGCCGGCTCGTACCAGCGGAGCAGCCGGGCAAGGCGTTCGAACTCGATCCAGTCGCGGAGCCAGGCCGGCGTGCTGTCCAGCTTGGCCAGCTTCTTGAGCATCCGGCTGAACGTGCCGCCGGTCTGGAAAGCCTGGTCGATCTTTTCCATGTATTCGTCGGTCGGCGGACGCTGGCCGGTTTCCACGGAGCTGACGTGTGATCCGGAATAGCCGATCTTGCGCCCGAACTCCTCCTGACTGAGTCGTTGCTCAGCGCGGAACAGCCTCAGCTCGGCGAGGACGTATTCCGTGACGAGTCCCATCGATAATCCCACCTCTGCTCACCGTCGGAGACGAGTTACACAAAATTGCTCGCCACCCGTGTTGACCTGCACAGATGGCGCGAGCACGTGTCGACCGTAGTGCACTCCACAGCAGAGTGTCACTAGCGGAACCGCTCGGAACTCAAATGGCATGGTGACCGGCCGGGCGGAACCTGCGGGGGCCATCTCTCTTCCCCCCGTACAGAGATGGCCCCCTTCCAACCCGGAAGGAGACACGATGCGGAAAGTACGCCGCACCCCGCCCGTCCCACTCGTTTTCCGGCACCGCCTCGACTGGCGCCGGCTGTGGTGGCGGATGTGGTGCCGGTGCGGGCGGCGGTGGGCGTCGTGCCCGTACCGTGGACTCTCGATCTTGATCCCGCAGACGGTCCCGACGCCCGACCTGCCGCCCCAACTCGCGATGCCGGCCGCTGCGCCGACACCCGGCTCGCCGCCGTCGCGCCTGTCGCCGCCGTCGCGTGGGCACAACCAGCGCCCTCGCTCCAACGCCGGGCACCGGACCCACCGCGTCCTGCCGGCGTGGGCGGACGGCGGTCGCGTCGACACCGGGGCGGGGAGATGATCGACCCCGAGTCGCCGGTCGGCGTCCACACTCCACTGCGGCCGATCTGGCTGTGCCGCACCGACGGGCAGCCGTGGCCGTGCGCCGCCGCCCGGCTCAGCCTGGTCAGGGGCTATCCGGACAGCCGGCTCGCGCTCTGTGTCCGGCTCGGCTCGTCGCTCGCCGAGGCGTACCGCGATCTGCACGCGCTCCACCCGGCCGGCGCACCGGCGGCGATGGTGCTCAGCGAGCGCTTCCTCGGCTGGGTGCCCGGCCACCGCTGAGCCCGTCGGTCACGGCCGCGCTCCGGCGTGGTGGTGCCCAACCGGTTCCCCTTACCCTCAGTTGACCAGGGCGGGAATCCGAAAACAAGACTGGAATTCGGCCCGGAACGGGCACACGATTCTGGGCATGCGATGGGACCCTCACAGCACCCTGCGGCGGGCACTCTGGATCGGTGGCGGCCAGTGGGCCGGCAAGTCGACGGTGGCCGGGATCCTCGCCGAGCGGTACGGCCTGACGCACTACCACTACGACTACCACGACGCGCGCGGGCACGACGATCGCCGGATGATGAGCCGGATCCGGCGCGGCGAACCGCCGGAACCGGACTGGGAGGCGGTCTGGGTCCGCACGACGCCGGAGGAGATGGCCCGGCAGGTACTTGTGGAGTTCGCCGAGCGATTCGAGTGGGTGCAGGACGACCTGCGCGCGCTCGTCTCGCCCCGGCCGCTGCTCGCCGAGGGCTGGGGGCTGCGCCCCGAGCTGGTCGCGCCGGTCGCCGGGTCGACCCGGCAGATGGTGGTGATGGTGCCGACCGAGGAGTTCCGGCGGCGACAACTTGACCGGCTACCCCGGGCCGGCCGGCTCGGCCACCAGGTCAGCGACCCCGAACTCGCCCAGCGGAACCGGGTCGAGCGGGACCGCCTGCTCGCCGAGGACGCCGTGTGCGGCGCCCGACGGCTGGGCATCCCGGTGATCGAGGTCGACGGCAGCCGGGACGCCGAAGGGGTCGCGGAACTGGTTGCCGAGTACTTCGCGCCGCACCTTCCCTAGCCCCACCCGTGCCTGCCTGCATCGCTGTCTCCGCAGATCAACGACATGGCCGGCCGGGGTAATCGCGCGTCGTTTCCGACAGAAGCTCGACTGCACGACGTGTGCCGCCTTCGGAGCGCACCAGCTCGCCGATCTCGGCGGCCCTGCGGGGCATCGTGGTGTCGGATCTCGTCGCTTCGACTGCCTCGATGAGGCGTTCGGCGGTGATCTGCCGCTGTGGGACGGGGTCTGGGGCAACGCCGATGGATTGCATTCGCCCGGACCAGAACGGCTGGTCACCGGTGAAGGGGCAGATCACCTGTGGGCGTCCGGCGAGCAGCGCGGCAGCTGTCGTTCCTGCTCCGCCGTGGTGGATGATCGCCGCGGTGCGGGGGAAGAGCCAGTCGTGCGGAGCGTCGTCGACGACGTGGACGGAGTCGGTGTTCGCACCCGCCAGTGTGATCCCGCCGGCGCCGGTTGCGACAACGGCTCGTACTCCGGTTGCCTGGACCATCTGTTGGACCATCTCGCCGATCGCCTCGGGGTTCTGGCCCCGCATGCTGCCGAAGCCGACGTAGACCGGCGGCGCTCCGCTGTCGAGGAACCTGGCCAGGGCGGGCGAGGGGTCCTGGTCCTCGCTGGCGAGGGTCCAGTATCCCGTCACGGGCGCGTGTCCGGGCCAGTCGGCCGGCTGCGGCAGGACGTGGCGACTGAACGCCTGCAGTACGAAGGCGGGGCCTCCGTCGGGGCGGCGGAACGGGTCACCGGATCCACGCCGAGACCTCAGCCCGAGTCGTGCACGCCAGCGCTTGCCTACCGCTCCGAGGAGCATCCGAGGCGCGAGCGCGGCCGGCCGGTAGCTCAGGCGGTTGAGGGATCTGGGCAGCCACGGTGGGGCCCACATCGGGCACGGAAAGGCGCTGGTCGGCACCCAGTTGGGCTGCAGTGCCACCGGGACGGAGGGGACGCCGAGGGCCTCGGCGAGGTGCTGGCCGGGCAGCATGGTGTGGTGCACCACGACGTCGGTCCGGGCGGGAACGGCCGCGGTGATGTCGTCGAGCGCGGCGGCGACGTACCGCCGGGTCCGGCGCACCACCTCGATGGCTGTCCGTTTCGCCTTTGGACCGCGGTAGTTCGTCGCGAGTGCCTCCTGGATGTGGGGCTCGTCGGTGAGCCGGTTCCACCGGTCGTCGACGGGCGCGAACGGAACGCCGGCGGCTGCGGCGAGTGACCCGTAACACGCCGGCCCGGCCACCAGTGCCTCGTGGCCGGCGTCGGCCAGCGCGCGTCCCAGGGCGACGAACGGCTGTACGTCGCCACGCGTCCCGAACGCGAGCACGAATGCCCTCATCCTGCTGGGTCCCCTCTGTTCGGCCGCGTCCCGAGGACCTCCGAGACCGGCAGTCCGCTTTCTGACCTGGCTGAAATTTCAGTACCGAGCATGACTCTCACCGCCGGGGTGGTCAAGTCCGGTTTGCGGAGAGTGTGCGATGTCGCATGGGACCGGGGCGGCCGGGCGGGCTAGGGTTTCCTCTGATGGCCGACCAGGGTGCGACGGGGAAGGCTTCGCTCACGCAGCAGGCCTACGCAGCGCTGCGTGCCCGGATCGTGACCTGTGAGCTTCCGCCGGGGTCGTCGCTCACCGAGCGGGGACTGGCCCGCTCGACTCCGTACGGGCTGACGCCGATTCGTCGGGCGCTCGCTCGTCTGGACCGCGAGGGGTTGATCATCACGCTGCCCCGGGCCGGGTACGTCGTGAGCCCCCTCGACGCTCAGGAAGTGTCGGAGCTGGTCGAGGCGTGGGATCTCATCGGTCCCGAGCTTGTCCGTCTGGGTTTGGAGCGCCTT
>NZ_JBEEAC010000069.1:0-3589 GCF_040120695.1 Plantactinospora sp. B6F1 | reverse complement strand
AGGTGGTCCAGTCTCCGTTGGAGAGTTGCTGCCATTGGACGGCTGCTTTGATGTGGATGCCGAGCATTTTGGCCAGGATCGCGGCCGGGACCTCGGCGGCGAGCATGAATAGTGCGGTGTTGCGGTCTTGGCGTGGTTGCAGTCCGTGCGCTCGGAGCCGTCTGGCGAGGGCGTCCTCGGTGAGGGGACGTCCTGGCCAGCGTCCAGGGAAGAGCCAGGTGGACGGCGTGTTGATCAGGCTGCCGCCCGGCGTCGGTCCGGTGGCGTTCGCGAGTTCGTTGACGAGGCGGTCCAGCGGGGCGGGCAGGACGACGGGCCGGCTGCCCAGTGCGAGCAGGGTCTGGCCGTCGGCGTGGCGCAGGTGTTGAGTCGTCAGCGTGCTGATGACGTTGAGTTTCTGGGCGTAGAGCAGAATCAGAAGTCCGGCGACCCGGTCGGCGGCCGGGTATGAGTCGTCGTGCAGGAGCCGTCGGGCGTCGGCCCAGCGGCGGTCCTGGTCGAGTGGCCCGGCGGGGCCGGTCCAGCGCGTTGCCGGGGCGCTGAGCTTGGGTGCCTGGTGGTGGACGGTGGCCCACCGCACGAAGTTCGCGGATCGGGCCGCGGGTGCAGGTTTGCTGGCCAGCCACTGGTCGAGGTCGGCCTGGGCGCAGGTGGCCAGGGTCGATCCGCGGGTGTGCAGCCAGTCCAGGAAGGCCGCGGCGCCGGCGACCCGTTGGCGGATGTTGTTGACCTGCTGGTGGGAAGCGGGCCGGTCGTCGAGGCGGCCGCGCAGGCGACGCAGATGGTGCCAGACGGCGTAAGCGTGCAGGGCGCGTTGGTGCTCGAGGCTCTTCCGCGCGGCGATGGTCTTCTTGATCCACGGTTCGAGAGCGGCCAGGCGCTCGTCGCGGGCCGGGAGCGCGCCGGCGACGACGAGCATGGAGCGGATATGCGCGAGGGTGCCGCTGGTCGGCATCGCGTCCAACGCCTCGTGCGTGATGGCGGGCCGCGCGAGCGCGACGGTGCGCAGAGTGTTGCGGACACCGGGTTTGTTCAGCCAGTCCATCGCGTGATCGGGGCGGTCGACCAGGACGAATGCCTGGCGCAACTGGTCGAGTTGGGTCGCGGTGCCGCCGTCAGCGGCGGTGAAGATCCCGGCGAGGTTGCGGTCCAGGGAACAGCGGGTGCACTCGGCAGTGGTGAGTTGCCAGGTGATGCCGCAGACGCCGCAGCGGGTCCAGAAGGTCGGGTCGGGGTTGACGCAGCGGGCGCACAATGGCTCGTCGCGCGTGCCGCCCTTCAACGAGGCGCCGGCGCCGCAGCGGGAGCAGACGGCCCAGCGCTCGCGGCAGCGGTCACACATCGGCTGGCCGGTAGCGCGTGAGATGGTGCACCGGCCGGTTCGCCCGCAGATGCCGCAGACGAGTTCGGGCCTCGGCCGGCAGCGGGTGCAGACCGGC
Organism: Plantactinospora sp. B6F1; assembly: GCF_040120695.1. Taxonomy (NCBI): domain Bacteria; kingdom Bacillati; phylum Actinomycetota; class Actinomycetes; order Micromonosporales; family Micromonosporaceae; genus Plantactinospora; species Plantactinospora sp. B6F1. The sequence continues at coordinate 2,150 of NZ_JBEEAC010000069.1, read as the reverse complement.
CCGGCCTCGGTCATCGCGGCGACGCGGCGCAGGTCGCCGCAGCTCGTGCAGGCTTTCCAACTGCGGGGATCACTCCACCAGCAGGGCTGGCAGATGGGGTGGCCGTTGTCGTTGCGGCGGGCCGGAGGCCGCAGCTTTCCGCAACGACCGCACTGCATGGCCACAGCCTTGCGGGTGCAGCCGGCGCAGAGCCGCAGGCCGTCGAACGGGCGGCTGAGCGGGCGCAGTTTCCCGCAGCGCGGGCAGAGCGGTGCAACCACGGTCGTGGCGCCGGCCCGGACCAGGGCATCGACGAGGCGCAGCACGCCGGGCAGCGTCGCGGCGGAGGCCTGGCCGGTGAGCAGTTCCGGGCGTTCGACCACCTCCTTGGCGATCCGCTGTTGCCCGGACGGCAACGCAGCCGCCTCGCGGACCGCGGCAAGGACCGTTTCGGTCTCCAGGGCGGGCTCGAGTTCGGCGAGCAACGCAAGCAGCGGACCGACCTGCTGCGCGAGCAGCGATCGGTCGATCCTCTTGGTCACCCGGTGATCCTGGCCCGTTTCGGCCGCAACTCGCCCAGGCCGGCCGGTTCAGCGCCGCCAGCCGCCTTCTTCGGCCGCGTCCCGGCGCCAGCCGCCGCGACCGGCTCGATGAGCTCGTCCATCGTGCAGTCGAGGATGTCCATCAGCGCCATCAGGATCTTCAGGCTCAACCGCTCGGGCCGCTCGGTGACCAGCCGGAAGACTTGGCTGGAGGACAAGGTGATGTCCCTCTTGGCCAGCGGCTTGATCAGGTCCGTGGTTTGGAACATGCCCCGGTCGGCCATGATCCGGCGTAAATGCCAGCGGTAGTCCAGCTTCGGGGCCATCAGTGGTCCTTCCCGTCCGTTGCGGCCGGCCCGAGTGCCGGCGCGAGTGCCTTGCGCAGTGCGGTGTTCATGAAGTCGTCGGACACGTGCGTGTAGATCGCCGTGGAGCTGTCGCTCTCGTGCCCGACCTGGACCTGGATGAAGCGCCGGTCCACCCCGTCCTCGGTGTTGTGGGTGACATAGGCGTGACGCAGAGCGTGCGGCGAGAGGGTTCTCGGCAGTCCCAGCGCTTCCCGGTAGGACACGAACCTCGCGTTGATCTCCGGCGGCTTGATCCGCCCACCACGTTCGGTCACCCACAACGCCGGATGGTCGGTGAACCCGAACCGCGGGCGGACGTTCTCGACGTAGTCGCTCACCGCCTCCACCGCCCACCCGAACACCGACAACACGTTGCGGCGCCGGGGCGGCTGACCACGCTTGGCCTTGCCGTAGCGGACGTGCAGCGACCCGTACCGCCCGAACTGCGGAGCAGCCGGGTTGCTGCCCCAGTCCGCGATGTCGAGTTTCGACGTCTCGTTGCGACGCAGTCCCCAGCCATACATGACCTTGAACAAGGTCGCGTCGCGATACGCCGCCAGCGCACCCTTGCGCTTCGCGCGGACCGCACGATCGACCTGGTCATCGGCGTAGTCCAGGAACCGCTGCAGTTCGTCGCGGGTGAACGGACGCTCGTCCGGGTCACCCTCGTAGGTCTGCAGATGGGCGATCGAGTTCCACTCGTGCACGATCGCCACCGGGTGCTCACCCGGCCCGAACTCCTGCTCACACGCCACCGCCCAGCCATACCGGCCGTCGCAGAGGAACTCGTTGAAGATCCGCAGAGTCCCTTGGTAGGCGCGGATCGTCGCGGGCGCCAGATGCCGCTCGCCGGTCAGCGACATCGACCACTCGTCGACATGCGCCGGCGTCCACCGCCACGGGTACTCGTTGGTGAACGCCATGAACTGGCGCACCAGCCGCTCCCGCTCCGCGATCGTCTCCTCCCGCAGGCCCCGAGCGCTCTGCTGCGCCCGCCAGCCCCGCAGCATCGCCTCGCTCATCGCGTCCTCCGGACGCAACCGGATCACACCCGACACCAGCTCCAGGTGCGCCGCACCCGCCAAGTCGACCCGCCGCAACCGACCCTCCCGACGCACCCGGATAGCGGGAGGATCATGCATCAGACGGGACCGTATCGCCAAACGAGCAGGTCAAAGCCGTGCGCTAACGTGCGCTCCGCTAAGCTCCAAGCCCCGCCTTCACCATGCCAGCTGCGACTTTCTCGCCCGTCTGATGCATTTCCCGAGGGTTGGCGTAGGCG
>NZ_JBEEAC010000068.1:0-4682 GCF_040120695.1 Plantactinospora sp. B6F1 | reverse complement strand
CGACCAGCGGAAACCTACACACCATCCCTCAACCCACACCCCTACAACTCGAAATCCTGGACCTACTCGACGTCAACCCGCTGGAATGGTGCTGACGATCGCCGACGTGCGGAATACGGGCCTAGCCATCAACCGCGTCACCCATCGCGCCATTCACCGTGGACCGTCGCGGCACGACGCACCCTCCGCTGATCACCGGGACCCGGCGGGGGCGGCGACGCGGCGCGGGTGTCCTAGCGTGACCGTATGGCCTCCGACCAGATCCCCGAGCTGGTGCTCCTCCTGACCGTGTACGTCGCCCTGTCGGCGGTCACGCTCGCACTGCTCTACTGGGTCGTCCGCCTGGCGGTACGCCACGCGATCGAGGATGCCGACCGCCGCCGCCAGGCGAGCCAGCGCCGCTGACAACCCCCGGCGGTACGGCGACGGGCGGCCGACACCGCCCCGTTCACCACGACAGCCGGGCCACCGCGCCGATTTCCAGGGCGACCCACACCACGCCGTCGGGGTCGACCGCGATCCCGTGCGGCTCCGACCCCGGCGTCGGCAGGTCGTACTCCCGGATCGTGCCGTCGGGGCCGAGCCGCCCGACCCGGTTGGCGCCCCACTCGGTGAACCAGTAGCTCCCGTCAGGTGCGGCGGCGATCGCATGCGGCCGGGCGGCCCGGTCCGGCAGCGGGATCTCGGTGATCTCCCCGTCCGGGGTGATCCGGCCGAGCTGGCCGGCGGCGACCTCGACGAACCAGACCGCGCCGTCCGCACCACCCGTGATGCCGACCGGTCCGGCGTCGGCGGTCGGCAGCGGGTGCAGCGTGACCGCGCCGTCGAGTGCGATCCGGCCGACCGCGTTCGCCTGGTGGAGAGTGAACCAGAGTGCCCCGTCGGCACCGGCCGTGATCATCGCTGGGCTGCCACCCGTCTCGGGCAGCGGATGCTCCTCGATCGCACCGTCGGTGCCGATCCGGCCGATCCGGTCGGCGTTCAGCTCGGTGAACCAGAGCGCGCCGTCCGGCCCGGTGGTGATCCCGTACGGGCCGCCGTTCGGCGACGGGATCGGATACGAGGTGACCTCTCCGGAGAGCGACACCCGCCCGATCCGGTGGTCTCGTCGGGTGAACCAGAGTGCGCCGTCCGGTCCCGCCGTGATGACGGAGGGGCCGGTCGATTCGCCGAGCGGATAACGACGAATCTCCCCGGTTGCCGTCATTCGGAGGATTTCCCCGCCATGTACCAGGGTGACCCATGTTGCGCTGTCCGGTCCGATGGTGACGCCGTACGGACCGGCGGTGGAATCGGCTACCGGAAACTCCCGGACCGATGGATGACGGGCGGATGTCATTGGTTTCCTTTCCGCAGAATTGTGACCGGGGCGAGGAGCCAAATCGCAGATCGGCACCGGACGTTTGGGTAATCAACCCGCCAGCTGCCGGACGCGCAGGGGGTCGCGGCAGGCCGGTTCCGGATCGAGTACCCCGGCGGCCATCACCCGGTGCTCACCGCGCCACCGCTCGCGCAGCCGCCGGTCGTGGCTGACCACCAGCACCGCGCCCGGATGATCTGCCAGGGCGGCCTCCAACTCCTCGACCAGCCCCGGTGACAGGTGGTTGGTCGGCTCGTCCAGCAGCAGCAGGTCGGCCGGCTCGCTGACCAGCCGGGCCAGCGCGAGGCGTCGCCGCTGACCGGTGGAGAGCTTCCCGACGGGTACGCCGAGCCGCTCCCGGTCGAACAGCCCCAGCGAGAGCAGTTCGTCGAGGTACTCGGCCGGCGGCCCGGGCCGACCCCGCCCGAAGGCGGTGAGCAGCGGTTCCCCGGGGCATTCCAGCTCGACCTCCTGGGGCAGGTAGCCGATCCGACCCCGCCGGAGGACCCGGCCGGCGTCCGGAGCCAGATCTCCGGCGAGTACCCGCAGCAGAGTGCTCTTCCCGGCCCCGTTCGCCCCGCTGATCAGCAGCCGCGCCCCGCTGTCCAGCGTCAACCGGGTCGCCGCCAGCCGCCCGTCGACGGCCACGCCGTCGGCGTCGAGCAGTACCCCGGTGGTGCCGGCGCCGGGCAGCGTCGGGGTGAACCGCAGCGGCTGCGGTGGTGGCGGTACGGGATGCTCGGTCAGCCGGCGCAGCCGCTGCTCGGCGTTGCGTACCCGGCTGGCGACCGACTGCTGCACCCGGCCGGCGTCCCGGTCGTACGCCATCTTGTTGCGGTCCTTCATCGCCCGGCCCGGTGTGACCTGCCGGGCCGTGGTCGCCGCCGCCTCCCGCAGCCGGCCGACCTCGGTCTGCCAGTCGAGGTGAGCCTGGGCCCAGCGCCGCCGGGAGGCCGCCTTCTCGGCGAGGTATCCGGTGTACCCGTCGCCGTACCGGACCAGGGTGTGCCGGTCACCGTCCACTTCGATCAGTGTGCCGGCGACCCGGTCGAGGAAGACCCGGTCGTGCGAGACCAGCACGGTGCTGCCCCGCCGGCTGCGCAGCTGCTCTTCCAGCCAGTTCAGCGAGTCGTCGTCGAGATGGTTGGTCGGCTCGTCGAGCAGCAGCACCTCGGAGCCGGCCGACAGCACCGCGGCCAGGTGCAGCCGGGCCTGTTCACCGCCGGACAGTTCGCCGAGCCGCCGGCTCCGGTCGATCCCGGCCAGGCCGAGCGCGTGCATCGTCCGTTCGACCCGGGCGTCGGCGTCGTACCCGCCGCGCAGTTCGAAGACGGTGGCCAGGTCGCCGTACTCGGTGAGTTGCCGCTGGTCGCCGTCGCCGAGCAGCGGTTCCAGTTCCCGCAGCCGCGCCTCGATCCGGCGCAGCTCGGCCAGGGCGTCGTCGATGGCCTGCCGCACGGTCAGGTGTCCGGGCAGCGGCGCGTCCTGCCCGAGATAGCCGAGGCCGCCGGTGGTGACGACGGTCACCTGTCCCTCGTCGGGGCGTTCCCGTCCGGCGAGCAGCCGGAGCAGGGTGGATTTGCCGGAGCCGTTCTCCCCGATGATCGCGGTGCGTTCGTCCGGGGCGATGGCGCAGCTGACCGCGTCGAGCACGGTCCGGTCGGCGTAGCGCTTGGTGACGTTGTGCAGGCTGAGCTGGGTAGGCATGGGAGCGACTCCGGTCGTCGGCGGATCAGCCACCGGTCGGGCGGCGGCTCGGGACGCGGGGAACGCTCACCTGATCATCGGACGGGTACCTACCAAGTCTGACGGGGACTACCTTAAGTCTACTGATGTAGCAGTAAGATAATGCCATGTCCCCGCCGCGAGTGCCAACCGATTCCGCCGCCGGGCCCGTCCGCCGGCCGGGCGGCCGCAGCGCCGAGGTCCGCCGCCGGGTGCTCGACGCGGTCCGGGCCCACCTGGTCGAGTACGGCTACGACGCGCTCGGCATCGACGCCGTGGCGGAACGGTCGGGGGTGCACCGGACCACGGTCTACCGGCGCTGGCGTGACGTCGGTGGACTCCTCGCCGACCTGCTCATGGCGGCCACCGACGACGACTGGCGGCCACCCGACACCGGCACGCTGGAGGGCGATCTGCGCGCCGTCAACTCCGAGGTGTACGCCGCGCTGACCGCCGAGCCCCCGGTCACGATGGCGCTGATCGCCGCGTCGTTCCGATCGGCGCCGGCCGCGGACGCCCTGCGCTCCTTCTGGGCGGACCGGTACGACCGCTGCGCCGTCATCGTCCGCCGGGCCGTACGACGCGGCGAGATCCCCGCGGGCAGCGACCCGCACCGGTTGCTCGTCGCCGCCACCGCGCCGCTCTACCACGAACTGGTGCTGCTGCGGTCCGCACCCGGCGGGCAGCTCGGGTCCGAGGCCGCCGGCAGTGCGGTGCTCGCGGCTCGGGCCGGCGCCTTCACCTGAGGCTGTCGGGTCGTGGACGTGCCGGCCCGACGGGTATGAACATCCCGGGGTGGCCGGTCGAATCGTCGGTGACTCTCCGGGGTGGACGCACTCGGTTGCCCCGGACCTGGTGTGCCCGACTCGTCTGGGCTCCGTCCGAAATGGTCATACTCCCGCTATTGAAGCGATTTAGGTGAAATCTACCTACGATGGCGTTTGAGATACCTGAGCGCGTACGTGCGGTGAGTCTTATTGAGCGCTGAGTGAATCATGTCGGTCATTTGCCTGCCTGGCGCTTGCGGCCGGGCGGGGGAGTTCAACCTACCGAACGGTTAGACTTTGCCGATCCCCCGGCTGGTCGCCCTTCCGATGGCTTTGCCGGTTCCTTGGATTGTGGCACCATCATGGAACATCTGGCTTTCACCTCATCATCTCGACGGGAGCAACCAATGCCTGCATGGAGGCTGGGCCGGTTCATAGGCTCTCTTCTTGTGCTCGCCGTGCTTGCCGTCGGCGGGTTCGCCGCAAGCGCCGGCGCGGTCGGTTGGTCAGAGCGGAACGCTGTCGTCGCCTCCGAGTTGTCGGGTGACGAGGCAGAAGTCACCGAACCGGAGGTCACCGACCCAGAGGTCACCGACCCGGAGGGCGACGTGCATGCCTTCGGCTTCGAGTGGGGTTAGAGACTCCCCGTAGCGGAGCGACCTTCCGGGGTTGAGGAGCAACCTCCCGTGGATGGGGAGTGGTATGCCTAGTACGGCAGCCGCCATTGGCGGTCTGACCTCGTGGGATGTGGTGGGGGTGTGTAACGTGGACGCAGCCGCCTGTTGATCATGTGTTTGTGAGGACTACAGGATCGAAGGCGGCTGCTGCTG
>NZ_JBEEAC010000067.1:0-4805 GCF_040120695.1 Plantactinospora sp. B6F1 | reverse complement strand
CGGCCACGACACACACTGGCTCAACTGGCGCCGCCGTCACCAGGCCCGTGCACGCTGGTTCCACCAACGTGCACGGCTGAACCGGGACTACGCCCTGGTCAACTAGCAATTGGCGGCTGCCGTACTACCGGCGGGGTGACCTATCCCATGGACGAAAGTCCTTATGATCGGTCCGTTGTGTTGCCAGGCGAAAGGTCGATCATGGGTAAGGCCGCTCGTCGGCGCCGGGCGTCAACCGTCTCGTCGCCACCCCCAGCCCCAGTCATGTCAGACACCGGTCCGGATGCCAGTGAGCTGGCCAGTGCCGCTTTGGCGCGCATACTGCGGCTCAACGGACCAGGCAAGCTCAGCCTCGCCGGCGCCTACGCGCTCGGCTACGGCGGACTCGGCATGGCCCAACACGAGGACGACGGCCCCGACTGGTTCCACGAACTTGATCCACTAGACACTCTCTTCCTCGGAACGGCATGGCCCAACCAGTTCCGTGACTCCTACGAGTTCGGTAACGCCCGCACCGCGTGGCTGCGCCTGATGCGAACAACACCGCACTGGCGGGGCATCGAACGCTTCGTCAACGAAGTGATGCACGCCAGCGAAGACCACGATCTCCCAATCGACGACGGTGACCTGATGCTGCTCGTCGCCGGCCGCCTCGAAGACGCGGGACTGGACCAGCGGAAACTGCCGGCCGGACTCCTGCCCGGCAAAGCCCTCGCCCACGCCCGGTTCCTCCGTGGCCCCGCGCCCGGATTCGTACTGCCTACCCCACCCGCCGACGCCACCGACCGGATCACCACGTTCTGGGCCGGCACCGAGGTCGACCTGCCCCACGACGGGACAGCGGCCGACGCGCTACGCGAAGGCCTGCACCTGCTCCGCAGGACGAGTCTCGATCTCCGCGCCGAGGCGCCGGTGCTGCTGCCAGCCCTCTACCTCGCCCTAGCGGCCAAGGACGAGGAGCCTCTGCAGGAGGCCGGTGAACGCGCCCACGCGTGGGCGCTCGGAGTGGCTGAAGACTCCCCGTTCGCGGCCGTCCTCGACGTCATCCTCACTGCCGTCGAACACGGACTAGACGTGGACACCACCCTGGGGCACCTGTACGGGCTACCCGCGTTCACCGAGCCGGTACCGGCCGCTGACCAGATGTTCACCTCCGCACCTGGCGGGGCGCTGACGCAGCTGGCCTTCGACCTGGGATTCACCCAGGTACAGACCCGCAACGGCAAAGTCATGCGGCTCGCCCCCGGAGACGTCGACAGGATCCGGGCCGCGAAGGAAGCGTTCGAGGACAAGTTCGGACGTCCGCCCGGCCCAAATGACCCCCTGTTCTTCGATCCCGGGGCCGACACTCCGCAACCGGTGTCTGTCACCCAGTTGGAGAACGTCACCGTCGCGATGCTCGAAGCCGCCGGAGTGTCCGAGGCCTGGATTTACGCCTGCCGGCACACCGGCGGCCTGTTACCCCGGCCAGACGGCACCTTCGCCACCGACGCCGACGCCCGCGACTGGCACGAGGCCATCAACCACTACCTCACCGCCCACCCCGGCCAGTCAAACGACCCGGACGCCGATCTCGCCAGGCTCCGGATCATGCTCGCCATATCCACCATCCACAGCGCCGCCGACACCCCCACCTTCGGCGCTGCCCTGGTACGCCGACTCACCATCGGAGCCGAACCCGACGACAACGAGGTCGCCCTCGTGCGCGAATTCCTGACCAGAAACACGCCGATGATCCTGGAACTCCTCCGCGAACCGGGCGTAACCGACGCCGCTGCGGAACTCGCACGCACCTGGTCCGGAGCGAGCCTGGCCGAACAAGTCCGTGTCGCGGCGAGAGCTGACTCCGTCGATCCCCGAGCCGACGTGTTGCTCGCTGCTGCTGCGGCAGCCCGTGCGACCATGGCAGGCTGACTATGGCGGTGTAGTCAGGCTGTCGGGGATTCGGGCAGGCCACAGTGTCTACGATTCGCCGACCTCGGCGACGACTAACGCTTCCGCACTCGGTCTGGCGCCACAAGGGATAGAGCGTGGATCTTCTCGACGGTGGGCATCGCCATGATCCTCCACGCCGCTATGGGTGGGATTCTCCTATCTGGAGGGACCTCTCGGTCCGCGTCTCGCGCCCGGCCGGTGACGCGATGCCGGGCGGTCGGTCGTTCTGTCGTACCCCCTGGCTAGATTTCTTGTTGCGCGGCTGCCGTGTGGCGCCAGGCGAAATGTGATGCCGAGGAGGGCCGGTGCGCCTCACGCGGGTGTACGTCAGATTCTTCAAGTCTTTCAACTTCGACTACGAGCGCCGTGCGAACGAGAAGGCTCGGCGCGCGACGTGGGAGATCCTGCCGGAGGGCTGGTACCCCCACGTGCGCCTTGACGTCGACCCGCAGATCACCGCCATCGTCGGCGCGAACGAGTCGGGTAAGAGTCATCTGCTGGATGCCATCGAGTGCGTTATGGGTAAGCGCGAAGTCACCCGCAGCGACTTCTGTCGCTACTCGCAGCTGTTCTCGGTTGAGACCGACGAAGTCCGGATACCAGACGTCGGCGCCGTCTTCACGGTCACCCGGCCGGCGGAGTCCGAGGTGCTGGCGACGCTCGACGTGACCAGGGCGGTGGGCGAGACCTTTCTGTTCATGCGGCCCGGCGAGGGCCATCCCTTCATCGTGGCGGACGAGGCCATCGTCGAACTCGACGAGCCGACGAAGGTGAAGGCGCTCGAAGTCATCCTGCCGCAGGTGCTGCGGTTCTCCACCAGCATCGCCGTTCCGGACAGCGTGCCGATCGCGTCGCTGTGGGGCGGTCGGCTTGGGTACCTCGCTGACCGCCGCGTCCGCGGAGAGTTCCTGGAAGCCGCCGAGCAAGCCGATGCCGACAACGACGCCGCCGTGTCAGCGTGGGGCCAGCGGTTGTGGTCGTTCTTCCGCCGTCCCGCCCCGACGGCGGACAGCCGCGAGCAAGCACGTCAGCGTGAGGCGCGGGCTCTGGCCAAGAAGCTGCTCATCGATGTCGCTCGCATCGACGAAAGCATTTTCAAAGAGCTCCAAAAGGCCATCGACGAAGGCAAGGAAGGCGAAGTCAGCGGCCTTGAGGGCAAGATCAACGAGAGTTTGGCGCGGCATCTGAACCTGTCGCGTTGGTGGAGCCAGGACAACGATTTCACGCTTCGCGTCACCACCCGAGAACGTGAAATCGTGTTCACGATCCGCGACCGTACCGGGGCGGAGTACTCATTCGGCGAACGCAGCCGGGGCCTGACCCACTTCCTCGCCTACTTCGTCCAGCTCCGGGCCCACCGGCCGGTCGAGGACCGCGACGAGATCCTGCTCATGGACGAACCCGACGCCTACCTGTCGAACTCCGGCCAGCAGGACCTCCTGCGTGTGCTGGAGAACTTCGCGATCCCCGACGACCGGCGCCGGACCGACCAGGTCATCTATGTCACGCACTCACCCTTTCTGATCAACAAGAACGCCGCAGATCGGCTGCGCGTCCTCGACAAGGGCGCTCAGGAAGAAGGCACCCGCGTCGTCAGGGACGTCGCCCGCACCCACTACGAGCCCCTGCGCTCCTCACTCGGCAGCTATGTTGCCGAGACCGCCTTCATCGGTGGCAAGAACCTGATCGTCGAAGGATCCGCCGACCAGGTGATGCTGGCCGGGATGTCCAACGCCCTGCGTATCCGGCGGCCCGAAGTCGCCCGGATGCTGGACCTCAACGAAGTCACGATCGTGCCCGCCGGCAGCGCCGACAGCGTCCCCTACATCGCCTACCTCGCCCGCGGACGCGATCCGATCAAGCCCCCGTGCGTCGCGCTGCTCGACGGTGACGACGCCGGCCGGATGGCCGTCGGCAAACTGAAGCGCAGCGAGGCGAACCGCAAGCCCGTCCTTGACGCGAAATTCGTCGTCTGCCTCGACACCTGGGCGACCAACCGCGCAGCCTCGACACCCGATGACATCAAGGTGGTCTCGTCCACCAAATCCGGTGACGTGACCGAGATCGAAGATCTCATCCATACACGCATCGCCGTCTACGCCGCGCGGAACTACGCCACCCGACTGCTGGGCCTCGCCGAAGAAGACGCCGCCAAGCTGAGGGAAACAGGCGTCAAGACACGACTCGACTCAGGCCGTCCGCTGTGGGACTGCCTCAAAGACAGCTTCACCGAGGCTTTCGACGCGAGTATCGACAAGGTCGGCTTCGCTCGCGAGGTCGTCAATCATCTCAACCAGGTCCCGCGTGACGGCAGGCGCCCAGCAGAGATCAGGATGCTGGAGGACAACTTCATCGCGCTCTTGAGCGACCTGACTGATCTACTCGAAGACGCCGCAATCGACGAAACTCAACGCCGTCGCGCAAAGCGCATGGGCCGCATCGTCCGCGGATTCCTCGACGACTACCGCGACGGGGCAAGTCGCACGGTCGCCGACAGCCGCCTGCGCGAGATCGAAAGCAGCCTCGACGACTCCGCCGCCCACGACGACCTCAGAATCAGGATCGCAGCGCTACGGCGAGACTTCTCACTCCGGACCGACCCGACCAGGACCATCACCGACTTCCCGACCTTCCGGCAACGGCTCGAAGACCTCACTCGCCAGGAACGTCTCGCGAGTCAGGACCCCGACGTCACCGTCGGCCCCGGCTATTAGCCTCGATGATTCGCGCCTGGCGCTGGCCAGGGTGTGTCAACTTGACGGTGGAGATTTCTCTCGCGTGTCTTGGCTGGTGTCGAGTTGTGTCGATGTCAGTGGCGGCCGGCGGTGACGCGTCCGTCGAAGGTGATGTCGAAGGCGTTCAACGCGGCT
>NZ_JBEEAC010000066.1:0-4854 GCF_040120695.1 Plantactinospora sp. B6F1 | reverse complement strand
GCGGTGGCGCTGTCGGCGCTGTTGCAGCTCGCCGGGGTGCTGCTGCCGCCGCTGCGCACGCTGCTCGGCACCGGCGCGCTGTCCGCCGTCGACCTGGTGGCCTGCGCCGTGGCGGCGACCGTGCCGGCTCTGGCGATCCGGCTCACCGCCACCGGAGGAAAGGGGAAGGACAGATGGCTGAAGTGGTCATGACCGACGTGACGAAGGTCTTTCCCAGCGGCACCGTCGCCGTCGAGCAGGTGAGTATGACAATCGGCGACGGCGAGTTCATCGTCCTGGTCGGGCCGTCCGGCTGCGGCAAGTCCACACTGCTGCGGATGGTCGCCGGGCTGGAAGACGTGACCTCCGGCAGGATCGAGATCGGCGGCCAGGTGGTCAACGACGTGCCGCCGAAGAACCGTGACATCGCGATGGTGTTCCAGAACTACGCGCTCTACCCGCACATGACCGTGGCCCAGAACCTCGGCTTTAGCCTGCGGCTGCGGGGCGTCCACAAGTCCGACATCGCACAGCAGGTGGGTGAGACGGCCCGGGTGCTCGGGCTCACCACCCTGCTGGACCGCAAGCCCGCCGCGCTCTCCGGCGGCCAGCGGCAGCGGGTCGCGATGGGCCGCGCGATCATCCGTCGCCCGCAGGTGTTCCTGATGGACGAGCCATTGTCCAATCTGGACGCGGAGCTGCGGGTCGCGATGCGCGGTGAGCTGAACCGGCTGCACCAGCGATACGGCACCACCACGATCTACGTCACGCACGACCAGGTCGAGGCGATGACCCTGGGCAACCGGATCGCCGTGTTGGATCGCGGCAGACTCCAGCAGGTGGGCGCACCGGACGAGCTGTACGCGGCGCCGCGCAACGTCTTCGTGGCCGGCTTCATCGGGTCGCCGGCGATGAACCTGGCGACCTGCCGGGTCGAGGCGACCGCCGAAGGGCTGGCGCTGGTGCTCGGCGAGCAGCGCTGGCCGGTACCCGACAACCAGCTCGCGCTGCGACCCGCCCTGCGCTCGTACGCGGGCCGCGAGATCGTTCTCGGGCCGCTGCCCGCCACGCAGACCATCGAGGCTACCGCCGGCTAACCGGCCCGCGATCGGGTGCCCGCGGCCCGGCCTACCGCCACCGCCCCGAACTGCCACCGGTGTGGCGCGAACAGCCAGGACCAGCCCAGCACCTCACCAGCGCCCACGGTCTCGATGGCCACGTCGCCCCGGCCCGGCCTCGGCAGGTCCAGCGCCACCCGCCCCGAACGCAGCAGCCAGAATCGCATCGCCGGCCGCCCGGCCGCGAACAGCCGGTAACCGCGGTTGCGGAAGACCGGGTGCGCGTAGGCGGTCAGCCGGTCGAGCCAGGCCGGGCACAGACCGTCGACGAACGGCTGCCCGACCAGCAGATCACGGGTGCTTGGCATGACTCTCCCTCATCGCCGTACGACGCCGTCGGGCCCGGTACGCCGACCGAGCCCGACTGTTCCTGGCAAGCCCGCCCCGAGCGGCCGGCCTCTACTTCGTGTCCGTTCCGTTGCGGCCCGTCCCGACCGTGATCGGGATGGTCTTGCCGGCGGTCTCGGGCGTGCTGACGAGCACCTTGATCGTCAGGATCCCGTTGGTGTACTCGGCGGTGATGGTGTCCTCCCGGGCACCGGCGGGCAGCGGGACCGTCCGGTAGAACGACCCGTAGTGGAATTCCGAGCGGGCCTTGTCCTTGCGTTCGGTGGAGCGCACCACGTGCAGCCGCAGCTCGCCGTCCGCGCACGTCACGGTGACGTCCTTGGCCGGGTCGGCGCCGGGCAGCTCCGCCCGGACGGTGTACGTGTCGCCCTCCAGGAACTCCTCGATCCGGATGGCCGACGCCAGCAACGGGAACAGGGACAGGTTGTTGACCCACTCCAGCGGGGTGAGCCCGCCACGGGTCTTGATGATCGTCGACATCACGACCTCCTTGTCGTCGTCTCCTCCATCACATCCCTCGGCCTGGCCGCCCGACCAGGGACCAACGGCCCGGCCAGGCCGCCATCAGTCCCGCCCGGCGATCAGCGCGGTCAGGTCGATGAGCCGGTTGACGTAGCCCCACTCGTTGTCGTACCAGCCGAAGACCTTGACCAGCGTCCCGCCCGCCTGGGTGAGCGCGGCGTCGAAGACGCAGGAGGCCGGGTCGCCGACGATGTCGCGGGACACCAGCGGCCGGTCGGCGTAGCGCAGCACCCCGCGCAGCGGACCGTCTGCGGCCGAAGCGAACGCGTCGTTGATCTCCGCCACCGAGGCGGGAGTGGCGAGTTCGCAGGTCAGGTCGCAGATCGAACCGTCCTCCACCGGTACCCGCAGCGCGATGCCGTCGAGCCGTCCGGCGACGCTGGGCAGCACGAGGCCGATCGCCTTCGCGGCCCCGGTGCTGGTGGGGATGATGTTGACGGCGGCTGACCGGGCCCGCCGCAGGTCCTTGTGCGGGGTGTCCAGCACCGCCTGGTCGTTCGTGTACGCGTGCACGGTCGTCAGATAGCCACGGGACAGGCCGAAGGTGTCGTGCAGGACCTTGACCATCGGCGCCGCGCAGTTGGTGGTGCAGGACGCGGCGGAGATGACCTGCTGCGCCGGGTGGTAGGCCGACTCGTTGACACCGAGCACGATCGTCGCGTCCACCCCCTTGCCCGGTGCGGAGATCAGCACCCGCCGCGCGCCGGCCTTGAGATGATTCGCCGCCGCGTCCCGGGTACGCAGCCTGCCCGTCGCCTCGACGACGAGGTCGACCCCGAGCCGGGCCCAGGGCAGCCGCTCCGGCTCCCGTTCCTGGAACGTCGCGATCCGCCGGCCGTCGACGACGATCTCCGTACCGTCGACGGTGACGTCGGCGTCGAGCGGGCCGAACGTCGAGTCGTACGCCAGCAGGTGGGCCAGGGCCGCCGGCTCCCACAGGTCGTTGATCCCGACCACCTCGAAGCCGTCGCCGAAAACCCGCCGGTCCAGCAGTCCGCGCAGGTAGTTGCGGCCGATCCGGCCGAACCCGTTGATCGCGATCCGGTAGTTCATCTCGTACCTCCAGCATCTCCGCGGCGCCGGTACGCGCCCTTCCGCGTGATCCGCCCGATGTCACCGGCCGCCTCCACGAGGACGTGGGCGAGGTCGTCGAGCGCCCGCGAAACGGCGAGTTCGTCGCCGATCTGCGGCACCCTCGGGTCCGCCGGGTGCCGCCACGCCACGCCAGAGCCGACCAACCCGCTGCCGTCCGGCATCCGGAGCCGGGCCTCCGCGCGAGTGCGCCGCTCGTCGTCACGCTCGTCGATGACGATGTCGACAGTCCACCGCTTCGCCCGAGCCATCGTGATCACCTCCGCACCTCCAGCCTGGCCCGACCCGCGCGCGCCTCCCAGGGGCGAAGGTCCCGCAGAGCCATAGCACTCGGCCCTGCCCTAGCGCACCCGGATGCCGTGCCCCAGCAGCGCCCCGTTCGCGGAGCCGCCTGAGGGTGACGCCCGCTGAACGGTGGCGCGGGACCGCCGGCACCCGGGGGGGTATGTGGTCTCCGTACCACCACACCCACCGTCGCGTAGACGGCTACCCGGCACCGGCGGCCCGGCACAGCGGCCCGGCGGCACTGATCCGACGTTCGACGAGGACGTCGACGATGGCGCGGTAGCTGGCGTCCTCGGCACCGCCACGACGTCGATGGTCATGACGTCCCGCACCGTCCATCTCCTCACGGCTCTGCTCCTTCGTGAGCACGCCCGCCGGAAGCCTGCGGGGGTCGCCCACCGCGACGGTTTCCCCCTCCATGGCACGCCGCTCGGGCCGGAGCCGGACCGGCCGAACGACCCGGCCGATACCGGCAATCGACCCTGCAATTCCTCGGCCACGCCGGAATCGGCCGGACCGCTGGGGCCGCGCACGCGATGTCGACAAGTCCCTTGTTCCCGGCGGCGCGGTATGCGGGCGCCGGTCCTGCCCCGGGGACCGACCGCTCCGGCCGGTCTGCGTCGGCTTCCGCCCGGTCCTGCCATAGGTAGAGGGTCACCTACGGGGCTGACCATCGGCCCTACGCCGGATACCTCGTACCTCGTTACGTTGCGGGTAGAGAGCCCGGTTGGAGGAAGTTATGTACGCCCATCCCATAATCGTCGGGTACGACGCATCCGAGGGCGCGAAAGCCGCCTTCCGGTGGGCGCTGGACGAGGCGACCCGCACCGGCACGCAGGTCACACTGCTCTTCGCGTTCGAATGGCCGGCCGTGCCCAGTACGGTCGCGCCGACGGCGACGAGCTGGCCGGATCAGGGCGCGCGGGAGGACGCGCAGAAGATCCTCGACGCCGCGATCCTCGACGCTTTTCAGACCCATCCGCGGGTGCTGGTCACCGGCACCGTCGCGGACGGTCCGGCGGCGGTCCTGCTGCGGGAGCGGTCGCGTGAGGCACGCCTGCTGGTGCTGGGCAGCCGTGGGCACGGCGGATTCACCGGCCTGCTTGTCGGCTCCACCACCGTCGCCGTGTCGGCGCACGCGCACTGCCCGGTCGCCGTGGTCCGGGAACTCCCCTCGACCGCCGACTGATCACGCCCAGCGCGGCCGACGTCCGAGCGACAGGTGCCGACGCTGCCGTTCCGTCCCCTCCATGGAAGTGGTGCCGCCGGAACCCGTGTCAACCGGCCCGGCGGCGCCGAACGCGCGACGCGCGGATCCCGGTCAGACAACCCTGCGAGTAGGTCAAGGAGCCGAACATGACGGCCATCAAGCGTTGGAATGTCGAGATCCTCATCGGTGAGGTCGACGACCGGACGTACGCGGAGGCGCAGCTCTACGACGAGATCCGGGACGACCTGGTCGGCGCCGGCCAGGCGTGGCTGCGTCCCGACGAGCCGCACCGTACCGAGA
>NZ_JBEEAC010000065.1:0-5035 GCF_040120695.1 Plantactinospora sp. B6F1 | reverse complement strand
CACAGTGGACGCGTAGCAGCTTTGTAGTCAAGTCCTCGGCTTATTAGTACCGGTCAACTGAACCAGTTACCTGGCTTACATCTCCGGCCTATCAACCCAGTCGTCTCACTGGGAGCCTTACCCCCCACAGGGGTGGGATACCTCATCTTGAAGCAGGCTTCCCGCTTAGATGCTTTCAGCGGTTATCCCTCCCGAACGTAGCCAACCAGCCGTGCCCCTGGCGGGACAACTGGCACACCAGAGGTTCGTCCGTCCCGGTCCTCTCGTACTAGGGACAGCCCTTCTCAAGTATCCTACGCGCACGGCGGATAGGGACCGAACTGTCTCACGACGTTCTAAACCCAGCTCGCGTACCGCTTTAATGGGCGAACAGCCCAACCCTTGGGACCTGCTACAGCCCCAGGATGCGACGAGCCGACATCGAGGTGCCAAACCATCCCGTCGATATGGACTCTTGGGGAAGATCAGCCTGTTATCCCCGGGGTACCTTTTATCCGTTGAGCGACACCGCTTCCACACGCAAGTGCCGGATCACTAGTCCCGACTTTCGTCCCTGCTCGACCCGTCAGTCTCACAGTCAAGCTCCCTTATACACTTACACTCAACACCTGATTGCCAACCAGGCTGAGGGAACCTTTGGGCGCCTCCGTTACCATTTAGGAGGCAACCGCCCCAGTTAAACTACCCACCAGACACTGTCCCTGAACCCGATAAGGGCCCGAAGTTAGATACCCGAACCAACCAGAGTGGTATTTCAAGATTGCCTCCACCCATACTGGCGTATAGGCTTCACCGGCTCCCACCTATCCTACACAAGCTAATTCAAGCACCAATGTCAAGCTATAGTAAAGGTCCCGGGGTCTTTCCGTCCTGCCGCGCGTAACGAGCATCTTTACTCGTACTGCAATTTCGCCGGGCCTGTGGTTGAGACAGTGGGGAAGTCGTTACGCCATTCGTGCAGGTCGGAACTTACCCGACAAGGAATTTCGCTACCTTAGGATGGTTATAGTTACCACCGCCGTTTACTGGCGCTTAAGTTCTCAGCTTCGCCCCCCGAAAGGAGCTAACCGGTCCCCTTAACGTTCCAGCACCGGGCAGGCGTCAGTCCATATACATCGAATTACTTCTTCGCATGGACCTGTGTTTTTAGTAAACAGTCGCTTCCCCCTGCTCTCTGCGGCCATACCACGCTCCACAAGCGTGTTGCTTCACGTGTCCGGCCCCCCTTCTCCCTAAGTTACGGGGGCAATTTGCCGAGTTCCTTAACCACAGTTCACCCGATCGCCTCGGTATTCTCTACCTGACCACCTGTGTCGGTTTAGGGTACGGGCCGCTCGGAACTCGCTAGAGGCTTTTCTCGGCAGCATAGGATCACTGACTTCACCTGAATCGGCTCGGCATCACGTCTCACCCACATGCACCACGGATTTACCTATGGCACGGGCTACACGCTTACCCCGGCACAACCACCGGCCGGGCTCAGCTACCTTCCTGCGTCACCCCATCGCTTGACTACTACCCGCCAGGTTCCCACGCTCCCCCACCTCAACCCGAAGGTCTTGGCAGGCTCGGGTGGTTAGCACAACGAGGTTCATCACGGGCGCTCCTACACGGGTACGGGAATATCAACCCGTTATCCATCGACTACGCCTCTCGGCCTCGCCTTAGGCCCCGACTCACCCAGGGCGGATTAACCTGGCCCTGGAACCCTTGGTCATCCGGCGGAAGGGTTTCCCACCCTTCTTTCGCTACTCATGCCTGCATTCTCACTCGTGCCGCGTCCACAACTCGATCACTCGGCTGCTTCACCCCCGGCACGACGCTCCCCTACCCACCCACACACCTGCACGACAATCCAAAGACCATCGCGAAGTCAATGTGTGAATGCCACAGCTTCGGCGGTGTACTTGAGCCCCGCTACATTGTCGGCGCGGAACCACTTGACCAGTGAGCTATTACGCACTCTTTAAAGGATGGCTGCTTCTAAGCCAACCTCCTGGTTGTCTATGCGACCCCACATCCTTTTCCACTTAGCACACGCTTAGGGGCCTTAGCTGGCGATCTGGGCTGTTTCCCTCTCGACTACGAAGCTTATCCCCCGCAGTCTCACTGCCGCGCTCTCACTTACCGGCATTCGGAGTTTAGCTGATTTCAGTAACCTTGTAGGGCCCCTAGACCATCCAGTGCTCTACCTCCGGCAAGAAACACACGACGCTGCACCTAAATGCATTTCGGGGAGAACCAGCTATCACGGAGTTTGATTGGCCTTTCACCCCTAACCACAGGTCATCCCCCAACTTTTCAACGTTGGTGGGTTCGGCCCTCCACGCGGTCTTACCCACGCTTCAGCCTGCCCATGGCTAGATCACCCCGCTTCGGGTCTAGAACACGCGACTACACGCCCTATTCAGACTCGCTTTCGCTACGGCTACCCCACACAGGTTAACCTCGCCACATGCCACTAACTCGCAGGCTCATTCTTCAAAAGGCACGCCGTCACCCCAAAAAGAGGCTCCGACGGATTGTAGGCGAACGGTTTCAGGTACTATTTCACTCCCCTCCCGGGGTACTTTTCACCATTCCCTCACGGTACTCGTCCGCTATCGGTCACCAGGAAGTATTTAGGCTTACCAGGTGGTCCTGGCAGATTCACGGCAGATTTCAGGAGTCCGCCGCTACTCGGGAACACCCACAAGGAAGACCAGATGCTTTCACCTACCGGACTATCACCGCCTACGGTTGGCTTTTCCACACCATTCAGCTAACACCTGGCTTTATCACTCCCCACACGAGTGTCAGCTCGTGTCATGAGGTCCCACAACCCCGACCACGCAACCCCTGACAGGTATCACACGCAACCGGTTTAGCCTCAATCCGCTTTCGCTCGCCACTACTCACGGAATCACTATTGTTTTCTCTTCCTACGGGTACTGAGATGTTTCACTTCCCCGCGTTCCCTCCACACACCCTATGAATTCAGGTGCAGGTGACACCACATGACTGGTGCCAGGTTACCCCATTCGGACACCCTGGGATCACAGCTCGGTTGACAGCTCCCCCAGGCCTATCGCGGCCTCCCACGTCCTTCATCGGCTCCTGGTGCCAAGGCATCCACCGTCCGCCCTTGACAACTTGACCACAAAGATGCTCGCGTCCACTGTGCAATTCTCAACAAACGACCAACCCACCACCCACACCCCACACCAGCAACCCCACCCCCCACAAAAGAGGCAGAACCCGGTATGCGAGGCCAAGCGTGCCTGGCAGAGACAACAACCCACAGGTTGTTCCCTCAGGACCCAACAGGATGCTCTACACCCACCACCAGCCGCACCAACCCGACCTTCCACACCCCCACACAGGGAGCCGTACTCGCCGAAAATTGGCCGCTGCCAGCCGTGAACTCACCAGTGTCTCCGCCAATCGAGCACCCCGCCACCACACAAACGGATGACACGGGCTCCTACCCGACCTTCGCCAGGAGGCGCTCCTTAGAAAGGAGGTGATCCAGCCGCACCTTCCGGTACGGCTACCTTGTTACGACTTCGTCCCAATCGCCAGCCCCACCTTCGACCACTCCCCCCCTCACGGGTTAGGCCATGGGCTTCGGGTGTTGCCGACTTTCGTGACGTGACGGGCGGTGTGTACAAGGCCCGGGAACGTATTCACCGCAGCGTTGCTGATCTGCGATTACTAGCGACTCCGACTTCACGGGGTCGAGTTGCAGACCCCGATCCGAACTGAGACCGGCTTTTTGGGATTCGCTCCACCTCACGGTATCGCAGCCCATTGTACCGGCCATTGTAGCATGCGTGAAGCCCTGGACATAAGGGGCATGATGACTTGACGTCATCCCCACCTTCCTCCGAGTTGACCCCGGCAGTCTTCGATGAGTCCCCACCATAACGTGCTGGCAACATCGAACAAGGGTTGCGCTCGTTGCGGGACTTAACCCAACATCTCACGACACGAGCTGACGACAGCCATGCACCACCTGTGACCGCCCCCGAAGGACCCCACATCTCTGCAGGTTTTGCGGCCATGTCAAACCCAGGTAAGGTTCTTCGCGTTGCATCGAATTAATCCGCATGCTCCGCCGCTTGTGCGGGCCCCCGTCAATTCCTTTGAGTTTTAGCCTTGCGGCCGTACTCCCCAGGCGGGGCGCTTAATGCGTTAGCTGCGGCACAGAGAACCGGAGAGGCCCCCCACACCTAGCGCCCAACGTTTACAGCGTGGACTACCAGGGTATCTAATCCTGTTCGCTCCCCACGCTTTCGCTCCTCAGCGTCAGTATCGGCCCAGAGACCCGCCTTCGCCACCGGTGTTCCTCCTGATATCTGCGCATTTCACCGCTACACCAGGAATTCCAGTCTCCCCTACCGAACTCTAGCCTGCCCGTATCGGCTGCAAGCCCACAGTTGAGCCGTGGGTTTTCACAGTCGACGCGACAAGCCGCCTACGAGCTCTTTACGCCCAATAAATCCGGACAACGCTCGCGCCCTACGTCTTACCGCGGCTGCTGGCACGTAGTTGGCCGGCGCTTCTTCTGCAGGTACCGTCACAAACGCTTCGTCCCTGCTGAAAGAGGTTTACAACCCGAAGGCCGTCATCCCTCACGCGGCGTCGCTGCATCAGGCTTCCGCCCATTGTGCAATATTCCCCACTGCTGCCTCCCGTAGGAGTCTGGGCCGTGTCTCAGTCCCAGTGTGGCCGGTCGCCCTCTCAGGCCGGCTACCCGTCATCGCCTTGGTAGGCCATCACCCCACCAACAAGCTGATAGGCCGCGAGCCCATCCCAAGCCGAAAAACTTTCCACCCACCCCCATGCGGAGACAGGTCATATCCGGTATTAGCCCCCGTTTCCGAGGGTTATCCCAAAGCCTGAGGCAGGTTACTCACGTGTTACTCACCCGTTCGCCGCTCGAGTACCCCGAAGGGCCTTTCCGCTCGACTTGCATGTGTTAAGCACGCCGCCAGCGTTCGTCCTGAGCCAGGATCAAACTCTCCAACAAAAACCAAACGGAAAATCCAAACCC
>NZ_JBEEAC010000064.1:0-7301 GCF_040120695.1 Plantactinospora sp. B6F1 | reverse complement strand
ACCACCCCCCTCACCCCCCGCCCGGCCGACAGCGCCACCTCCGCGTTGGCGTCGGGCACAACCGGTAGGTGTTCCGCAACCGTCCCGTGCACAGCCGCAAGCATCTGCGCCGCATCCGACAGTTCCGTCCACCCGGAGGAGCCGACGTCATGCCGAGAACCGACACCAGCCCTGACCGCCCTCTCCTCCCCATGGCCGAGGCCAGGGGTTTCTCGGGCGGCTCTCGATGACGATCGCCGGACAGCGGCAGCGACCGGTCGGCCAGCTGCTGCGCGAGTGGCGCGAGCGGCGGCGGCTCAGCCAGCTCGAACTCGCCATCCAGGCGGACATCTCCACCCGGCACCTCAGTTTCGTGGAGACCGGCCGGGCGATGCCGAGCCGGGACATGGTGCTCCGGCTCGCCGAGCAGCTCGACGTGCCGCTGCGGGAGCGCAACCACCTGCTGCTGGCGGCCGGGTACGCACCGATCTACCCGCGTACGCCGTTGGACTCCCCCGCCCTGGCCGCCGTACGCGCGGCGGTCCGCCAGTTACTCACCGCCCACCAGCCCTATCCGGCGATCGCCGTCGACCGGCGCTGGTACCTGGCCGAGGCGAACGCCAGCATCGGCCTGTTCACGGCGGGCGTGGCGGCCCCGTTGCTCACCCCGCCGGTCAACGCCCTCCGGCTGGCCCTGCACCCGGCCGGACTGGCGCCCCGGATCGTCAACCTCGGCGAGTGGCGGACGCACCTGCTCGGGCGGCTCCGCCGGCAGGTCGCGCAGAGCGGCGACGCCGAGCTGACCGACCTCTACGACGAGCTGCGGGGGTACCCCTGCGACCAGCCGGAGCCCGAGGTCGAACTTCCGGGCCCGGGTGAGGTCGTGGTGCCGCTGCGGATCCGGGACGGCGACCGGGAGCTGGCCTTCTTCAGCACCGTCTCCACCTTCGGAACCCCGCTGGACGTCACCGTCGCGGAGCTCTCCGTCGAGTCGTTCTTCCCGCTCGACGACTACACGGCGGCGGCGGTGCGCACGGCCGCCGAGCACGAGGAGGAACGGGTCGGCAGCGTCTCCGCGCGCTGACCTTCCGCCGGGCCCGGGCCGCGCTGACCCCCTGCCGCGTCCGCCGGGCCCGGGCCGCGCCGCCCCTCCGCCGCGCCCGGGCCCGGCGCCGATCCGTCGACGCCGGTGGTCCGGGTTCCGGGCCGATCTGTGCGAACCGGACGTCGCGCCCGTCATCGCCCTTCCGTTTACCGGCCGCCGGTCCGGGTTACCCAATGGGGCAGGCGGGGAATCGAGCCGTGACAAAGGAGGCTGATTCATTATGTCCAGGAACCCGACGGCGGCCTGGGGACCCGGTATGTCCGGTATGCCGGGCGTGGCCGGAGGCAACAACCTACCTTCCGGGCCTTCTGGCGGCCAGTCCAGGGCGCCGAGCAGCGAGGGCGCGATGGCACCCGGACCGCAGTCCACCGTGACCATCGCCTCGTACCCGGACTATCCGTCGGCGCAGTACACCGTGGACTTCCTCTCCGACAACGAGTTCCCGGTCGAACGCGCCGCTATCGTCGGCACCGACCTCAGGCTGGTCGAAACGGTACTGGGCCGGATGACGACCGGCCGGGCGGCGTTGGCCGGCGCCGCCACCGGTGCCTGGTTCGGGCTCTTCATCGGTCTGCTCTTCGGCATCTTCACCGTCGGCAACTGGTGGGCCGTCATCCTGGTGGGGCTCGCCATCGGTGCGGCCTGGGGCGCGATCTTCGGCGCCATCGCACACGCCATGACCGGCGGCCGACGCGACTTCACCTCGGCCAGCAGCATTCGGGCCAACCAGTACGCCGTGACCGTCGACGCGACCCTCGCCGACCAGGCCCGTCAGCTGATCAACCGGATGAACTGGCAGAGCCAGCGGCCGGCCGGCGCTGCCGGTTGACCGGCACACCACCCGTTGTCCCGCCCTCCCAGGTCCGGCGTACCGGCCGGGCCGGCGAGCCGGTGAACCCTCTCCAGCCGGGAAAGGTTCACTGGTAGACGCGCTCGCCGGCCCGGATCGGTGCCGGAATCCGGTTCTCCTCCGGCGCGAGCGGGCAGGCCCAGCGGTCGTCGTACGCGCAGGAGGCGTTGTAGGCGTAGTTGAAGTCCAGCCGTAGCCGGCCACCGGGCAGCACGGTCGACCCCCGACCGTAGGTGCCCTTGACCGTGTCGGTGAGATAGCGCCCGCCACCGTACGTCTCCTGGCCGGCGGTGCCGTCCCGGAACGGCAGGAAGAGCCCGCCACCGTACGCCTCGATCCACCAGAGCGTCAGCGGACCCCACGGAGTCTCGGCGATGCCCGAGCGACGGTAGTGGACCACCCCGTCCGGGCCACCGGTGTCGATGCTCAGCGTCCCGTCGGCGGGGCGCACCGGCACGTCGACCACGGCCGACGGCGCCGGCGGAAAATAACGCAGGCCGATGAAACCGGGTCGCTCGGCCAGCGGGATCGGCGACTGCGGATGCCCGGCGAAGAGGGCGTCCCGGGCCGCCCGGAATCCGGCCAGGTCGAGGTCGGAGAGGTAGAGCCGGGTCACCTGCTCACGCCAGTCCGCCAGTTCCAGTTCCTCCACCCCACCGAGCCTAGTCGCGACGGTCCGCCGTGGCCGCGACGGTCCGCCGTGGCCGCGACGGTCCGCCGTGGCCGCGACCGGAACGGTAGGTGCGTCAACGGTCCGTTGACATCTCCCTCCGACGGCCAGGATCATGCGGGAATGCGACCGGAAAATCGGCCCGGCGACGGGTCCTCCGCCGAGTTGGCCTCGGCACCGCCCTCGACCATCGACGGCGACCGGGGCGCCCCTGCGACGACCGGGCCGGCGGACGAGATGCACCGACGGCTCGCCGGGTACGCGGCCGTGTTGGCTGCCGCGTCCGGGGCCGGCGAGCCCGAGCCGCTTGCAGCGTTACGGCTGCTCGGCGACTTGCGGGCCGGGCTGGACGAGGCGGAGCGCCAGCTCGTCGAGGCCGCCCGGGAGCAGCGGGCGAGCTGGGCCCGGATCGCCGCCGCCCTGGGGCTGGCGAGCCGACAGGCGGCCGAGCAGCGCTGGGTACGGCTCTCCGGCACGGCGACCCGTGAGCCGGCCCGGGTACGCAGCGAGCGTCGACGTCAACGATCTGTTGACGAATCCTTCGGTGCACCGGTCACCCGGCTCCGCGCGGCGGTTGTCGCCGTGCACCGGCAGCTCGGCGCGGAACCGGACCGGGACGGGTGGCATCCCCGGGCCCGACTCGCGCACACCACCCTCGGGCTGGCCGCCGCCGCCGATCCCGGCGGGCTGTACGCGCTCGCCGTCCAGGCCGTCGACGACCTCGAACTCGTCCCGGCCGGACAGCTCGACGGAGCGCTGTCGGCCGCGCTGACCCGGCTCCGGCAGGGGCTGGACCAGGCCACCCCGCCGCCAACCGGACGGCCGACCGGACGCCCGGACGCTGAGCAGATTGAGTCTGGTTAACTCAGGTTCGGCTTGACATGCCACGAGTGATCAATTCAGGATATGAGTCCCCCTGACTCAATCCCTGGAGGGTCCACGGTGGGTATCGGACGGGCGCGCAGCCCGGAGAAGCGCAACACCCTGCTCTTCGTCGGCATCTCGTCGATCTCCGGGTTCGGAGGCACCGCGCTGAACGTGGTCGCCGGAGTGTGGGTACTGGACCTCTCCGGCTCCAGTAGCCTGGCCGCGCTCACCGGCCTCTTCCTCTTCGCCCCGACCCTGCTCGGCCCGGCCCTCGGGGCACTCGTGGACAAGCTCCCGGGCAGGCGGCTGATCGTCTGGACCCACCTGCTCACCGCCATGGCCGTGCTGTCGCTGCTCGGGGTCCGTACCGACGCCCAGGTCTGGCTGGTCTACGCCGTGATGCTCGGTTACGGCACCAGCGTCGTCCTGGTCGACGCCGCCGAGAACGCCCTGCTGCCCGCCGCGCTTCCACCCGGCGCGCTCGGCGCCGTGAACGGATTGCGGACGAGCGCCCAGGAGGGGGTGAAGCTGGTAGCCCCGCTGATCGGGGCGGGACTCTTCGCCTGGCAGGGCGGATATCCGGTGGCCGCGCTCGCCGCCGGGGCGCTGACCCTGGCCGCCGGTCTCTACACGCTGCTCCGGATCCGTCCGCGGCTCCCGCTGCCGACGCAACGCACCGCCGAACCCGGGCCGGTCGGTCCCGACCGGCCCGCCGAACCGGAACCGACCCGGCGCGGTGCTCGGCGACGGGGCTGGAGGCCACGCGGCCCGGCCGGTCTCGCCTTTCTCCTAGGCCATCCCGAACTGCGCGGCTCCGTCCTGATCGGCTCGGTCACCATCGCGATGTCCGGGCTCACCACCGCCGCCGTCTACGCGGTGGTCACCGAGGACCTGGACCAGCCCGCCGCGTTCGTCGGGGTGCTCTCCTCGGGGCAGGGCGCCGGATCGCTGCTCGGCGGCCTGATCGTCGGCCGACTGCTGCGTATCAGTGTCCCGGTCGGCGCACTCGGCGCCGTCCTCTTCGCCCTCGGGACACTCGGTCGGGTCATCCCGTGGTCTCCGGCGGCGGTGGCATGCTCGGTGATGGTCGGGATCGGCCTGCCCTGGACGCTGGTGGCCGCCGTGACGGCGGTGCAGTCCCGGACTCCCGACACACTGCTCGGGCGGGTGTCCGGCAGCGCCAACACCCTGCTCTTCGCCCCGGTCGCGATCGCCACCCCGGCGGGAGCGGTCCTGGTCCTGCCGGACCACCACCTGCCACTGCTCGTCGCCGCCGTACTCTGCCTCGGCATAGCGCTGCTCGCGTTCCGCTCGACCCGGCGCGCCCCTGCGCGCGCTCCCGGCCCTAGGGACTACCGGACCCGCCAGCCGAGCCGGCCGACGGGTCCCGTCCAGTGAACCCTTGTACCCACCCCTGCGGCCGGTCCCCCCCGGGCAGGAGACGGCCGGACAACCTGCCGGACTTCCGGGTCGGGAAGGGTTCGGTTGGAAGTGGAAGATCGTCACGTGGAGACGGCGAAGATCCCCGCCACCCCGAGCAGAACCATCACCAGCACCGCGACGAGGGCGCCCCGCTCACTCTGCACCGCCGCCTGGTCCGGTTGGTCCCGCTCCGCCTCCATGATCTTGCTGGACATGCTGTCCTCCCCCTGGTCGTCACCTACTCTGGACGGCAGGACAACCAGCGCGTACCGGCTCCGATGTTCCGCCGCCGGCTGACCGGTTTCCGACGCCCCCGCCGGTACGCGTCGATCGCCCTCGCCTGGGCACCCCCTGGACGCCCGGGCCGCCCGAGGCCACGTGGAAGCAGGGCCCTGGTCCTCGCGTGCGATCGGGCGACCCGACATCGGAGTTGCCACTCTGGCCGATCGGAAACCCGGCAGCGAGGCCCGATCCCGGGGTAACCTGCCCGGTCCGGCGCGCCGTCCGTCCGCCCCGTCCGAGCCTGTCCGCCACGTCCGAGCCCGTCCGCCCGGTCCGAGCCCGTCCGCCACGTCCGAGCCCGTCCGCCCCGTCCAGGCCGGTCCTGACCGACCTGACCCGACCGTCCCCGATGATCTCCGATGGACCGGTCAGTATCGGGTCCAGCCCTCGCTGCCCGGCAGCGCGAACGACGCCCGTGGCGAGTAGAAGCCCCACATCAACTCCAACGGGTTGGCGGGGCGGAGCAGGAAGACGGAATGCTCCGGCGCGAGGAACTCCACCGACTCGATCTCGAACGGCGTGACCGGCTCGAAGATGTACGGACAGGTGGCGCCGACGAACTGGCTGCCGACCCGGCTGAGGTAGCGGACGTGTCCCCGGTAGACCCGGCTGACGTTGCGACCGACCCGGGCGGTGGTGCGGATCAGCGTCACACCGTCGACCTCGGTCACCGCCACCAACGCCTGTCCGGTGATCTCGATCGTGGTCCGGCCGGCGCCGGTCGGCACGCCGCGTGCCGTCACCTGGGCCTGGGCGAGGGGGATCGAACTCAGGTGGTGGGTGTACCAGCGGGCCGGGTCCGAGTCTGGCAGGTCGAGGTCCAGGCCGATTCCGGCCGCCGAGTAACTGTCCAGCCCGGAGGTCTGGGCCGGGTCGTCCACCACGTACTGGTGGAGGAAGACCGGCCGGTTCTCCGGCAGTCGCAGGCCCGGCGGTACCAACCCCGCCGCCGCCTCGGGATCCGCCGGCACCCAGCCGAAGTGGAGCATCCGGCAGTGCACGACCAGTTGCGGCGGAACAGGCTGGTTCAACAGGGCTCCTGTCGCGTTGGGATAGCCGCGACGCTACGACCGGCCCCCGGCGCAGACAAGACAGAAAGTCGACAGTCACCTATGCCGGATCGGGCCGTTCGGCGCCAACGGGTCCGTCCGGCGGGTGCCCTGGACTGCCGGCAGCGACCGGTCCGGGCCGGGCCACCGCCGTCACGCCACGGTCGCCGGTGGCACGTCGAGGTCCGCGTCATCCGCGACGTCGTCGCAGGGTACGACCGACAGCCGCGCCTCGTGCCGGCGCAGGTACGGCCGGGCGCCGACGTCACCGACCGCCAACTCCGCCACGCCGGGCCAGTGTGACCGGCCGAGCAGCACCGGATGGCCGCGCCGGGTGCCGTAACCGGCCACGCCGAGCGTGTCCGGCGTGGCGATCCTGGCGAGCCGGCGAACCGCCTCGGCGGTGATCCCGGGCATGTCGACCAGCAGGACGACGGCGGCAACCGCGTCGGAGTCCCGTAGCGCGGAAAGCCCGGCCCGCAGCGAGGAACCCATCCCGGTCGCCCACTCCGGATTCTCCACCGGTACGGCGTCGCCAAGGTCCGCCCGGGACCGTACGGTCGGCGCGGCGGCGCCGAGTACCGCGACCACCGGCCCACAGCCACCGGCCCGGGCGACCTGGACCGCCCGTTCGACCAGCAGTCGGCCGTCGAGCCGGACCAGCGCCTTGGGCGCGCCGTAGCGCCGTCCGGCACCGGCGGCGAGCACCAGCCCGGCGACCCGGCGCTGACCGGGCTGTTCCGGGCCATCGGCCCCGACGGCGGCAGGCCACTCCGAAGGGGGATAGGTCACGGTCCGGAGCCTAGTTCAGGCACAAGATCGCGGACGAACCTCCGGTATTGAGGCGGTTTATCCCTTTTATACATCAGCCGTTCGGCTAGCCTCAGCCAATACCAACGGGCTAAGGTGATGCCTGAACAGCCAGCGCAGGGAGGAACCACATGACCACCACCACCAGAACCACCACCACCAACCCCACCCTCACCGACACCGCCACCGACCTCCTCCACGCCATGACCGCCCTACCCACCCACCACCCCTCCCGACCCACCCTCCGCGACAAAGCCATCGAAGCCT
>NZ_JBEEAC010000063.1:0-7803 GCF_040120695.1 Plantactinospora sp. B6F1 | reverse complement strand
CTGGGACCGCTGGGCCGGCCCGCCCGCCGGCTGGGACCGCTGGGCCGGCCCGCCCGCCGGCTGGGACCGCTGGGCCGGCCCGCCCGCCGGCTGGGACCGCTGGGCCGGCCCGCCCGCCGGCTGGGACCGCTGGGCCGGCCCGCCCGCCGGCTGGGACGCGGCCGCCGCCGGGCGGCTGCTCACCGAACGCGTGCTGACCGCCGACCGCCTACCTGTCAAGGCGATGCTCACCGCTGGAACACTGCTGCCGAAGCAGCGCACCGGCTGTGCCGACATCAACAAGTACTACCTGCGTACCGGCCCCAACTACCTGCGGTCCGATCGGTGAGCGGGGTCCGATGGTGAGCGCGGCCCGGGCCGGCCGCGTCGTGGCAAGGAGCTGTCGATGACCGCCGCTGTGTCCCGGCCCACCGCCGACGTCGCCAGCACGCACACGCTGCTCGGCTGTGTCGCCCGGGAGATCGCCGGTCCGGACCGGCAGACCACGCTGGCCGACGGTCACGCCGTGGTACGGCTGCCGCGCAGTGCCGTACTGCTGCGCTGCGCGGTGGCCCGGGTCTCCGAGGTGGGTGCGCACCGCTACGAGGGCCCGGTGCAGCGGTTCTCCGGCGGCGTCTGGTCACCGGTCGACGCGGCCGGGCTCGCCACCCTGGTCGCCGACGAGCTGGCCCTGCGCACCGGGGTCCGCAACGACGAGTTCACCGGCCAGGTGGTGGCGAGCCGGGACGCGCTGGACCGGGTACTCCGGCTGCGCCCGCCGGCCGATCCGGACCCGACCGGCGACCCGGTCGTCGACTCCTACGTGGACTCTGAACAGTCGCTTGTGCACGGTCATCCCCGACACCCGGCCCCGAAGTGGCGCAGCGGCGACGTCGAGGCGTGGAACGCGTACGCCCCGGAGCTGCGTACCAGCCTGCGGCTGCGCTGGATCGCCGTACCGGAGGGACTGCTCGGCTCGGAGGGACCGTTCGACGAGCTGATCGAGGTACTCGATCCGCCCCGAGCGCCGGCCGGGCACGCCGTGCTGCCGGTGCACCCGTGGCAGTACGAGCTCTCCGGCCCGCTCGACTCCCGGCTGCGCGACCTCGGGACCGCCGGTGCCGTACTGCGCCCGACCGCCAGCGTGCGTACCCTCTACGCGCCCCGGGGCGACCTGTTCGTCAAGACCAGCCTGCACGTCCGGATCACCAACTGCGTGCGGAAGAATGCCCGATACGAGTTGACCGGCGCGGTGGCGCTCACCCGGCTCCTCGCCGAGCTGCCGCTGCCGGCCGGGGTGGCGCTGCTGCCCGAGCCGGCGTACCGGACGGTGGAGTTGCCGGAGCTGGACGAGACGTACGGGGTGATCCTGCGCGGCGGGTTACGTCCGCACCTGGCCGAGGGCGAGACGCCCCTGCTCGCCGCTGCCTTGGCCGCCGCACCGCTGGCGGTGGCGGATCCGGTCGGCTGGTGGGAGGCGTACGTCCGGCTGCTCGTTCCGGCCGTGCTGGAACTCTGGGGGCGGCACGGAGTGGTGCACGAGGCACACCTGCAGAACGTGGTGGTGGTGCTGGACGCCGAGCGGTGGCCGGTGCGGATGTTGCTGCGCGACCTGGAGGGCGTCAAGCTCGACACCGAACGCCGGGCCGACTGGCTCGCCCGGCTGCCGGCCCCGATCGGGTACGACCCGGAGCAGGCGTTCAACCGGGTCAGCTACTGCCTCTTCGTCAACCATCTGGTGGAGCTGGCCGGGGCGCTGGCCGACGCGCACCCCGGGGTCGAGGCGCGGCTCTGGGCGACGCTGCGCGAGGTGGTCCGCGAGACGTCGGCCCGGCTCGGTGATCCGCCCCGGCTGCGGGCGCTGCTGGCCGGCGTACCGCTGCCGGTCAAGGCCAACCTGCTGGTGCGCTGGCAGCGGGCCGCCGACCGGCACGCCGACTACCTGCCCTTTCCCAACCCGCTCGGCGGGGACCGCTGGTGAGCGCGAGCCGATCTCGTCAGAGGCCGAGGGCGCCGATGGCGGCGGGCAGGGTGGGCGCGGTGGCGAGTTGGCGTACGTCGTGGTGTTCGCGGAGCCAGATCTGGCAGGTGACGCTGTCGTAGTGGGCGGCGACGGGTTGGCCGGGGTGGTGGCGGGCGAGCCGGCGCAGTGGGGGTATCGGGTCGTCGACGGCGATCGGGGTGGGGTTCTGGGGTACCGGGATCGGCTGGTCGGGGTTGGTGGGGATGTTGTTGGCGATGGCGAGTTCGAGGTAGTCCAGGCAGAACGTGGTCGCGGCTTCCGGGCTGGCGTGGGTGGGTGGGTTGGCGGGGGCGGGTGGCCGGTCGGGGCGGTTGATGGTGACGTCCCAGCTCTCGCCTTGGGTGTAGCGCGGGTCGCCGGCATTGTGGATGTGGTCGGTGAGGGTGATCGTGATCGTCAGGTGTAGTCCGAGGACGAGCCGGACCAGGTCGGCCAGGGGTGGCACGTCGGGCCGCCGGGCGAGGAGGAAGAGTCGGGCGCCGGGCCGGCCCCGGGCGGCCCAGCGCAGGTATTCGGTGAGTGGGTCGGCGTCGGGGCGGTCCAGGGTGACGATGCCGTCCCGGAGGCCGTGGTCGAGACTGCCGCCGCCGTCGAGTTCGACCAGGTCTTCCGGGCGTACGCCGAAGTGGTCGGCCCAGCCGGCGAGCCGAAACTGGTCGGGGAGTTGGTGTAGCGGTTTGCCGCCGGGGTGGTTCGCGATGTGTGGTGCCGGGACGTGTTGGCCGGCCCGCCAGTGTTCCTCTCCCGCCGGCCCGGCCGGCCCGTCGCCCTCTCCGGTGGGATCGTCCCGCCAGGTGTGTTCGCCGGTCTGCCAGCCGGTCGGCCCGGTCCGCCAACCCAGCTGGACAACCCGGCTGGCAAGGTCGGTGATGGTGACGGTCACCTCGGAATGGAGGCGGTGGCTGCCCCAGCAGGTGTAGCAGCGTAGCAGGGAGGGGCTGCGGCCGGAGCCGGCGCAACGCGGGCAGTCCGGATCGATGCGGTTGGTGCCGAGCCGGCAGTCGCAGGCGCGGAGCCGACTGTGTGGGTCGCAGTCGGGGCAGTCGACGTACCCGATGGGCGGGCCCTGCCACGACGGTGCCGGCGGCTGCCATCCGCGCCGCAGGCTCGGCGTCCGCCGGCAGTGGATCTGGCCGGTGGTCCATTCGGTGAGGGTTTCGGTGGTGCCGTCGATGCGGAGGGCGGTGTGCCACCAGCGGCCGTCTCGCCAGACGGCCTGCGCTCCGGGGTGCGGGTTGCCGGTGGCCAGGTCGGTGCAGTCGGCGAGGATCCGCCGTTCGAGCTGATCCAGGTCGACCGTGGGCCGAGCATCCGGTGGTGGATGCCGGATGGCCGGTTGATATGCGGGGACGGTCCGACCCCGTTCCTCCAGGCCGTAGAACGCGTCCAGGTCGGTCGTGGTGGTGATCGCGGTGGTCAGGTCGTCGGCATAGCCGTACGTCTCGGCCGGGACCGGCCCGCCCGGCATCTCGAACCGGATCGCCCACGTCAGAGCATCGGTGGCGACCATGCGGCGGGCCTCGACCACCAGATCCAGACAGAGCAGATCCGCCAACCGGCACCACCGGCCCAAGCTCGCGGCGGGGTCCCGGGCTGGGACGACGGTGGTGTGGCCGAGGTAGAGCCGCCACCCGTCGAGGCTCTCCCCCGCGATAGCCTCCGCCTCCAACGCCCTGCGGGTCGACGCCGGCTGCTCCGGCCGCCACGCGCGAGGCAGCAGGACAAGCGGCCCGTCCGGGTCACCCGGGGCGCGGACGTCTCTCCACGAACCGGCACCGACCAGGACGGCCAGCTCCTGCAGCAGCGGGGCGAGTGGCAGATGCCAGCTCCCACCGCCGTCACCGTCCCATGGGACGGGTTCGACAACGCCGGGTACCACGTTCGCCGACGCGACCGCCCCGGTGTCCAGGTTCGCCATCGTCAGCACCAGTTGCGCCCGCCGCCGGCCGGTCTGCCGACAGTCGTGACACGGCCGGGCCAGGGTGCCGACCCCCTGACAGTCCCGACAGTCGCGGTACGCCTCCCCGACCGGCCGGTCCTGAACGGTGACGAGGAACCGGTCGCCGCCGTAGGTGCACCGACACGGGTCAAGGGTGAACGCGAGACCGTCACACGAGCGGCACACCACCACCGGCACCCCGCCCATCAACGCCCCGCCAGTTCCCGCACCGACGGCACCTGCCGGGACTGCCACCGCCGCAACGCGTCCTTGATCCGCGCATTCTGCTCCCGCACCCGAGCCACCTCGGCGTACGCCCTGGCCAGATCACCGGCCACCTGATCGAGAAACGCGGTCACCTCGTCCGGGTCGACACCCCGTCGCCCGAAACCGACCCGGGTGAACCGACGCAGCCGCACCTGCGACGGCCACAACGGCCGGTGCCCCGACGCCCAGTACGCCGCCGGCCGGTACGCCGACCCAAGCCGCCGCGCCGACACCCTCTCCCGCACCAACAACCACCGCGACAGAACACCCACAGATCTCACCAACCCTTCGACGACAGCGGCAGTTGGACAGGCGACCCCGGCCCGAATCCCCGGGCACGCTCACCCCGGGCCGGGACCACCGCCGCCCACCAGCGCAGCCACGAGGGGACCTACGCCGGCGAGCGTGACTCAGAAGCCGGGACGGACAACCCGTACGAGCTGGCCGTCCCGGGCAGAAGGTGATCACAAAGTGCTACCTAGGGATCACCCGGACACAACATATCGCGGTAAGCGCGAGAAGTACAAGTGGTTGAACCTGGCGACCTTGCGTGATCGAATCGACGTGCTACCTAGGGAGATACGCACACATGGTCACGCCGAAC
This sequence comes from Plantactinospora sp. B6F1, assembly GCF_040120695.1. NCBI lineage: Bacteria > Bacillati > Actinomycetota > Actinomycetes > Micromonosporales > Micromonosporaceae > Plantactinospora > Plantactinospora sp. B6F1. The sequence goes on along the minus strand of NZ_JBEEAC010000063.1, from coordinate 2,991 downwards.
TACCAGCGTGTCGCCGACGACCTGCGCGAACAGATCAAGTCTGGAGCGCTCGGCCCGGGCGATCAGCTGCCCTCGATCAGGCAGCTCCAGACCAGGTACGGCGTCGGCAACAACGCGGTCCACATGGCGATCGTCATTCTGAAGTCCGAAGGTCTCGTCTATGGACACCAGGGCAAGGGCGTCTTCGTGACCGACTCAAAGTAGGCGGTTGCCACGACTCGACGGCAGGGAGGCAATCCGCAGGGCTGCGCCCTTCGACCCTCCCGGATAGTGTTCGGTCGATCACCCAAGTGACAGGTCCAGCGTCGCCCACCCTTCCGGCCATGTCCACCACCACACGCACACAGGCCACCGAGCAGGGTGAAGCTTCAAGGGCTCGCGAAGGCCGACATCGAATGAGGTGCGATGAACATCGGGGATGTGAAGGTCACAGTTCGAAGAGGAGTCCAGGCGATCGGCGCGGGGCGACGCACAATCGAAACGGTCGCGGCCGACACCGCCGACGCGACGAGCCGCGCCGGCTACACCGTCTACGACAGCAGGCACCCAGAAGTCGAGAAGGCGATGGCCTCCCTGCGGGAGGCTGCCCGCGAGGTGGAACTAACGACCCGCCGCATCGACGCGAGCGTCGAGGAGGCCAACGAGTTCCTGCGGGCGCTGGGGTGAGCAGCGTCGGCGATGTGGTCGCCCAGCTCCGCGAGGTGATCGAGCGCCTGGACAGGACTGCCATGGCCGCGAAACGTGCGCAGACAGACCTGACGACTGGACACTCGTCCCTGACCGACGCGGGACGAGGAAGCGACCACCCGAAGCTTCGCCTGGCAGTCTCCGAAAGCGAGACGGCCGGAGCAAAGGCCGGCAAGATCGCCCGCTTGTTAGCCGAGAGCGCCGGCCACTTCGCGACCTACATCAACATAATCGCACCCGGAGCTGCGCCGGCAAGAGAGCAGGCCACCGACTCCACACCACCGGGTGAAGAAATCGTTCGGGATGCGGCCGAACGCGCTTCCATCTTCCGCAAGGCGTCGAGAGCGACGACTCACAACGCCGAGCAGGTCGGCGACTACGCCAAGAAGTTCGCTGACTTCATCGACGCGGCTCGTCCGAGAGGGGCGACATCGCAGGTTCAGCGCTCCGAGCCGCCGCTCGCCACATCCCCGCCTCCCTCACATGGCGAGACCGCGCAGGCACTGGTGGTGACCAGCGCCGTACTGATAGCGGGCGCATTGCATCTCATGGACAAGTTCAGGCAGAAGCGGAAGGAAAACCGTGACCGACCGAAGGGCACACCTCGAACTCATTCGCCTCATGGCGAAGGGTGACGCAGATAGCTATCGCCGACACTGTGCAGAACTTGACGCCGAAGGATGGGACGGATTCGGCGAGGTAGTCGGCGCCGCCTTCTTCATCGCAGCTGACCGCGCCTTTGCCTCGAACGTCTCGACCGGCGAAGTGATTCGCTTTGTTGCCGACGCTAGAGCTGAGATTCAGGACACAGGTTTCGATCTCGACCCAAAGGCTGCGGAAACGCTGATACTTGCCGCCAAGACAGGTAAGGCAGACGCGCTCGAACAGCTCGATCAGCAAACGATCATCGAAAACGAAATGCTGCTCCTCTGGAAGTTCCTAGGAGATCTCGAAGACGAGGAGCTTAACGGGTTTCTGCGTGATGTCGACACGCTTGCCGAGCAATGGAGCAAGGAGTGACCAAGGGCAACTACCGAGAGGGCACCCAGACCCGGTGAGCGCGAGGAGCAAGCCGGGGTCTGCGAGTCCCGCAGCGCGTACGAAAGGTCACCAGGTGACGGGGCACGCCAAGCCGAGCTACTGGTACGACCTGGCCGGGCTGGACGCTTCGGCGGCGGCGATCCGGGCCGCGCTGCCGCGCGGGGTCGAGCTGCTGTACGCGATGAAGGCGAACCCGGACCCGGGCATCCTGCGTACCCTGGCGCCGCACGTCGACGGCTTCGAGGCGGCCAGCGGCGGCGAGCTGCGGCACCTGGCCGAGGTCTTCCCGGGCACTCCCCCGGCGGCGTTCGGCGGACCGGGCAAGACCGATGCGGAACTGGTGGCCGGGCTGGCCGCCGGGGTACGCCGGTTCCACGTCGAGTCCCCGACCGAGCTGCGCCGGCTCGCCCGGCTGGCCGTGGCCCGGGGTACGGTCGCCGACGTCCTGCTCCGGGTCAACCTGCCGGTGCCGGTCGGCGAGGCGGTGCTGGTGATGGGCGGCCGGTCGAGCCCGTTCGGGATGTCACCGGAGGACGCGCGGGCCTGTGCCCGGCTCGACCTGCCGGGGATCCGGATCCGGGGCGTGCACGCTCACCTCGGCAGTGGGCTCGGCGCGCCCGCCGGCGCCGAGGTGGCCCGGACGGTCGTCGAGTGGGCGGTGGCCGAACTCGACGCCCGGGAGGTGAACGTCGGCGGCGGCATGGCGGTCGACTACGCCGACCCGGCGGCCCGGTTCGACTGGCCGGCGTACGGCCCCGCGCTGGCCGGGCTGCTCGCCGCGCATCCCGGCCGGACGTTGCGGATCGAGCCGGGCCGCGCCATGACCGTCTACTGCGGACGGTATCGGGTCCGGGTGCTGGACGTGAAGCGCTCCGGTGCCGAGTGGTTCGTGGTGGTGACCGGCGGCACGCACCAGATCCGTACCCCGGCGGCGAAGGGGCACTCGCAGCCGTTCACCGTGCTGCCCCGGCCGGAGTGGGACTATCCGTTCCCCCGGCCGGTCACCGGGGCCGGCCCGGTGACGATCGTCGGGCAGCTCTGCACCCCGAAGGACGTGCTGGCCCGGGTGCCGGACGCGGCCGAGCTGCCTCCGCCGGGCCGGATCGCGGCCGGCGACACGATCGTCTTCGGCATGGCCGGCGCGTACGCCTGGAACATCAGTCACCGGGACTTCCTGATGCACGATCCGCCCGAGTTCCGGACCGGAGTGCCAACCGACTGACCCCGAGCCCACACCCCCCGCCCCGCCCCGAGACCACAACC
>NZ_JBEEAC010000062.1:0-10040 GCF_040120695.1 Plantactinospora sp. B6F1 | reverse complement strand
AAAAACCAAACGGAAAATCCAAACCCAGCAACAAAAAACACTTGCTGCCAAACAAAACTTGGCACTGGCTTATCAAGCACCCTGTTGAGTTCTCAAAGAACAACCACACACCAAAACACGAACCCCAACTCGGGGAACGGCCTCGGGGCAACTTGCCTAGCCTACCCGTCCAGGCCCGCAGTGTCAAGCCCCAACTTCTGACTCGATCTGCGAATCTGAAGAATCCTCGTGCTGACGCCCACCGAAGAACGGTGCTCGTTGCTGTCGAGGGAAGCCCGCAGACCGGCCGATGGCCACTCGCGGCTCATCTGCCCGGCTCCTGCCGGCCTCAGACACTCTACTCGGTTGGTCCCGCATTCTCAACCTGAAACATCTCCGGTCGAGCGCACCACCCGGCCTCCGCCTCCGTCGGGCAGGCACCCCTTCGGGAGACCGCCGTCGGAAGACCGAGGTGCTCGCGGCCCGGCCTCGTCGTCCGGGGCGTCGCGTGCAGAGAGAAAGGTACGCCGCTGGACCGCTGGGCGCAAATCGACGTACTCCTCCTTCCTGTACCGCTGTGACCGGACCGTGCCGCGCTAGTCCGTGTCATACCTGGGCAAGCGTGTCAGAGTGGCAACCATGGCCGCGTTCGCGAGCTCCACACAGATCACCGTCGCGCAGGACAGCATCACCGCGCTCCTGCTGCCGTTCTGGCAGCTCGTGATCGGCGGTCTCGTGCTGCTGGCCGTGGTCGCCTCGATACACCGGCTGGCGCGTCGCGGCCGATCCCGGATGACCACCGGACTGCTGGTGACGGCCACCGCGATCATCGGCCTGGCCGTCGTCGGCATGCTGCTGCAATAGCCGATCCCTGTTCCCTCCGGCGTCGCCGGACCGCCGCGGTCGGTCGCCGTTCCGATGTGACCGCACGCTGCCGCGACGAGACGGACGCCGTCCTGACGTGACGGGTGCCGTCCTGATGACGTGACGGGTGCCGTCAGAGGCGGCGGTTGGCCAGGCTGGGCAGCTCGGTTCGGATGTCGTGCAGCCGGTCGAGGTCGAGGTCGGCGACGACGATCCCGACCGTGTCCGGCGCCTGACCGAGTACGGTCCCCCAGGGGTCGATCACCATGCTGCGACCGAAGCAGGTGCGACCTGGATCGTGGTCACCGATCTGTCCCGCCGCCGCCACGTAGCACTGGTTCTCGATCGCCCGGGCGCGCAACAGGACCTCCCAGTGGTCCCGGCCGGTGTGCAGCATGAAGGCGGCGGGCACCACCAGCAGTTGAGCCTGCCCACCGACGGCCAACTGCCGGTACAACTCGGGAAAGCGCAGGTCGTAGCAGATCGACAGGCCGACGCGTACGCCGTCGACCGTGACGGTGACCGGCGCGGAACCGGCGGCGACGGTCTTGGATTCGAGGTACGAGACCCGCCCCGGGATCTCCACGTCGTAGAGGTGGATCTTGCGGTACGTCGCGGCGAGCGCACCGGAACGGTCGAAGATCAGCGAGGTGTTGTAGGTGTGCTCCGGATCCGGCCCCGTCTCGTGGAACGAACCGGCATGCACCCACATCCCGTGCCGCCGGGCCAGCTCGGCGAAGAACGCGGCGAACTCGCCGTCGACCGGCTCAGGTGGCGGCAGTCCACGGGACGGGCCGAGGTAGTCGACGTACTCCGGAAGGATCGCCAGGTCCGCTCCGGCGGCCGCGGCCCGGGCGAGCAGCTCGCCGGCGGCGGCCAGGTTGGCCTTCCGGTCGTCGCGGGCGTTGAGCTGGCAGACTGCGACGCGCATGCGGAGAGCCTACGGCCGTGGTCTCCGGGTGACCAGGCTTACCCGGGCGGGCGCGGGGCGGTCAGGCCGAGCGCTCCTCGCGCTCGCGACGGGCGCGGCGGCCGGTGAACTCGCGCGGAACGATCGTCGGGTTGACGTTCTCCAGCACCACACCCCGGGTGATCAGGACGCGGGCCGCATTCGGGTTGCTGGGCACCTCGTACATCACCGAGAGCAGGACCTCTTCGAGGATGGCGCGCAGGCCCCGGGCACCTGTGCCGCGCAGCATGGCCTGATCGGCGATCGCCTCCAACGCCGCCGGCTCGAACTCCAGCTCCACACCGTCGAGCTCGAAGAGGCGCTGGTACTGCCGGACGAGCGCGTTGCGCGGCTCGGTCAGGATCCTGACCAGCGCCTCGCGGTTGAGGCTCCGGACGTTGGTGATCACCGGGAGCCGGCCGATGAACTCGGGAATCAGACCGAACTTGAGCATGTCCTCCGGCATGACCCGACCGAAGATGTCGTCGGTCGAGCGCTCGGAGACCGAACGGAGGTGGGCACCGAAGCCGAGCCCGCCCTGGCCGGTACGGGCCTCGATGATCTGGTCCAGCCCGGCGAAGGCACCACCGCAGATGAACAGCACGTTGGTGGTGTCGATCTGAATGAACTCCTGGTGCGGGTGTTTCCGGCCACCCTGCGGCGGCACGTTGGCCACCGTGCCTTCCAGGATCTTGAGCAGCGCCTGCTGCACACCCTCACCGGAGACGTCCCTGGTGATCGACGGGTTCTCCGACTTGCGGGCGATCTTGTCGACCTCGTCGATGTAGATGATCCCGGTCTCGGCCCGCTTGATGTCGTAGTCGGCGGCCTGGATCAGCTTCAGCAGGATGTTCTCGACGTCCTCGCCGACGTAGCCGGCCTCGGTCAGCGCGGTCGCGTCGGCGATCGCGAACGGCACGTTCAGCATCCGGGCGAGAGTCTGGGCCAGGTGTGTCTTTCCGCACCCGGTGGGACCGATCAGCAGGATGTTGGACTTCGACAGCTCCACCCCGTCGGCGGAACCGGGCCCGCCGGCGCCCTCGGCCTGGATCCGCTTGTAGTGGTTGTAGACCGCTACCGCGAGGGCCTTCTTCGCCTGGTCCTGGCCCACGACGTACTGGTCGAGGAACTGGCAGATCTCCATCGGCTTGGGAAGCTCTTCCCACTTCACCTCGCCGGACTCGGCCAGCTCCTCCTCGATGATCTCGTTGCAGAGGTCGATGCACTCGTCGCAGATGTAGACCCCGGGGCCTGCGATGAGCTTCTTGACCTGCTTCTGCGACTTGCCGCAGAAGGAGCACTTCAGTAGGTCGCCACCGTCGCCGATCCGTGCCACCTACGTTCTCCCTGCGCTCATCGGCCAGCCTGTCCTAGCAGAGACACTGGCCTGCGGACGGTACGCCCGTCGGTCTTCTTCACCGGCCGGTCCCGACCGGCCATGGGCGGTGCAGAACCGACGTTACCCGCTGCGCGGGGTTTCTCCGACCCCCAAAGCGGGGTGTGTCAGAGGCCGGCCACCGGACAACCGGACGGCCGGCCTCTGACCAGAATGATCAGCTCGAGGCGTTCGCCGCGAGCAGGCCCTTCTTTCGGCTGGTCAGGATCGTGTCGACCAGACCGTACTCACGGGACTCCTCCGCGGTCATGAACTTGTCACGGTCGATATCACGACGGACTCGTTCAATCGGCTGGTTGGAGTGTCGGGAAAGCATCTCCTCGAGCTGGGTACGCATCCGGAGGATCTCCCGGGCCTGGATCTCGATGTCCGAGCCCTGCCCGTAGCCGCCCTCGGTGGCCGGCTGGTGGATGATGATCCGGGAGTTCGGCAGCGCCATGCGCTTGCCGGGCGTACCGGCGGCGAGGAGTACGGCGGCCGCGCTGGCCGCCTGCCCGAGGCAGACGGTCTGGATGTCCGGCCGGACGTACTGCATCGTGTCGTAGATCGCCGTCATGGCCGTGAACGAGCCACCGGGCGAGTTGATGTACATGATGATGTCGCGGTCCGGGTCGGTGCCCTCCAGCGTCAGCAGCTGAGCCATCACGTCGTTGGCCGACGCGTCGTCCACCTGCACGCCGAGGAAGATGATCCGGTCCTCGAAGAGCTTGTTGTAGGGGTTCGACTCCTTGACGCCGTACGAGGTGCGCTCGACGAAGGAGGGCAGGACGTACCGGTTGTGCACGGGCTGGAAGCCGCCACCGGCAAGCAGGGTCGGGTCGGTCATCTTTCCGCTCCTCAGCTCAGGGTCCCGGCGCCTTCCGGAACCTGCGCGGCTCCGGTGATCACCTTGTCGATGAAGCCGTAGTCCTTGGCCTCGGTGGCGGTGAACCAGCGGTCCCGGTCCGAGTCGGCCTCGATCTGGGCCTGCTCCTGGCCGGTGTGGAAGGCCACCCGCTCCTGGAACATCCGCTTGGTGTAGAGCATCTGCTCGGCCTGGATGGCGATGTCGGAGGCCGTCCCGCCCATGCCGCCGGACGGCTGATGCATCATGATCCGCGCGTGCGGCAGGGCGTAGCGCTTGCCCTTGGTGCCGGCGCAGAGCAGGAGCTGGCCCATCGAGGCGGCCATGCCCATCGCGACCGTGGAGACGTCGTTGTCGATGAACTGCATCGTGTCGTAGATCGCCATGCCGGAGTAGACCGAGCCACCCGGCGAGTTGATCCACAGGTTGATGTCGCGGCCGGGGTCCTCCGCGGCGAGTAGCAGCAGCTGTGCGCAGATGCGGTTGGCGACCTGGTCGGTCACCTCGCTGCCAAGGAAGATGATCCGCTCCTTGAGCAGCCGGTTGTAGACCGAGTCGTCGAGGTTGCCACCAAGTGCGTCCGCACTGCGGGCTTCGGTCACCCGCAGGGGCATAGCTGAGAAGTCTGAACCAGTCATGGCAGCCCTTCGCTCTCCGTGCGTCTTACGCCCGACATTAACCGCTGACCGGGGTCGTAACGTCCCGGTCCGGGCACTGTTCGCTCACAGCGCAGTTGGTCCCTGGCCGCAGCGCGGCTGGCCGCAGCACGGCTGGTGGCGGCGCGCTGACCGCCCGGGGCGTACTCGATGGGGTTTCGGCCGGTCGGGCCCGGAGCGTGGCGTCCGGACCCGGCGGTCACGACCCCGCGCGGCTCAGTGCTCGTGGTCGTGCTCGTGGTCGTGCTCCTCGCCACTCGCGGCGCGCAGCTCTTCCATGCTGATCGGGTTGCCGGCCGAGTCAGTGATCTTGATCCGCTCCATCACCATGGCCAGGGCCTTGCCCCGCCGGACGTCGCCGAAGACCGCGCCGGCCGCACCGGAGCGGACGAGCTGGTCGTAGTACTGCTGGGGAGCCATCCCGGCGCGCTGCGCCCGGTGCACGATCTCGTGCCCGAACTCGTCGTCGGAGACCTGCACCTGCTCGGCGTCGGCCAGGGTGTCCAGCAGAAGCTGGATCTTGACCCCCTCGGTGGCCGCGTCCTTCAGCTCGGCGTCGATCTGCTCCTCGGTCTTCTCCTCGGAGGTGAGATATTCCTCCAGGGAGGCGCCGATCCGCTCCAGCTGGTCGACCATGGCCTGCTTGCGGTGCTCGACCTCCTCGCGCACGACCCCCTCCGGGGCCGGCACGTCGGCGGCCGCCACGATCTGCTCCAAGGCGCGGTCCCGAGCGGCGTAGATCTGCTCGATCTTCTTCGACCGGCTGACCCGCTCGCGGATGTCGCCCCGCAGCTCGTCGAGGGTGTCAAACTCGCTGGCGAGCTGGGCAAAATCGTCGTCGAGCGGCGGCAGTTCCTTCTCCTTGACGGTGCGGACCGTCACGGCGACGTCGGCGTCCCGCCCGGCGAAATCGCCGCCGACGAGCTGGGTCTGGAAGTTGGTCGCCTCACCGGCCGAGAGGCCGACCAGTACCTCGTCCAGCCCTGGCAGGAGCTGCTTGCTGCCGACCTCGTGCGAGATGTTGGTGGCCGAGCCGCCCGGCACCTCCTCGCCGTCGACGGTCGCCGCCAGGTCGATCTGCACGTAGTCGCCCTCCTGGGCGGCCCGCTCGACCGTCTTCAGCGTGGCGAACCGCTCCCGCAGACTGGCGACCTGGGCCTCGATCTCGTCCTCGTCGATCTGAAGCTCGTCGACGGTCACCTCGACCGTGGAGAGGTCGGGCAGCGAAATCTCGGGGCGGACATCGACCTCGGCGGTGAACTTCAGCGCGTCACCGTCGTTGAACTCGGTAATCTCGACCTCGGGCCGGCCCAGCGTCTTGACGTCGTGCTCGCGGACCGCGGCGAGAATGTTCTCCGGAATGGCCTCCTGGACGGCCTCGTTGAGCACCGCGCCGCGGCCGACCCGCTGGTCGATCACCGCCGCCGGCACCTTGCCGCGCCGGAAACCCGGGACGTTGACCTGCGAGGCGATCTCCCGGTACGCCTTCTTGAGGCTCGGCTCGAGCTCGACGAACGGCACCTCGATGGCGAGCCGCACGCGCGTCGGGCTCAGAGTCTCGACGGTGCTCTTCACAGGCGTACTCCTTGACGGATCTCGATCTTTATTCTGGGCCGGTATTCAGCCCACCGAGTGTAGGCGAGCCGGCGGAGGCGTCTGACGGCGCGGGGTGGCAAGGCTCACCCCGCAGCCGAGGCTCCCCCCGCAGCCGCGGGCGACAGTCGGGGTGGCGGGATTTGAACCCACGGCCCCTCGCTCCCAAAGCGAGTGCGCTACCAAGCTGCGCCACACCCCGTGGCGGTGAAGAGTGTATGCGGTCCGGTCGGGGTCACGCCCGCCCGGTCTCCGTGCCGGGCCGCCGTGTCGCCCCGATCCAGCTTGATCCAGGTGTACGCGGGGTGCCGGCGCTTGCCGTCCCGGACCCGTCCGCCTGGCGGGTGGTGGGGTGGCGGGTGCCCGGTGGCGGGTGGCTGGGTGGGGTGGGGTGGCGCCAGCCGGCGGTATGCCGGTGTCGGCGGGGCGGGGCGACCGGTTAGGCTATGCGTCGCGTCCCGAGATGATCGGGGCGAGCGCGGGCGTAGCTCAATGGCAGAGCTTCAGTCTTCCAAACTGACGGTGCGGGTTCGATTCCCGTCGCCCGCTCCAACGGCCTTTAGCCCAGGTCAGAGGCATAATCGCCTCGCCTGGACTGTTCTGTATCTAGCTCTCTTTGATCTTACGTGCCACTCGCGTGCCAGTAGCGCGGGACCTGCCGTCCGGCGTGACCTTCCGTGAAGCCTGACAGCATGACGGCACAAGCCGAGGTCAGCTGGCTGGCGGCGAGTCACCAGGACGCGGCAGCCACCCCGACCACGACGCCGGAGCGTTGATCAGATCCGGACGAGACGCACCCGGCCAACGCCGGGGGAGGCAGCCGTAGCGGCCGAACACCCGCAACGCAGCCCGGCGCACCGGGCACGGACCCGGCTCACCGCAGCCGAGCAGGTCTCATCCACGCTGGACGGCGTATGTGAGTCAAGCCGGGACTGCGCCGCCCGCAGCTCTTCCAGGGCAGCAGCGGACAGGTAGACACTCACCGCGCCGACCCCGGTCGATGCTGCCGGGGCACGGCCAAGAGCGAGCCCCGCACCAAAATCCGCGCCCAATCAGAGGACCGGCCATCCTGCCCGATCTTCACGCCTTCCAGCCAGACCCACTCGTCCTGCTCCGGCCGGTTCGCCACCAGGCGCACACCAGTCACCCACAGCGTCACCGGCCCGTCAGATGAGCGGAACCGGTCAGCGGCGTCGATCCGGATCACGTCACCGAGCTGGACCCGTACGTCAAACACCCCGCCCCCTCGTCAACGCGGCCGGCCGCCGGGGACGGCCGCACGACCTGCGGGGCGGAGCGCAGTCCGGCAATTTGCACGAAGACCTCCCGCCGGTCGGTCGCATGCCCGTTCCGGTCGAGGGCGTAGCCGGTCAGCCAGCACCAACCGTGGTACGTCGGACGCTTCGACACGTTGATCACCCGTAGCACCAGCGCCCGATCCCCGGCGAACTGCACCGACGCCCGCCCGTTCAGCAACAGCACGTCACCCGGCTTCGGCACCAGGACGCCGCTCGATGTCGGCATCAGCCCGCCATTCCTTCCGAGGGTTGGAGGGGCGCCGAGGCGGACGGGCATTCAGACGGCCGCACGTCGACCGTGCAGCCTGGCGCCGGCACCCACCCCGACGCCCAGCTCACGAGACCGACACCCGACCCTGGCCCGCACAGTCCAGACACGATCGCCGCGCCAACGGCCGCGACGACCTACCCGAAGACGCCACCGACCGCAGCGCCAACCGCCGAGTGATGTACTTCCAACCATTGCCAACGCAGGAACGACAAGCGGTCAACAGGTTGTGCTCGATCATTGACACAGGTCGTGGCACAACCGGGCCAACAACCCGGAAAATCATTCCGGGGTCGCCAAGCCCAGGGGAGGCATCGTGCGCGGCATGCCCAACACACTCACGATCGGCGAACGCGTCGCCTGGTACCGCCGCCGACGCGGACTATCTCAGGAAGTCCTCGCCGGACTGGTCGGCCGTACCGCCGACTGGCTCGGAAAGATCGAGAACAACCGCATCGAGATGGACCGGCTCTCCGTCATCAAGAGCCTCGCCGACGTCCTCGACTCTCACTCGGCGACCTCCTCGCCGAACCGTCCCTGCTCGACTGGACCGCCGACAGCGGCACCGACACCGTGCCCGCCCTACGCGCCGCCCTGATGAACTACCGCGTCATCAGCCCCTTCGGCCATCCCAGCGACCGCCAAGCCCCGCCGCCCAGCATCGTCGACCTCAAGCGCGACGTGACCGCCTTGTGGAACGCCTACCAGGACTCCCGATTCGGGTACGTCACCGGCCGCCTACCCGACCTGCTCCACCGCGCCCAGGCCGCCGCCGACGGACTCGACGGCGACGACCAGGACCAGGCCCGCCGACTCCACGGACTCACCTACCAACTCGCCGCAACCCAACTCACCAAACTCGGCGAGACCGACCTCGCCTGGATCGCCGCCGACCGCGGCCTTGCCGCCGTACGACCAACCGGCGACCCGATCGTCACCGGCTCCCTACTCCGATCAGTCGGGCACGCCCTGCACTCCACCGGCCGATACCGCGAAGCCGTACGCCTCACCGAGGACGCCGCCGCCTACCTCGAAGACCACCTACGCCAACCAACACCAGCACCCGCGCTGCTGTCCGTCTACGGCACCCTGTTCCTGTCCGGCGCCATGGCCGCCGCCCGCGCCAACGACCCCAACACCACCCGCACATTCCTCGCCACCGCAGACGAGACCGCCACCCGACTCGGCACCGACGGCAACCACCTCTGGACCGCGTTCGGCCCCACCAAGGTCGCCATCCACCGCGTCGCCACCGCCGCCGAACTCGGCGACGTCCAAGTCGCCGTCGACCTCGGTCCCCGCGTCGACACCACCGGCCTACCCATGGAACGCCGCGTACGCCACGCCCTGGAAGTCGCCCGCGCCTACAACTCCTGGAACCGCGCCGACGAAGCCCAAGCCGCCCTACTCGACGCCGAACAGATGGCACCCGAACAGGTACGCCACCACCTCCTCAGCCGGCAACTCGCCCTCACCTGGATCCGCCGCCAACGCGGCAAGCCCTCCGCCGAGCTGGTCGGACTCGCCCGCCGCCTCAACGTGCTCGACTGATCAAGCCTGGCTACGCTGCCCGGTGTGACGGGATCCGAGATGCCACCGATGGCAACCCCACGCGTCGCCGCAGGCGCCCTCTTCTTCGACGACGAAGGCCGCGTGCTACTCGTCAAGCCGGACTACAAGAACCACTGGGACATCCCCGGCGGCTACGTCGAGCCCGGAGAGTCACCCCGGGCCGCCTGCATCCGCGAAGTCCGCGAAGAACTCAGCCTTGCCATCGAAGTCGGCCCCATGCTCGTCGTCGACTGGGCCCCAGCCCTTAACGAAGGCGACAAGATCCTCTTCATCTTCGACGCGGGTACGCTCAGCAGCGACGACCAGCAGCGGATCACGTTCCCCGACGGTGAACTCACCGAATGGCGCTTCGTCGGCCGCGACGACCTCAGCGCCTACGGGCCGGCTCGCCTAATCCGCCGCGTCCAAGCTGCTATCTCCGGAAAAGACCTTCACCGCCCCATTTATGCCGAACACGGAGTTGGCCAGTAACGCGGCGTTCTGTAGATGGACACCTAGCCCGGGTGATTCACCGTGATCGTCAAGATGTGCTGTTCGTCGGCGTGTAGATAAGCGGAAGTGCCTGCCCTGCAAGGGAAACTTGTGATTGCGACATCTACAGGTTTCTCTCTGAGGGAGGCA
>NZ_JBEEAC010000061.1:0-11969 GCF_040120695.1 Plantactinospora sp. B6F1 | reverse complement strand
GCCGGACCCGGGCTGCCGCGTTCATGCCACCACCAGCCGGATACCTCATCACCCCGACCTACCCAAACCATCGACGCGGATCACGCGGACACGTCGAGGGACGTCAGCCTTTCAACCTCTGTAGCGGTCGGGCGCGGCCGAGGCGTACCTGCGCAGTGCGGCCGCCTGCCGGCCGACACGCTCCGGGAGTACCTGGATGACCTTGCCCAGGGCGGAACCGACGAGATCGTCGGCGTCGGTGGCGGCCGGCTGACCGTCGAGTACCGCCATGACCAGGCCCAGCGCCTCCGCCTCGGTGAACACGACCGGGGGCAGCCGCGTCCCCCGGCGAAGCCGGTAGCCGCCGTAGGGGCCTCGGACGGACTCCACCGGAATGCCGGCCTCGCGGAGGATCCCGACGTACCGCCGTGCGGCTCGTTCCGTGACTCCCAGGCGCTCGGCGAGTTCGGCGGCGGTCGTGCCGGGGCGGGCCTGAAGGATTTCGAGCGTGCGTAGGGCTCGTGCGGTGGGGCTCAGTTCGGTCGGCACTCCGGCCAGGCTAGGCGCCGCCGGGATGAACCGGTAGTAGATCGTCCGGAACTGGGCCTAGCGTCATGCCCATAACAGCGACCCGGACGAGGACGCGTCCGCCGCGACCGGGCTGGAGAGAGGGAAATGATCATGGACATACTGCTCGTCGCCGGCCTCTGGCTCGACGGATCCGCCTGGAACGAGGTTGTGCCCCCACTCAGGGCGCACGGCCACCGCCCCGTGCCGCTCACCCTGCCGGGCCAGGGTGCCGGATCCACCGCCGCCACCCTCGACGACCAGGTGGAGACGGTGCTCGCCGCCGTCGACTCGGCGCCCGGCAAGCCGGTCGTGGTGGGACACTCCGCCGCCTGCAGCCTGGCCTGGATTGCCGCGGACGCGCGACCGGAAAAGGTGGGCAAGGTCGTCCTCGTCGGTGGCTTCCCCGCCGTGGACGGAAGCACCTACGCCGAGTTCTTCGAGCTGACCGACGGCGTCATGCCCTTCCCCGGCTGGGGCCCGTTCGAAGGACCGGACTCCGCCGACCTCGACGAGGAGGCCCGGCGAGCAATCGCGTCGGCCGCGATCCCGGTCCCCGATGGGGTGGCCAGGGGCAGGGTACGGCTGGCCGACGAACGACGCTTCGACGTCCCGGTCGTACTCGTCTGTCCCGAGTTCACCCCGGACCAGGCGCGGGAGTGGATCGCCGCCGGGGACGCGCCCGAGCTCGCCAGGGCCAAGCGCCTGGAACTGGTCGACATCGAGTCGGGCCACTGGCCCATGTTCAGTCGGCCGACCGAGTTCGCCCGGCTGCTCGCCTCGGCCGCCGCCGGATCCTGACCGGCGCCTCCACGCGGGCCACCCGCGCCGGCTGGCGCCAGGGCGGCTCTGATCGACGGGGTGCCGGGTACGGACGCGACGCCCGTGCCCGGCACCGGAGCCCCAGCCCCCGCCGGGTACGGCCGGTCGCCTCCGGAACACCGGGGCCATTCCGCGTAGGGTGTCGATCCTGCGCTGGCTCGTCACGCCCGCACCGCATGGCGACGTTCCGTGGTCAACCGCCTGCGCGACGACCGGGTGGTCAGCCGCGGACGTACCCGAAGGATCTGCCGGCTACCACCACTGCTGGACGGTGACGTACGGACCGCCGCCGTTGTCGCTGATGTTCGTGTCGTTGATGCCGAGTTCGAGTTTCGGCCGCTTGGTCGGGTCAGGCAGGACGACACCGAGACACTCGCTGTCCCCGCCTACCGGAAACCACTGGTTCTTCTGGAAGTAGCGGTTCCGATGGTCGTGCCAGATCATGCCCTCGGTGATCCGGGCCACCAACATGTACTTGTATCCGCTGGGCATGGGCCAACCCTCAGGTGCCAGTTCCAGGTCACCCCATACGCCCCGGGTCGCGCCCCAGTAGTCGATCCGGGTGGTGCCACTCGCCCGGATCCGGAGCACGTCCCCGTGGTAGAGGCCGTAGGGCGCCCGCCACGCGTCGGTGTAGTTGCCCCTGGCCTGCCACGGCTCCGCGTCCACATAGCTCGGACGGACTCTGTTGACGCAACTGCTCAGGTCCGGCAACGCCGCTGCTGCCGGCCCGGCCGGCAGCACGACCATCGCCGACCCGGTGAGCACCACGGTCACCGCGGCAAGGGCCCGCCGGGCCCACCGCAGCCGCCCGGTGTTGGTCGCTGCTATTGCCCTCACCACCACTGGCGGACGGTGACGTACGGACCACCGCCGTTGTCGCTGATGTTCGGGTCGTTGATGCCGAGCTGCAGCGCCGGCGCCACCGACCCGGCGAAGACGACGATGCCGAGGCAGCCGCTGTTGCCGCCCACCGGGAACCACTGGTTCGGCTCGTAGTAGCGCCCCCGGGCGTCATGCCAGACATAACCGGTGCTGACCCGGCCGATCAGCATGTACTGCCGCTCGCCGGGCAGCGGCCACCCGTTCGGCGCAAGGGCAGAATCACCCTGGACGTTCTTGTTGGCTCCCCAGTAGTCGATGCGTGTCGTGCCCGTCGCGGTGATGCGTAGCGCATCCAGGCTCTGGATGCCGTAGGGCGCCCGCCACGCGTCGATGTAGTTGCCCCTGGCCTGCCACGGATTGACGTCTACATAGCTTGGCCGGGCGTCGGCGCGGCAATCGTTGAGGTTCGCCGGGTCTGCCGAGGCGGGCGAGGCGGGCCAGACGGCAAGTGCTGAGGCGGTGAACACGGCGGTGACAGCGGCGAGGGTCCTCGCCAGTCGGCGCCCGCGTCGCTCGGAAGTGGTATTCAACGGGTCTCCTCTGCAGGATCCTGTGCCGATCGGACAGGCGGCGATCGGGCCGCGCATCCTCGGCTGTGGAGGGTACGAGCCAGACCGTAAGCCTCGGTGTCAACGGCCACAGCCTCCGCAGGAAAGCGGGCGCTGGCGGTACCTCAGACTCCCGGGGAGGCGGTCATGCCGTGTGGACTGAGCGAGGCCTCCAGCCGGATGCCGCCGATGGTCGTCACCCGCTCACTGTCGGCATTCTTCGTCGCCCACTCCGATGCCTGCTTCCGCAGTTGGTCGCCCTGTGGCGTGAGCACCGTGTCGGCCAGGGTGGCGGCGAGCGTCGTACACGCCTTGGTCTTCAGGCCCAGACGGCACGTGCTGGTCACCACCCTGACCTTGTCGTCGGCGTCGTACTCGACGGTGACGCGCATGTCCCCCTCGTCGCCCGGCGGGGTGCACTCCAGCGCTTTCGTGGCGCGGCTGAAGGGCTCCGCATCCGGCTTGTCGGTACAGACCCACGAGTTGGCCTTCTTCAACCAGTCCTCGACGACCAGCGCGAGGGTCACCCCGGTCATGTACCGCCGTTCCCCCGTCGGGAACTCGGCGGCGAACGGGGGCGCGGAGTCGTTGCCCGGAGGCTCGGTGGTCACCATTCCGGTGACACCGCCGATCAGTCCGCCCAGCACCGCCGCCGCCACCAGCGTGCCGACCAGCGCCAGCAGGAAGCCGGCCTTGGACGGGCGACCGGGGACCGCGCCCCGGGGTGGTGGGAAGGCCGTGCCCGGAGAACCGGAAGCGGGGAAACCGGAGGGGCCGGGCGCGCCGGACGAACCGGGAACGCCGGACGGTGGTTGGAAGGGGCCGTGGCCGGGCTGCCCCGCCGGCCCGGTGGGTGGCGCGGCTTCCACCGGTCGCCAGGCGGTGCCGTCCCACCAGAACCGGCCGTCCGGCGAGTAACGCTGTCCGGGAGGTTGAACCGTCATCAGAAGTTGCCCTTGATGTTGAGCTCGACGGAGTACGTCTCGGGATTGGTCAACCGGTACTCGTAGTCACCGATGATGGCCTGGGTGTCCTTCTGGCCGTTAACCTGCTCGGCCAGCCACTCCTCGATCCGGGCGGACGTCTCCGCGTCCCGGGCGTAGGGCAGCGTGGCGAACCAGTTCAGGTACGCCAGACCGGTCTCGGCGACCGGGGTGCCCCGGTGGATGTCGACCCTTATCGCGTGGATGAGCTCGTCGGCGACCTGGAGCGTGACCCTGAAACGTACGAAGCCGACCATCAGCTCGCAGGTCTGGTGGTTGTAGTCCTTCGAGCAGGTGTGCCCCTGGTCCTGGAGTGCCTTGACCACGGTCGCGGCCTCAAGCCGGGGGATGCAGCGGTAGATGTCGCAGGACTGGGACGCCTGGCTGCCCTGGTAGCTCCGGGCGCCGAAGAACGCTCCGACACCGGCGAGCAGCAGCATGACCACGCCGGCCACCGGAACCAGAAGCCAGCGACGGCGGTTGCTCACGCTCGTCCCCGGCGCCGGGGCACCGCCCGGCGGCACCGGCGGGCTACCCGGCGACCCGGGCGGCATCGCCGGGCCGGCGGGCAGCGGTCCGGGCCGGGCCGGGGGCGGAGTACGCGGCTCCGAAGGGGGCACGGACATCTCAGCCTCCGTTCCGGACAGAGTTCTTCCACCGGCTCAGGAACGATCCGGCGGACATGTCGAGTACCTCTTCGGAGATGCTCTCAAAGATCGGCAGTTCCAGGATCGAATGGTCGGCCGAGTCGATGCGCTGTACGAGGCGCGCGTACAACTCCGCCGCCGCGTCCCGTCCCTTCAACCGCTCCGCGAGGCTGAAAACCGTCGAGCCCAGGGCGTAGTTGAAGATGACATCCTTGTTGTAGAAGGCCTCGCTCCGCGGCGTGGTGCCGCGGAACTTGCCGGCCCGTACCCCTCGGGCGACATCGCCGCGGATCGCGGCCGTCCGGGCCGGCTGGTCGATGGTCTCGCTGTACCGGGCGAACCCCTCGACTACCCACCTGGCCGGTTGCAGGAGCTCGTTGTAGCCGGCCAGGGACACCCGGGCGGTGACCGCGTGGGTCAACTCGTGTCGCACGGTGGTCCAGGTCGGGTTCCTGCCGGCCTCGATCGACCCGAGGTTGACCACGATCCGGGAGGCGGCGAACTGGTCGGCGTAGATCCGGCCGTTCTTTCCGACCCCGAGCTGCGGGATCTGGTACCCCAGCGCCTGCTCGCTGGTCGGGCCGGTGCTACCCAGGCCGAACCACTGGTCGACGTTCTTCGGGTCCCGGGTGAAGAAGAGGACGTTGCCGGGGAAGGCATCCCGGTCACCCCAGAGCTTCTTGACCGTGGCCAGTTCCCGGTTGGTGACGGCGGCGTACTCCTTCAGGTCGGTGACGCTCTCGTCACCGACCAGCCAGACCGCGTCGCCGACCTTCAGTACGTTGAGCTTGTCGGTGTGCCACGGTGCGTCGGCACGCGGACCCGGCTCCCCCAGTTCCTCCCGGTTCTCCGTGGT
Source organism: Plantactinospora sp. B6F1 (assembly GCF_040120695.1). Classification (NCBI taxonomy): domain Bacteria; kingdom Bacillati; phylum Actinomycetota; class Actinomycetes; order Micromonosporales; family Micromonosporaceae; genus Plantactinospora; species Plantactinospora sp. B6F1. The sequence goes on along the minus strand of NZ_JBEEAC010000061.1, from coordinate 6,682 downwards.
GACCCGCACGATGTCGCCGATCAGGTACTTGTCGCCCTTCTTGATCAGCCGGTAGTGGAACGACTCGGCCGGGGCGATGTCGCCGGGGCCGGCGTCGGCGGTGAGCTTGGTGATCCGGGTCACCGGCCGGAACCACGAGCCTTCCTCGGCCGGTCGCTCGTGCATGCCTTCCAGCACATACCTGATCTCGGCGAACTCGAACTGGCGCAGGTTGGCGAAGACCAGCCGCTCCTGCCCGATCAGGTCCTTGTTGGCCGGGTCGATGTCGGCGAGGTACGCCTTCTCGTTCCGCTCGGTCAGGGCCTTCGCCCGGCGTTCGAGGATCGGCCTTATCTTGCTCAACTTCGAGGCCGAGCCCTCGTAGTCCCCGCTCTGGATGACCGGCTTCTCCGGGCCACCGCATCCGGCCAGCAGCAGTCCACCGGCCAACAGGACCGACCGCCTGGACCACTGGATCCCGCTGGTCACGTCGTTCGGTAACACCTCCGGCACGTTGCCGTACCCCCCAAGTTCCGGAACAGCACTTATCGGCCAGCCCGGCTGTGAGCGCACCCGAGCTTCCTGGTCGCCGCCGGGTCTCTGCCCCGGCCGCTCCTGGCCCGGGGCGTCGGAGCGTGCGCTCCGGTCATGACGGGACCGGGCGCGCCGCACGTGCCGAGCCGAGCGCGGGTAGAACCATCCGAAACGAAGCGCCCAGGTTGCGCCCAGATCCCGCCCAGGCGTCATGGCGCACCCGCCGATTCGTCCCCTATATTGGCGCTGCATGTTGTTCTGTTCCGAGAGTGTGGCTGTCTGACGCCGTACGGGCTCGTCTCTCCGGACGTCGGACCGGTCGACGTGAGTGAGGAGCGGGGTGGAACTTCGAGTGCTGGGGCCGCTGGACGTGCGGCACGCAGGAGTGAGCGTCCCGCTGGGCGGGCCGCGTCAACGCGCCGTACTCGCGGCCCTGTTACTGCGAGCGAACGAGGTGGTGACCGGTCAGTACCTGACCGAGGTGGTGTGGGAAACCCCACCCGTCAGCCCGGAGTCCAACATTCGGACGTACGTCGCCGGGTTACGGCAGCGGTTGCAGCAGGCCGGCGCGGACGCCTCCCGGCTCGTCACCGACGCCGGCGGCTACCTCTTCCGGGTGCTTCCCGGCGAGTTGGACATCGAGACCTTCTCCCATCTGGTCACCCGGGCCCGGCAGGCCCAGGACGACGGCGAGTTCGGGCGGGCCGCGGAGTGCTACCAGGAGGCGCTGGCGCTGTGGCGCGGCACTCCGCTGGACGGGCTGCCGGTCGGCTCGCGCCTCTGGGCAGAGGTTGCCCAACTGGAGGAGCGGCACCTCAGCGCCGTCGAGCAACACGCCACCGCCCGGTTGGCGCTGGGTGAACACGACGGCCTGATCGGCGAGCTGCGTCGCCTGGTCCTCCAGCATCCGCTCCGGGAGAACCTGTGGATCCGGCTGATGCTCGCGCTGTGCGGCGCGGGACGCCCGGCGGAAGCGCTGAAGGCCTTCCAGGATGCCCGCCGGGTGCTCCGCGACGAACTCGGCACCGAGCCGGGCCGTGAACTACAGAACCTCCACCAGCGGATCCTGCGCCGGGAGGCGGTGGCGACGGCACCGCCCGCGTCACGTGCCGGGCCGCCCGCCGGACCGGCCACCGTGCCCAGGCAACTGCCGTCGGACGTACGGGGGTTCGCCGCCCGGGCGACCGAGCTGGCCCGGCTCGACGCCATCCTCTCCGGCACCGGTGGAGACGCCACCGCGGTGCCGGTCTGTGTGGTGTCCGGCACCGCCGGAGTCGGCAAGACCGCCCTGGCGGTGCACTGGGCGCACCGGGTCGCCGAGCGGTTCCCGGACGGGCAGCTGTACGTGAACCTGCGAGGCTTCGACCCGACCGGGGCGTTGACCAGCCTCGCCGAGGCGGTACGCGGATTCCTCGACGCCCTGGCCGTGCCTCCCGATCGGGTCCCCGCCGGCCTGGAGGCACAGATCGGTCTCTACCGCAGCCTGCTGGCGGGCCGGCGGATGCTGGTCATGCTGGACAACGCCCGGGACATCGAGCAGGTCCGTCCACTGCTACCGGGCACCCCCGGCAGCCTCGTCCTGGTGACCAGCCGGAACCGCCTGACCGGGCTGGTCGCGGCCGAGGGTGCGCACCCGGTGACCCTGGACCTGCTGACCGTCGACGACGCGCGCGAGATGCTGGCCCGTCGCCTCGGTGCCGCCCGGCTGGACGGCGAGCCCCAGGCCGTGGACGAGATCATCGCGTCGTGCGCGCGGCTACCCCTCGCCCTCGCCGTCGCGGGTGCCCGCGCCGACACCCATCCCGCGTTCCCGCTCGGCGCGCTCGCCCGTGAACTGCGGGACGTCCGGGCCGGGCTGGACGTCTTCGCCATCGGCGACGCCGCCACCGACGTGCGGGCGGTGCTCTCCTGGTCGTATCTCACCCTGAGTCCCGCCGCGGCCAGGCTCTTCCGGCTGCTGGGGCTGCACCCCGGTCCGGAGACCACCGCACCGGCTGCGGCGAGCCTCGCCGGGCTGCCGCCGCACCGGGTACGTCTCCTGCTGGCCGAGCTGGCCCGCGCCCACCTGGTCGTCGAGCAGACGCCCGGCAGGTACGCCTGCCACGACCTGCTCCGGGCGTACGCCGTGGAGCTGGCGGCCGAGCTGGACGCCGAGCCGGACCGGCGGGCCGCCGTACGCCGGGTGCTCGACCACTATCTGCACACCGCCTGGGAGGCCTGCCGGCTGCTGGATCCGCACCGGGATGTGCTCACCGTCGAGCCGGCCGAGGCCGGAGTGGAACCAGAGGCCCTCGCCGACCCCGCCGGTGCCCGGCACTGGCTCGCCGCGGAACACTCCGTACTGCTCGCCACGATCACGAGTGCGGCCGGTGGCGGGTTCGACGCGCACGCGTGGCAGCTGGCGTGGATTCTCGTGGACCACCTCGACTACGGCGGCCGCTACCACGACATGGCGGTCACCCAGCTCACCGCGCTGGAGGCCGCCCGACGACTCGGCGACCAGCGGGCACAGGCCTATGCGCAGCGCGGGCTCGGCGGCGCGTACGCCCAACTGGGTCCGCTCACCCGGGCCGAGGCCCACTACCGGCTGGCGCTCGACCTCTTCGGCGAGCTGGACGACCGGGTCGGGCAGGCGTTCGTCCATCTCGGGCTCGCCAGGGTGCTCGCCCGGCAGACCCGGTACGCCGAGGCGCGGGACCACGCCGAGCAGGCGCTGGAACTGAACCGGGTCGCGCTCAACCGGCCCGGGCAGGCCCGGGCGCTCAACGGCGTCGGGTGGTACGAGGCGCAGCTCGGGAACTACCGGGAGGCGCTGTCACACTGCCGGGAGGCACTGCTTCTCCAGCGGACCATCGCCGACCGGCGCGGTGAGGCGAACACCCTGCACAGCCTGGGGTACGCCCATCAGCGCCTCGGCCTGCAACGGCACGCCGTCGCCTGTTACCAGGTGGCTCGCGACCTCTTCGCCGCGCTCGGCGACCGGTACAACGTCGCGGACACACTGCGCTGTCTCGGTGACGCCCACGATGCCGGCGGCGACCGCGAGGCGGCCGGCGAGGCCAGGCGGCAGGCGCTGGAGATCCTCGTTGAGATCGGTCACCCGGACGCCGAGCAGATCCGCGCCCAGCTCCGCTCCGGGGAGGTCGGGGACCGATCCGGAGGGGTCGGTGGTGGCGATTCCGGTGGCGAGCCGGTGACCGGCGACACGCTGTCCGCCGCGTAGCCGCCGCCCGCGCGGGTTCGTCTACGGGGCCGGTGCGCCGCGGGTCAGCCGCGTTCCCGCCCGACGAGTTCACGCACCGCCGGTGCCACCTCCGCGGCGAACCGCTCGGTGATGGTGTGGTCGTCGCGGCCGATGATGAAGGCGCTGACCCCGTGCGTGAGGGTGAGCTCGGCGAGTTGCTCCGCCCAGCGGGCGGGCGGGCCGTCCAGCAGGCCACGGCCGGTCGAGGAGAACTCCACGTTCATGAAGTTCATCAACCGCCGCACCTCGGCCGGGGAGCGGCCGGCTCCGGCCGCGGCCTCGTCGATCCGGGCGTTGAGCTCGGGCAACGAGTCGACGCCTCGGGGCAGGTACTCGATCGTGGGCAGCCAGCCGTCGCCCAGGGCGCCGGTGAGGGCCAGCATCCGGGGCTTGTAGGCGCCGATCCAGATTTCGATGTCCTGCGCCGGCCGTGGTCCGCGCTTCGCACCGGTGGTGGTGTAGAAGCGGCCGTCGTGCCGCACCCCGCCGCGGGCGTCGGTGTCCCACAGGTCGCGGATGATCGCGATCGCCTCGCCGAGCGCGACGACCGCCTGCCCCGGGCTGAGCCGACGCGCGCCCATCGCGGCTATCCCTTCCCAGAAGGCTCCCGCGCCGAGGCCGAGCGCGAAGCGTCCGCCGCTGAGGATGTCGAGCGAGGCCGCGGCCCGGGCGAGTACGGCCGGTGGGCGCAGCGGGAGGCTGAGCACGTTGCCGCTCAGCCGTACCCGTTCGGTGCGCGCGGCGACGTAGGAGAGCAGTGTCCAGGTGTCCAGGAATGCCGGCTGGTAGGGATGGTCCTGGAACGTGACCAGGTCCAGCCCGGACCGGTCCGCGGTAACCGCCAGGTCGATCACGTGCTGGGCGTTCTGCGCACTGGGGGTCACGAAGGTGCCGAACAGTAGGTCGTGTCCGTAGTCGGTCATGGCATTGCCTCCTCGTCCGTCGGCCCGGCGGTGCAGGGCGTCCCGGCCTGGGTGTCGAGACTCGGGTCGATATTGAAGTTGTCGCGGAACAGGTTGTCCGGGTCGTAGCGTCGTTTCAGGTCCCGCAGCCGGTCCAGTACCCGCGGTGGGAAGGCGTCGTGCAGCCGTTCGGGGCGCAGGTCGGTGTCGAAGCTGAGATAGAGGCCGTCGAAGTGGTGGGCGAGGCGGTCCCAGGCCACGTCGAGGGCAGCCTGGTCCGCACCCATCGCCGTGACCTGGAAGGCCGGCGTGCGGTGCGCGAAGGCCGTCTCGTCCGCTGGTGTGTCGGCGATGGCACCGCCCATGCTGCGCAGTTCGAAGAAGTGGACCAGGCCGCTGCGGAGCAGCCGTGCGGCGTCGTCGGCGAACTCGTCGCCGAGTACCGGCAGGAAGGCCGATCGGGAGGCCGGTTCGCCCATTCCGCGGTGCCCGTGCGGGCCGACGTCGGCGGCCTGGGCCATGACGTCGGAGTATCGGGTGAGCACGACCCGCTCCCGTGCGAGCAGACCCAGCTCGGTGAACGGGGTGAGCCGGTCGACGATGACCTCCGGGTCCTGCGCGTCGACCACCGAGAAGAGCTGGACGGCCGACTGGCCCTGGCGCGGTCGCCCGGTGACGAAGAAGACCGTGGTGTCCCGGGGCGCCGTGCTCGCCAGCTCGCCGAAGCGGCGCAGGGTCTGCGCCATGTCGGAACTGACCAGGACGAGGTGCGCCCAGCCGATCTCGCGCAACTCGTCGACCTCGAACTCGAAGGCCGTGGCCACGCCGAAGTTCGCGCCCGCTCCGCGTACCGCCCAGAACAGGTCAGGGTTCTCCTCCTTGCCCGCCCGCACCTGCGTGCCGTCGGCGAGCACGAGGTCGACCGCACGCAGGTGGTCGATGGTGAGGCCGTACCGGCGGGAGAGGAGTCCGATCCCGCCCGCGGTGGCCAGCCCGCCGACCCCGACACCGCCGTAGTCGCCGGAGCCCAGTGCCCAACTGTACGGGTCCAGCGCGGCCGCGACCTGCTTCCAGGTAGCTCCCGGGCCGATCCGGACCAGGCGTCGCTCCCGATCGAGCACCTCGATCCGGTTCAGCCCGCCGACGTCGACGACCAGACCGCCGTCGTTGGTCGAGCGGCCGCTGATGCCGTGCCCGCCGCTGCGTACCCCGAACGGAAGATGCCGGTGGCGGCGGGCGAAGGCGAGCGCGTCGGAGACCTCCGTCGGCCTGCGGGGCCGGAGCACCAGCCCGGGGGACCCACCCCGCAGGTAGGTCGAGGCGCTGCTCCGGTACGTCGGGTCGCCCGGCTCGATCGCCGCGTCCGCCAGTGACTCCGGTACCCCGTCGTAGTCGATTCCGGCCCGGCGCCGCGCCTGGGCGGCCGCCGAACGGCGGCGCCGGCGGCTGCGATCCGGTCCGGACAGGGCGGTCAGGCGATCCACGGGCAGACCACGCCGATCTGGATGTGTTTGGTCCGGCCGGCGAGCCAGACCGCGGTCGTCCACGGGTCCAGCCCGGGAGGCCCCTCCGGGGTGCCGCCGTCGTTCAGGACGACGAGGTCCGGACTGCCCGCCTCGGCTCGGCGGACGAGCGCGACGAATGCTTCGGGGTCGCTCCTCGCCCGGTGCAGGTCCAGCGCGATACCCAGCTCGATGGCCATCCGATCTCCACTAAACGTCTTGATTCAAGATAATCTCCATAGCAGATATTTGGTCGAACCTTGGATGACGGCGAGATATTCCCAGGTTCCCTCGGCCGGCGCGGGGGCGACGATGACCGCCGACCGCGCCCGGTGGTGACCGGCGCGGGGCGATCCGCAGACCGGGCTCCCCCGGTCCACGGATCGCCGCGCCGCCTAGCCCCGCTTTCCGCACGTCGGTGATCGTGGGTGGGTTTCGGCGCGGCGGGTTGGTGATGAGGGTGACCGGTGGCAGCGTGTCCGGGTTGTGAGAGAGCGTGCGCGGTACGGTGTGGTGCCGTC
>NZ_JBEEAC010000060.1:0-12535 GCF_040120695.1 Plantactinospora sp. B6F1 | reverse complement strand
CTCGATCACGTCCAGGGCACCGGCGGCGTGGTCGGCGCGGATCCGCTTCTTGTCGAACTTGCCCACCGAGGTCTTCGGTACGGCGTCGACGAACGCCCACCGCTCGGGCAACTGCCACCCGGCCACCTCGGCCGGGCGGTCCCGTACCAGCCAGGCGGGGAAGCGGAGTATCCGGATGCCACTGATCCACAGGTCGTTCTGCCGGCGCATGTCCGCCCACCAGTGGCGTACCTCCAGATGCTGTGCCCCGTCGATCTCGACCATCACCTTCCACTCTTCGAAGTAGACGTCGAGATAGCGGCGCCGCCCCCGCGAGTCGGTACGCCGCACCTGCCGGCTGGGCGTCGGCAGGCCCTCCCGCCGGCAGAGTCGGAGCAGGTCCGACTCGGCGACGGACTCGGCCCCGGCGCGCGCGTCGGCGGCCGCCGCCACGATCAGACCGCGTCGACGCAGCCGGGGTAGCCGGGCCAGGGCGCGGTCCAGTTCCGGACCGTCGACCAGCCGCTGCTGGAAACCGGCGGCGATGATCGCCCGGGCCCGCTCGTCGTCCGCGGCCCACTGCGCCGCGTCGAGCAGCGACCGGGCCGGCATCGTGCACGGCGGCTGGCCCAACCGGTGGACGTCGGCGGCGCTCAGATGTCGGGTACGGTGCACCACGACGCCCGGTGGAGGATCGCGGTCCTGCCGATGTGCGGGGATCAGGACGTGCAGCGTCGCGCTGTGGTAGCCGCGCATCCCGAGTACCTCCAGCGCGGAGAGTCCGGCCAGCACGGCTCGTCGTCCGGCGCCCGCTGCCAGTACCGCCGCCCAGCGCTGCTGCTCGCGGGTCACCGGGCCGTCGTGCGCGAGGTAGACGCCCGGGGACATGATCTGCCACCGGCCGGTCGTCAGCCGATGGCGCAGTGCCTTGGCCGACAGCTGCCGCAGCGCCTGCCGCCGGCTCAGTACGTCGTCCTGCAGCCAGCGCAGGTACGTCAGCTCGTCCGCGTCCGGTGGCGGCGGCGGGCGCAGCCCGGGCACTGTCTCGCGCCGCAGCCCCGGGCGCCGTTTCGCCCCGCCTGTCACCACGTCGCCCCGCCCGTCAGCACGCTGCCCCGCCTGTCACCACGTCGCCCCGCCCGTCAGCACGCTGCCCCGCCTGTCACCACGTCGCCCCGCCCATCAGCACGCTGCCCCGCCGCCCGTCAGCACGTCGCCCCGCCCGTCAGCACGCTGCCCCGCCGCCTGTCAGCACGCTGCCCCGCCTGTCAGCACGCTGCCCCGCCGCCTGTCAGCACGCTGCCCCGCCCGAGCACGCTCGCCCGCCGCCCGTCAAGCACGCCCCCCCGCTGCCCCGCCGCATCACGGACCTCCCGCTTCGGCCGGTGGCGGCGGGGGACCCGCCAGCGTTCCTGCACGACGACGCGGTTCAGGAAGCTGGCCCAGCCCGCCATCCGCCGACTATCCCGCCCCAACCCCCCGCTCTCCACCCCCACCCCGCCCCCTGTGGACAACCCGGGTGGGTCCCGGCGGATCGTGTGCTGTTGCTGCCCCCAGAGGGGCAGCGGAAGCCCACGGTCCAACGGATCTGAGCCGTTGCCAACGGGATGTCGTGGCGGGAAGGATGTTGGCCACGTGGAAGGGGCTGGCGATGCGAGCGGTGGCGGTGACGGCACTGGGCGGTCCCGGTGTGCTGCGGGTGGTCGAGCGACCGGACCCGGTCGCCGGCCCCGGCGAGATCCTCGTCCGGGTGCGCGCGGCGGCGGTGCACCCCGCCGATATGGCCGCCCGGGTCGGGCGGATCCCCGGCGGTCCGGTCGAGCCACCGTTCCTGCTCGGCTGGGACTTCGCCGGTGACGTGGTGGCGGTCGGGGACGGGGTCACCGAACATCGTCCCGGCAGCCAGGTCGCCGGCATGGTGCCGTGGTATCTCACCCGGGGCGCCGTCGGGGCGTACGCCGAGTTCCTGGTCGCCAAGCGGGACTGGCTGGTCGCCGTACCGGACGAGTTGGACGCGGCGGAGGCGGCGACCGTGGGGTTGAACGCGCTGACCGCCCGGCAGGCACTGGAGATGCTGTCGCCAGCATCCGGATCGGCGGTACCGGCCTCCGGGTCGACGATTCTGGTCACCGGCGCCAGCGGCGGGGTTGGCGGGTTCGCCGCACAGTTGGCGGTCCGGGCCGGCCACCGGGTGCTCGCGGTGGCCAGTTCCGACGACGAGGAGTGGGTACGCGGTCTCGGCGTCGCCGAGGTGGTGCCCCGTTCGGCCGATCTGTCCCAGCTTGGACCGGTCCCGGCGGTCTTGGACGCGGTGCCGGTCGGCGCGTCGGCCGCAGCCACGGTCGCCGACGGCGGCAAGCTGGTGACGACCCGGCCGGTCCCGCCGCTGGATCCGCCGCGCGGGGTACGCCAGGAGACGGTCCTGGTCCAGCTCGACCCGCCGATGCTGGCGGAGTTGATGACCGAGGTGGCGACGGGGCGGCTGCGGACCAGGGTCGCGGCCTCGCTACCGCTGGCGGAGGCGGCCCACGCGCACCGGCTGGTGGAGGCGGGACGGCTGCGCGGAAAGATCATCCTCATGCCGTAGACAACCCCGGCGGTGCCGTAGGCGACCCTCGGCGGGTGCCGTAGGTGGACCCCGGCCGGGCGGTAGGCGACCCTCGGCGGGTGCCGTGGGCGACTCTCGGCGGTGCGGTAGGCGGACCCCGGCCGTGCGGTAGGCGGACCCCGGCCGTGCGGTAGGCGACTCTCGGCGGTGCGGTAGGCGGACTCCGGCCGTGCGGTAGGTGACCTTCGGCCGTGCGGTAGGTGACCCCGGCGGTGCCGTGGCGGCGGCCGGTGTGGGTGCCGTGGGCGGCGGCAGGGACGGTCAGGACTCGCTGGTCGTCACGAGCACCTTGCCCACCGCCGAGTCCTGCACGGCGGCGTGCGCCCGGGCCACCTCGTCCAGCGGGTAATAGTGCAGCGGCAGTCCCGCCTCGGTGCCGATCCGGAGTACGCCGGACGACGCGGCGGCGGCGACGTCCGTCACGGCCTGCGCCTTGGCCACCGCCGGCAGGGTGTAGACCAGTACGAACTGCCAGCGGACGTTCGGCACCATCATCGGGCGTACCGGCAGGGTGAGGGCGTCGCCGCCGTCGTCGGCGTACACCGCGACCGCGCCGTTGGCGCCGATCACCTGGCAGTCGATCTCGGCGTTGCTGGCGGCGGCGACCTCGACGATCGCGTCCACCCCGTTCGGCGCGACCTTCCGGACCTCGGCGACCACGTCCTCTTCCCGGTAGTTGATCACGTGCGATGCGCCGGCCGCGACCGCGAGCTGGGCCTTCTCGGCACTGCTGACCGTGGCGATCACGGTGGCGTCGGCCCACCGGGCGAGCTGGATGGCGGCGTTGCCGACCGCGCCCGCCCCGCCCTGGACCAGCACGGTGCGATCGGTGAGCGCGCCGACGTCGAGCCGGTCCGGCATCGTCTCGCCGGCCGTCAGGCAACGGTGCGCCGTCATGAACGGAATGCCGAGGGCCGCGCCGAGGTCGAACGGGGCCGAGCCGAGCCGTACCACCTGGCGGACCGGCACCACGGTGTACTCCGCTGCCGTGCCCCACGGCCGTTGCCAGGCCGCTTCCCAGATCCAGACCCGCTCGCCGGTCAACTTCGCGTCGACACCGGTACCGACCGATTCGACGATCCCGGCGCCGTCCTGGTTCGGAATCTGCCAGCCGTGCCGGGGCGGCGTGCCGGAGCCGTCGCCCTGCCGCGACTTCCAGTCGGTGGGATTGACCCCCGAGACGGCGACCCGAACCAGCACCTCGCCCGGGCCCGGCTCCGGCACCGGCCGCTCCACCACCTTGAGCACGGAGGGATCGCCGGTGCGCTGGTAGACGGCCGCCTTCATCGTCGACCTCTCCGGAGCTGCCACGCCTGACCACCTCTCGTCTCGATCCGCCGGCCCGGCCGCCCCGGTCCGCCGATCCTCGGCGTTGGTGACCTGCCGGCCGACGGGGTTCCGCACGCGATACGTCTGATCACCATCTTGCTGCCCGAACGGGTGGATCGCAGAGCTTTCGTTGCCGGGAACACGCTGCGGGAGCCCGGTCAGGAATCATTCAGGTTTGTCGGGTAGGACTGGTGGGCAAGGGTCCGTCTGTCGAGAGCGCCGGCCCGCCGACCTGGGACGTGGAGACGCCGATGGGAACCTCAGCCGAGCCTGCGGTGCCGGCTGCGTTCGTACCGACGGCAGGTCCGGCGGTGGCGCCGACGGCCGGTCCTGGCGGCGGCTCGTCTTCGGGTGCCGGCTCGTCTTCGGGGGCCGGCTCGTCTTCGGGGGGCGGACCGTTCCCGGGTGGCGGCTCGTCTTCGGGGGGCGGACCGTTTCCGGGTGGCGGATCGTCGAGGGCTCGTGTCGGTGGTCGGGACCGGTACCTGGACCTGTGGCGGGCGGCCGCGCTGGTCCGGGTGGTGACGTACCACGTGCTCGGCTGGGTCTGGCTGACCGTGCTGTTCCCGGCGATGGGGCTGATGTTCGCGCTCGCCGGCTCGTTGATGGCCGGCTCGCTGGACCGTACCGGCCGAGGCGCGGTCGGGCGACGGCTGCGCCGGTTGCTGCCCCCGCTGTGGGGATTCGGGGTGGTGGCGGTCACGCTGCTGCTGGTCACCGGCTGGCGTACGGCACCGGCCGCGCAACTCGGCTGGGGCGAACTGGTCTGGTGGATCTTCCCGGCCCGTACCCCGCCGGTCGGCGGCCAGTCGTGGGCCTGGGCCTACAACGTGGTGCTCTGGTACATCGTCACCTATCTGTGGCTGGTACTGCTCTCGCCGGCTCTGCTGGCGGCGTTCCGTCGCTGGCCCTGGTACAGCCTGGCGGTGGCGGTGGCGCTGCCGATCGCCTTCCGGCTTGAGATCGTCAACATCGGCGGGTACTTCAACGAGCAGGCCACCAACGTCGGCACGTACCTGGCCTGCTGGCTGCTCGGTTTCGCGCACCACGACGGGCTGCTGCGCCGGATACCCGCCCGGCGGTACGCACTCGCCGTCGGGCTGCTCGCGGTCACCGGGGCAGGTTGGGTACTGGCGGTTGCCTGGTCGACCGGCAGCTACGACCTGAACCGGATCGCGGGTGGCAACACGCTGTGGTCGATGGCGTTCGTCGCGGCGGTGCTCCGGTTCCGGCCGCGCCTCGACTGGCTGGGCCGCATCCGCCTGCTGGACCGCTTGGTCGAGCTGTTGAACGCCCGGGCGGTCACCATCTACCTGTGGCATCTGCCGCTGGGCGTACTGGCCGGGGTGCTGGTCGCACCGCTGGCCGTCTCGGGCTGGGTGCAGACCGTCACCGTCCGGCTGGCCGCCGTCTGGCTGCTGGTGGCCGTGGCGGTGGCAATGTTCGGCTGGATCGAGGATCTGGCCGCTCGGCGCCGGCCGGCGCTGGTCCCGGCCAGGGTCAGCCCGCCCCGACGGGCCACCGCGTCCAGCGTGCCCGCCGGCCTCGATCGGAGCGGGTGGCGGGGTGCTGGTGCGGGTGGCCGGGACACCGCCGGGATACCCGCGGCAGCGGTCGGGGTAGCGCCGTCCGGGCCGAGCCCGGCGCCCGCGCGTCCGGCGGGGTCGGTCCGGGCGGCGCGGCGCTGGCACCGGGCGATGGCCTCGACCGTCGCGGTGCTCGCCGTCGGTCTGGGAGTGATGGCGCTCAACCTGTGGCCCGGGGTGACGACCCGCAGTCAGGTCGGGGCGTCTCCGGCCGAGGTCACCTACCACCTTTCCGACCTGCCGATGCTGCTGGACGGGAGTTCGGAGTGGCCGTCGTCGGCCCCGCCGCCCGACTCGGCGCCCGGGTCGGTCACCGTGCACGGCCAGGTCTATCCGCGTGCGGTGCTCACCGCCGCGCCCAGCCGGGTCCGGGTGCAGCCGCCGGCCGGCTGCGAGCGGCTCCGGGCCGTGATCGACGTCGGCGCCGACGACGTCGAGGTCGCCTTCGCGGTACGCGCGGACGACGTGACCGTCTTCGAGTCCGGCGTACGCAGCCGGGCGGACAGCGCCGAGCAGATCGACGTGGCGATCGCCAGCGCCAGCTTCGTCGACCTGGTGACCAGCAGTCCGTCCGGTGGCGCGGTCGGTGTCTGGGCCGATCCGCAGTTCGTCTGCGTCGGGTAGCCGCCGCGACCCGTGCGGTCCAGGGGTCAGCGGCTGCGGAGTACCACGTCCTTGCTGAGGTCGCCCCAGCCGGTTTCCCTGGCCCGGGCGACGGTGTCGCGCAACTGGGACTCGTCCACCGGCTGCTCCCGGCCGGCCTGTTGCAGGGCGACGGCGAAGTTGGCGCAGAGGTATTTCAGCAGGTCGTCGTCGGCGTGGAGGATCTCACAGATGCCGGCGACCCGTCGGCGGTGCAACAGCCCGGCCATCCCCTCCAGCGCGGCCTGCTCGTGACCCTCGACGTCGATCTTGAACAGCAGTGAGTCGTCGTCGCCGAGGTGGATCCGCTCGTCCAGCCGGAAGCACTCCACCTCGACGCCCCGGTCGTTGTGTACCCGCAGCGACGCGACGCCGGTGTGCTCGTGCAGGTAGAGCCGGGCGATGCTGGATCGGTCGCTGGCGGCGCCCGCGTGCAGCACGGTACCCGGATAGTCGCCCCTGGCCGCCGCGATGGTCTTGCGCAGCCAGGGCAGCACGGCGGGGTTCGGTTCGACGAGATGCAGTTCCCGGAGCCCGTAGTAGCAGGTCGAGAAGGCCACCTCGCCGTAGTTCGCGCCGACGTCGATCGCGACGGTGGGACGGGTCTCGGAGACCAGGCGCCGCCAGGCGGCGACCGCCTTGCGATCGAGGTTCCCCTTGTAGACGGCGAGTTCGGTGCCTCTGATGTCGGTGTAATCGGCGTGCAGTACGACGCCGATCTCGTTGCGGAAGGCACCTGCCCGGGTGCGGAGGGCGATCCGGTGGGCGGCCCGGCGGACGTGCTGCGCACCGGACTGGTGGAACGCGCGGCGCAGCGTCGATCGAAAAGTTGGCATACCGTTGACCGCTCTCACTGATCGATGGGGTTGTCACACGTCCGATGGACCCGGTCGGCCGGTCGGGGCCCTGCTCCTCGGGCATGTTACGCAGACAATCACCTAGAGCAACAGATCTGATACGCAGCGGAGTGGTACGCGGATTCTGCTCGCGTTTTCCCTGGTGGCAGTGGGGGCACGGCACACTCCCGGCAGACCCGGCGGTACGCCGCACAAACCCCGTTGTCAGGCGCTGTTTCACCGGCCGGGCGGTCCGTCCCCGGTCACCCCCGCCCGGCGCGGCAGTGCGTCGGAGCGGCCTGGCTCACCGGCCCGACCGGTCGGAAAGCTGACAACGGCGGTAGCGGGGCCAGCAGGGGGAGCCGGCGCCGCGGCCGGCACTTCGGCGCTCGGGTGTCGTGGCTGGCGCGACTCGCCGTCGAGGCCGGGCCGAGGTGTCTCCGCTACGCCGTCCGGTCGGGTCCGGTGTCGGACAGGGTCGGCGGCACCGTGTCCTCGGTGAGGTCGGTGACGTGCGGCAGGACCACCGCGGCGAGCTGTTCGGCGTCCGGGTCGAGCGGGTACGACCCGTGCGGGATCGCCACCACCCGCATGCCGGCGGCGGCGGCCGAGCGTACCCCGTTGCTGGAGTCCTCGACGGCGACGCAGCGATCGGCCGGCATGCCGAGGCGCTGTGCGACCGCGAGGTACGCGTCCGGCGCCGGCTTGCCCCGGGCGACCTCCTCGGTGGAGAGCGTCACCCGGAACTGCTCGGCCAGCCCCATCGCGGTCAGCGCCACGTCGATCAGCCGGCGTGGGGACGAGCTGGCCAGCCCGAGCGGCCAGTGCCGGGCGAGCCGGCGGACCACCTCGGGTGCGCCGTCGATGACCGGCAGGCGGCTCCGGTACTCCCGGGCCATCGCGTCGATGACGTCGGTCGCGATCTGTTCCGGGCTGCCGGGTACGCCGAGTTCGCCGAGGTAGCGGGCCCACTCGCCGGTGCTCATCCCCATCAGCCGGCGCTGGGTGTCGGGCTGCCACCGGCCGCCGGACGTGTCGACGTAGCGCCGCCGGACCCGCTCCCAGACCGGTTCGGAGTCCACCAGTACGCCGTCCAGGTCGAAGACCACCGCATCCACCACGGCTCCATCCTGCCCCAGCCGCCCGGCGCCGGCCCGCCGTGGTCGGGATTGAAACGATCGTGGTGATCGGCCCGGCCGGTCAGGGCGGTGCTCGCCGGCACGGCTGTCGGCGGTGCTCGGCAACCGCTGAGCGGGATCCGCCGACGAGACAGAGCCGGACTGGCCGCGAGGATAGCGGCCAGTCCGGCTCTTTTCGCTGGTCGAGTCGGGTATCAGACCAATGTTCCTGACTGGTCACTCAGATTGGGAATGATGACTGGAATTGATGCCGATCATCATCTGAGGGGGCGGACATGGGACGGCGGGCGGTGACGCGGGCTCTGCTGGTGGCCACGCTGGGCGTGACGGGGGCGCTACCACCCGCCCCGCCTGTCGCCGCCGCATCGTCGCCAGCGGCCGGTGCGGCGGCGAGGGCCGATGTCCCCGACACCTGCCCGGACGGCGGCGCCGGCTGCGTGGACGACACGATCGCCCGACTCCGGGACCGGTTCGCCGTGCTCGGGTCGTCCTGCGACCACCACGCCACCTTCGCGCTCGCCTACCTGCGCACCACCCAGGGCTTCAAGTGGGGACGGGACCAGGACGGATACTTCGCCGACAACGCCTGGGTCAACCGGGAGGGCGGGCTCTTCGCCGAGTACTACTACCGGGCGTACGACGACTGGGCCGCCGGGCGGCGCTCCGCCGTACCGGGCGCCTGGCTGGTCGCCCTGGACGCGGCCCGGTCCCGCCGGCTCAGTGGCGCCGGTGACCTGCTGCTCGGGATGAACGCGCACATCAACCGGGACCTGCCGTACGTGCTCGAACGGGTCGGGCTGATCGCACCGGACGGCAGCAGCCGCAAACCCGACCACGACAGGGTCAACGACATCCTGGCCGCGGTGATCGACCCGCTGCTCGCCGAACTGATCGCCCGGCTCGACCGGGCCGGCTTCGACACCGGCATCCCCACCAGCGCCGCCCTCGGGCTGCTGGTCGGCTGGCGGGAGCAGGCGTGGCGCAACGCAGTCCGGCTGGCCGATGCGCGTACCCCCTTCGCCCGGACCCTGGTCGAGCTCGACATCGAGTCCGGCGCGGTGGCGATCGCCACCGGCCTCGCCACGCTGACCAGCTACGTCCCGCCGCTGTCCGGGCCGGGACCCCGAGCCGCCTACTGCGCCGAGCGACACGGCAGCGCGCCGCCGGTGGCGTACCCGTTCGGCGTGCCGCCGGCGTACTGAGCCCCCGGTACCGACGCCCGGAAGGGGTGTCCGGTAGCGGGGCTCAGGCGGACTTGCGGGGGGCCTTCTTCGGCGCGGCCTTCTTGGCCGTGCCCGACTTGGTCGCGGCCTTCTTGTCCCCGTCGGCCTTCTTCGCCCCGGTGGACTTCTCCGCGGTCTTCTTGGCCGCCTTCTTCGCGCCGGTGGCCTTCTTCGCCGCCTTCGCCGCCGCCTTCGCGGATTTGGCCGACGAGATCGGGGTCGGCTGGCCGGCTCCGGCCCCGGCCGGCTCCTCGCCCCGGGCGGCCCGGGCCCGGTCCACCGACGCGCGCAGCGCCGCCATCAGGTCGACCGCCGCCGCCGGTGCCTCCTCGACCTCCTCCGGCTGCACCACCTCCCGGCCCTCGACCTTGGCGTCGATCACCTCCTGGAGGGCGGCCCGGTAGTCGTCGGTGAAGATGTCCGGCTCGAACTCGCCGGCCATCGAGTCGATCAGCGAACTCGCCATCGCCAGCTCCGGCGGGCGCACCTTGATGTCCTCGTCGAGGAAGCCGAAGTCGGGGCGGCGGATCTCGTCCGGCCAGAGCATGGTGTTGAGCAGCAGCACGCCCTCTCGGACCCGCAGGGTGGCGAGCTGTTCCCGCTGCCGCAGCGCCACCTTGACGATGGCCACCCGCTCCGAGTCGGTCAGCGCGTCCCGGAGCAACACGTACGGCTTGGCCGCCGCACCGTCCGGCTCCAGGAAGTACGCCTTGTTGTAGAGGATCGGGTCGACCTGCTCGGCCGGGACGAACTCCAGGACGTCGATCGCGTGCGAGGTGCTCAGCGGCAGGTCGGCGAAGTCGGAGTCGGTGAGGATGACCATCTCGCCGCCGCCGATGTCGTACCCCTTGGCGATGTCGTCGTAGCTGACCTCCTCGCCGTCGATCGAGCAGACCCGCTTGTAACGGATCCGGCCGCCGTCGGTGCGGTGCACCTGATGGAACCGGATGTCCTTCTCCTCGGTCGCCGAGTAGACCCGTACGCCGATGGAGACCAGCCCGAACGAGACGGCGCCGCGCCAGATAGCCCGCATGATCTTCGTACCTTCCCCTCTCCGGGCGGATATTCACCCCGTCGAGTGAAAGTGCCCCCGAGCAGCCGGTACCCCCGCCGTTGCCGGTGCGGACGACCGGTTCGATCCAGGATCGCACCGGATCGAACCGGGCGCCAGCGTTTCGGCGTGGACCTAGAGTGAGGATCGTGCCCGGCACCCCGGTCAAGCCGATGCTCGCGGTTACCGGGGAGCTGCCCGCAGGCCCCGGCTGGGTGCATGAGTTCAAGTGGGACGGGGTGCGGGCGATCGCCGACTTCGTCGGCGGTGAGCTGCGGCTCTACGCCCGCTCCGGGGTGCAGATCACCGCCGCCTATCCGGAGCTGGCCGGGCTGCGGGCGCAGCTCGCCGAACGAGGGCTGGCCGACGCGGTGCTCGACGGCGAGGTGGTGGTGCTGACCGAGTCGGGACAGCCGTCGTTCACCGCGCTCGCCGAGCGGATGCACGTCCGGGAACCGGCCCGGGCCGCCCGGCTGGCGGCGAGCCTGCCGGTGACGTACATGGTCTTCGACCTGCTGCGGCGGGACGGCACGGACCTGACCGGGTGGCCCTACCGCCGTCGCCGGGAGGCGCTGGAGGCGCTCGGCCTGGGCGGTCCGCGCTGGGCGGTGCCGCCGGTCTTCCCGGACGGCCGGGCCACCTACCAGGCGGCCGGCGAGCACGGGCTGGAGGGCGTGGTGTCGAAACGGGCCGACGCGGTCTACCGGGCCGGGCTCCGGTCGCCGGACTGGGTGAAGGTGAAACTGGAGGTCACCGACGACTTCGTGGTCGGCGGTTGGCGGCCCGGCGTACGCCGGATCGGTGGGCTGCTGGTCGGGGTGCCGGCGCCGGACGGCGGGCTCGTCTACCGGGGTCGGGTCGGCGGCGGGATCGGCGCGGCGACCGAGCGGGAACTGCTCGCCGTGCTGGAGCCGCTGCGCGCCGCCGGCTCGCCGTTCGTGACCCCGGTGCCCCGGGAGGATGCCCGGGGGGCGATCTGGGTAACCCCTCAGATCGTGGTGGAGGTGAAGTACGGCCAGCGCACGCCGGACGGCCGGCTGCGGTTCCCCCGGATCCGCCGGCTGCGCACCGACAAGACTGTGGCGGACGTCGATGGCGCGTGAGCAGCGGGTACGGGTCGAGGTCGAGGGCCGCAACGTCGAGCTGTCCAACCTGGACAAGGTGCTCTATCCGGCGTCCGGGTTCACCAAGGGTGAGGTGATCGACTACTACACCCGGATCTCGAATGCCCTCCTGCCGCACCTGCGCAACCGGCCGCTGACCCGGATCCGCTACCCGAACGGCGTCGACGGCAACTCCTTCTTCGAGAAGAACGCCCCGGCCGGCACCCCGGACTGGGTACGACTGGAGACGCTGCCCGCCCCCGGCTCGACAAAGGGCCGGGAGATGCTCGACTACGTCGTCTGCGACGACCTGCCGACCCTGGTCTGGTTGGCCAACCTCGCCGCCCTGGAACTGCACACCCCGCAGTGGCAGGTCGACGCCCACCCGGACCTGATGGTGATGGACCTCGACCCGGGCGCCCCGGCCGGACTGGTCGAGTGCTGCCAGGTGGCGCTGCTGCTCCGGGAACGCCTCGCCGCCGACGGCGTCGCCAGCTATCCGAAGACCTCCGGCAAGAAGGGCATGCAGCTCTGCTGCCCGGTCTCCGGCCGGCAGTCCGCCGACGTCGTCTCCGACTACGCCCGCCGGATCGCCGGGGAACTCGCCCGGGAGGCACCGAAGTCGATCACCGCGCAGATGGCGAAACGGCTCCGCCCCGGCAAGATCTTCATCGACTGGAGCCAGAACAACGCGGCGAAGACGACGGTGGCGCCCTACTCGCTGCGGGCCCAGCCGACGCCGTCGGTCTCCACCCCGTTGACCTGGGCCGAGGTGCAGGCCGCCGCCGACGGGGAGGCCGGCGCCGTCCGCCAGTTCCCCGCCGTCGAGGTGCTGGAGCGGATCGAGGAGTACGGCGACCTGCTGATCGAGCTCCTCGACGGCGGCCCGGAGCTGCCGTAACCCGGGCGATTGCTACAGAGGTTGAAAGGCTGACGTTCGGGTCGTCACGGTGGTTCGGGGTCGAGGGTCATGCCGGTGTTGACGAAGAAGCCGGCGAGGAGATGGGTCTGTTGCTGGCAGGCTCGTAGTCGTTGTCTG